>NZ_BAAABL010000042.1:0-377670 GCF_039520965.1 Halarchaeum salinum
CGATCTCCAGACATACTCTCGTATCAGGCGCCACCTCCATAACTTCCCCTAACCACTAAGCCGTCTCGTTAACGCTCGCGGATGCTCAACAGAGTGGTTGGGGTCCGGAATAGATGCCGCCGTGTCCACCTGACTATATACAGCAGAAGAGCGGAACGGACCACGGGGCTAGCGTCCGCGCGACGAGTGGTCCGAAGGACCCGGTAGTCGCGCGGTTCACCGAGCGCGGATCGCTCGGGCCCAAGCGCGACCACCGCGTCCCGGAGGGACGCGACGGGAGCGCGCAGGGCTTTTGGCCGAGCTTTTGCCAGCGCCGAAGGCGCGCAGCAAAAGGTCGTTTAGAAGATGTTCGCCTGCCGGTACACCGAGATCCCGTCGTTCGTGATCTCGTAGGGTTTTGTCTCGCGGGAGTGGTTGGCGTCGCGGATCTTCTGGATCTCGACGGCGAGGCGGGTCTCGCGGAAGTCCTCCGGGCGGACGTAGCGGAGGACGACGACGCCATCGGTGAGATATTCGATGATGCCGTGGCGGGAGGCGAAGGGGTTGTCCTGGTCGGCCTCGCTGGTGAGGAAGGTGGTGACGCCGGCGTTCTTGAGCGCCTTGGTGAAGTCGTAGATCTCGGTGCGGCGGGTCGCTTGGTCGTCGTACATCATCTCCAAGAGGGAGACGGAGTCGAGGACGAGGCGTTCGGCCCCGAACTCCTCGACGAGCTGCGGGAGTTCGTTGCGGATGCTGGAGAGGCTGTTCGCCATCTCGACGGGGTCGAGGTCGACGACGGCGAGATTGCCGTTCTGCACATGCTCCTCGAAGGGCCACCCCTTCTCGCCGGCGCTCTGGACGACGCGGTCGTAGCTCTCCTCCAAGGTGATGAACGCACCCTTCTGACCGTTCTCGATACCGTGTTGGAGGAACTGGAGGCCGAAGGTGGTCTTCCCGGTCCCGGCACCGCCGATGGTGACGAGGAGGCTCCGCTCGGGGATCCCTCCCTGCACCATCTCGTCGAGGCCGCCGACGCCGAAGTTGATGCGGGGAATGGCAGATTCAAACGCCTAGTCGGCGAACTCGTCGTTCCCGCCACCTCCACCGCCACCCCCACCGCCGAAGCCGAACTCGCTGGGGTCGGGTTCGTCGCCGGTGTCGAAACCGAAGTCGCCACCGCCGCCGCTGCCGCCGCCACCATTACCGCCGCTAAAGGCGTCCTCGAAGTCGTCGGGACCGTCGCCGTCAAACGCGTCGGCGAAGTCGTCCCCGTCGTCCTCACCCGACACGGTACGCTCCCCCGACTATCGGTACAGTGTCCATCAGTGGATGCAGGAACAGTCGCGGACGGCAAGAAGGTTCCCCCGCGGTCGTGTTCAACGGCTACCCTGATGGGTTCGAGGCCGAGTTCACGGACAAGCCCCACCCGCCACGAGCGAACCCGTCAGGGTGAGCGAAGTAGGCTGGGGTAGTTAACATACGCTGGTTCCATGCGAAACTAAACGACTTGAGCCAGCCGTCGGCAGTTTTTGCGTCGGCTCGTGAAACAGTTTGAGAAACGAGCACTGTCTCGTTGCGTCCGTTTGAGGAACGAGAAGGCCCATTAGGTGAATTGGACTAGAATGCTTGCAGACCTCCTCAGCGAGTGCTATTCATCAGTCCATGTATCCTCGTGCCGTCTATCGATTGGGCCATGTTCTCTTTGCTCTATCTTGTTCAACTCGATGAGCAGCCGGAACACCGCCTTCACGAGGTTCGAGTCGAGGTCGAACGCCTCCGCGTTTTCGCCGGCGCGCGCCATCACGGCTTCCTCTTGGGCCTCGTCGGTCGTCGAGAGGTCCTGCTGTGCTTTGACGTCGGCGACGGCGTCCGCGACGTAGGTGCGTCGCGCGATGAGTTCCACGATGTCGCGGTCGATCCCTTCGATCTCCGCGCGGAGCTCGTCGAGGCTCATCTCGTCCGTGCGCCGTCGTGTTGCGTCGTCGTGCGAAACGTCGTTCCCGGTTTCGTCTCCCATGTGTCCTGTAAATCCTCCACTGTTTCCCGGTCGCCGACGGCGACGTAGCTCGGGCCGGTCCCCGAGAGCGAGACGCCATCGACGGCGGGCATGGCCTCGACGAGCGGGGCCGGCGAGAAGCCGAGCGCCCCGCAGAACGCGAAGCCGTTGATCGTCATCGCGAGGCCGTAGCGCCCCGCGAGCGTCAGTTCCTCGACGTGCTCGGCGACCGGCGCGATCCGCGCACACCGCTCTGCGTCCGCGTCGGCGCTAAACGCCTGCCGATCGGGTGTCCAGACGAGGACGTCCCAGTTGGGATCGTCCCGCGTGAGCAGGACGTCGCGGTCGTTGTCGGTGACCGTGAGCCCGCCGAGCATGCTCGCGCTCGCGTCGTCGTACGCGCCGGTGACGGTCACGCCGGCATCGCGGGCCGCCTGAACGCCGAGGAGTGCCGCGTCCTCGCGCGGAACGTCGTCGGCGAGGCCGAGCGCGTCGAGCGTCGCGAGCACGGTCGCGTTCGCGGCCGCGCTCGATGATTTGAGGCCGGCCGCCATCGAGACCTTGGACTCCGTTTCGACGTGGCCGCCGGCTGGGGCGTCCGCGCCGCCGTACTCGTCGAGGACGAGTTCGACGCATCGCTCGACGAGCCGGGTGTCGGCCTTGGGGGCCTCGGCGACGGTCCCCGTGACCGTCTCGCCGCCGAGGTCGACGGACGCCCGCGTGTACCGGTCGATGGCGAAGGCGGCACCACGGCCGGTCGCGAGCGCGTTCAACACGGTGCCGGCCGCGGGGGCCTCGGCGCTGCCGTCCATATCTGAGGGTTGCCGACGCACCACTTAGCGGTGGCGGTCCGCGCGACGGCCGAGCGCGGCGCTTTTGCGCGCGGAGGCACAGAAGCCGATATGAGCTATCGGAACGACGTCGCCCCGGAGACCCTCCCCGTCGAGCTCACGCCGGACGGCGTCGTCCTCACGTACGCGGACGGCCGCGAGACGTTCTACAACGGCGTCCCCGAGCGCCACGAGGGCACGCTGCGGACGAACCCCGGGATGCACGTCCAGGTGCTCGTTCTCGCGCCGACGGAGACGGAGGGCGTAATGTGCTACGTGAACGACCGGGACACGCACGACGAGGTGCTGGAGACGACCGGTGTCGGTCGCGTCATGCTCGAACCCGACGAGGAGGCGGAGGTCTTCCCGGGCGTCACCGTCGAGATGGACGGCTACGCGGCCGAAATCACTGCCGACCCCAAGGTTGCACGCGGTCGCGTCTTCGTCTTCGAGGAGGACGAGACCAGGGAGTACAGTTTCGAGCTGTTCGCCGACGAATGAGTCGTTACTGGAGGTAGGAGGGGTCTTCGGCGTCGCAGGCCCCTTCGTGCTGTGTCGCGTCCTCCTCCGAATCGAACATTAGTCCACACTTCTCACAGCGGTACCACGTCATGTCGTCCCGCTGGGTTTCCTCGACCATACACGCACTCTCGACGCCCGCCCTGTTAGGCGTTTTCCCCACCGCAACCCTTTATCGCCGGCTCGCCAACACGCGGGCATGAGCGAGGACAGCGCCCCCCGCCTCGTCGTCCGCGAGGCGACCGCACGCGACGCCGGCCGCGGGATCGTCCGCCTCCCTGACGCCGCCCGCCGCGAACTCGGCGTTCTCAGCGGCGACACCGTCCGGATCGTCGGCGAGCGCGCGACCGTCGCCAAAGTGTGGCCGGACGCGGCGCTCGACGCCGACGAACTCCGGATCGACGGTGCGACCCGTTCGAACGCCGGCGTGCGCGTCGGCGACACCGTCCGCGTCGAACGCGCGACGGTCAGCAACGCGGAGCGCGTCGTCGTCACCCCCGCCGTCCCGCCGGAACGTGAGCGCGACGCGGTCGTCGACGCCGTTCGGACGGCGCTCTTCGATCGCCCCGTCCGCGCTGGCGAGACCGTCCGCATCGACGCGCTCGGCCGAATTGGCGAGTTCGAGATCACCGACACGACCCCGGACGGCGACGTCGTCGTAACGGACGCGACGACGATCGACGTTCGCGAGCCCGCGCCCGGCGAAGCAACGGACGAGGCACCGAATGACACCGAGCGCGTCGGCGTCACCTACGAGGACGTCGGCGGCCTCGGCGAGGAGCTCGCGGCCGTCCGCGAACTCGTCGAACTCCCGCTGACCGACCCCGGTCGCTTCCGGCGCTTCGGCGTCGACCCGCCGAAGGGCGTGTTGCTCTACGGCCCGCCCGGGACGGGCAAGACCCTCATCGCGCGCGCCGTCGCCAACGAGGTGGACGCGCACTTCGTCAGCGTCTCCGGTCCGGAGATCACCTCGAAGTACAAGGGCGAATCCGAAGAACAGCTCCGCGAGGTGTTCGCCGAAGCCGAGGAGAACGCCCCGAGCGTCGTCTTCTTCGACGAGTTCGACGCGATCGCGGGCGAGCGCGACGACGCCGGCGACATGGAGAACCGCATCGTCGGCCAACTCCTCAGTCTGATGGACGGCCTGGAGGGCCGCGGCGAGGTCGTCGTCATCGGCGCGACGAACCGCGTGAACGCGATCGACCCCGCGCTCCGCCGCCCCGGGCGCTTCGACCGGGAGATCGAGATCGGCGTCCCCTCGCGCGACGGCCGCGCCGAGATCCTCGATGTCCTCACGAGAGGCATGCCGTTTGCGGACGCCGTCGACCTTGGGGCGTTCGCGGACCGAACGCACGGGTACGTCGGCGCGGACCTCCGTGCGCTCGTCACCGAGGCCGCGATGGCCGCGATCCGCGACGATCGGGACACCGTGACGCGCGCGGACCTCGACACCGCGTTCGCCGCCACCGACCCCTCCGCGATGCGCGAAGTCGTCGCCGAGTCGCCCGACGTCTCCTTCGCGGACATCGGTGGCCTCGACGAGGCGAAGGCGACGCTCCGCGAGGCCATCCAGTGGCCCCTCCAGTACGGCCCGCTCTTCGAGGCCGCGAACACCGACCCACCGACTGGCATTCTCCTCCACGGCCCGCCGGGGACGGGTAAGACGATGCTGGCGCGCGCCGCCGGGCACGAGGCAGGCGTGAACGTCGTTCGCGTCGCCGGCCCCGAACTCGTCGATAAGTACGTCGGGGAGTCCGAGAAGGCCGTCCGCGAGGTCTTCGAGCGCGCGCGTCGGACCGCACCCTGCGTCGTCTTCTTCGACGAGATCGACGCCGTCGGGAGCGTGCGCGGCCCGGAGACGAGCGAGGCGACCGAGCGCGTCGTCAGCCAACTCCTCACGGAACTCGATGCCGCCGCGGAGAACCCGAACCTCGTCGTCATCGGCGCGACGAACCGCCGCGACGCCCTTGATCCCGCGCTCCTCCGGCCGGGGCGCTTCGAGACGCACGTCCACGTCCCCCGCCCCGACGAGGCCGCGCGGCGCGCCATCCTCGACGCCCACACCACGGGCAAACCGCTCGCCGACGACGTCGACCTCGATCGCGTGGCCGAGCGCACGGAGGGGTACACCGGTGCGGATCTCGCCGCGCTCGTCCGCGCAGCCGCCCTCGACGCCATCCGCGACACCGTGGACGCCCACCCCGCGGACGCCGCTGAACACCCCGACGACGTCCGCCTGCGCGCCGCCCACTTCGCCACCGCGCGTGAGCGCTACGACGCCTCGCGCTGAGCGTCCCGACAACTACACGAAGTCGCGGGACGAAGCTCGTCCATGACCATCGAAGCCGTCGTCTTCGACATGGACGGCGTCATCGTGGACTCGGAGCGCTACTGGATCGAGGAAGTCGCAGGAATCCTCGCCACCGCCGTCCCGGACGCCGATATCGACCCCGAATCCGTCGTCGGGATCAACGTCTACGATCAGTACGACATGCTCGCCGCCGACTACGACGTCGCCGTCACGCGCGAGGAGTACTTTGACCTCTTCGATCGCCACGCGACGACCGTCTACACGGAGAAGGCGATGCTCACCGACGGCTTCCACGACCTCCTCGCCGAGATCGGCGCGCGTGACCGTCCAGTCGGCCTCGTCACCTCCTCCTTTCCGAACTGGGTCGAGCTGGTCTTCGAGCGCTTCGACCTCGCCGACGCCTTCGACGTCGTCGTCACCGCCGGCGACGAGGACGTCCCGGGCAAACCCGAACCCGACCTCTACGAACTCGCCGCCGATCGCCTCGGTGTCGCCCCGAGCGATCTGCTCGTCGTCGAGGACTCGGAGCACGGCGTCGCCGCGGCGGACGCTGCCGGCGCGTACGTCGTCGGCTACCAGTATGGCGCGAGTGCGGGCATGGAGCACGTCGGGGCCGACGTGATCGCGACGGATCCCGAAACGTTTCGCACGCGGGTTCTCGACGCACTCTGACACCGAGAGAAACCCCCGCTTAGGCCCGCTGAAGCGTGAGCGTCACCGCCGCGCCGCCGCGTTCGGACTCGCCAAACGAAACCGTCCCGTCGTACTCCTCGACGATCCACCGGACGAGCCAGAGGCCCAGCCCGCTCCCGTGTTCGAGTTGCGTGATACTCCGCTCGCCCGTGACGAGTTCGCGCTCCGACTCGGGGATCCCCGGGCCGTCATCGGTGACGGTGACGTCGACCGTTTCGCCGTCGACCACGACGTCTATCTCGATCGTCGGGTCGTCCCCACCGTGTTCGACCGCGTTCTCGACGAGCTCGCTCACTGCGTCCTGGAGGTGCTCCCCGGCTCGCGCCGTGGCGGTCTCGGGGGCGGTGAGCGCCACGTCGACGTCGTACTCCTCACGGGCGTCTTCGACGACTGAACGGCACGTCGCGGCGACGTCGACGTCGTACGGTTCGGCGTCGAAGGCCTCCTCGACCGCGTGGACGTTCTCGTTGATCTCCGTGAGGTCGTCCGCCACGGCTTCGACTTCGGCCGCCGTCTCGGGGTTGGCGTCGCGGACCTGCTCGACCGCGAAGAGGAGGCGTTGGGCCTCGTGGCGGAGATTGTGTCGGACGAGCGTGTTGAGGACGGCGAGACGCTCGCGCTCGGTCGCGAGCTCCTCCGCGCGGATGCGCCGGACGTCGTAGACGCCGATGATGACGTGTGCGACGGCCCCCGCGGAGAGCGCGACGGCGAAGAGGAAGCCGGCGTCTTCGACGGGCCGGTACGTGAACAGCAAGGTGAAGACCGCACCGAGGACGACGATTCCGAGGAAGTTCCAGCCGGCGATCCGAACGGCGTTCGTCTGTGAGACGTCGAGTCGGTAAACGACCACGCCGACGGCGACGAGACCGAGCGAGACGAGGACGCCGACCACGCCCAGAACGATGCCCAGCGGCAGCGGTCCGGTGAGGAGGTGGTTGAGGATCGGAACGAGCAGGACGACGCCCGTGAGGGAGAGCGACGCTGTCGCAGCGAGTCGGAGGGGTTTCATCGTGTTCGTCGGCCTTCGGCACGCCAACGGATAAACGATTGTACATCTGTGACCGCGGTGTTTAGCTGATTGGGGCGCTAAGCCCTCTTCCTCAGCGAGCGACCAACGGGAGCGAGCAGGGAGGGGATACAGCGTCCTCAGTTACGGTTGACGGATGAGGCGGTTCGATTTCTGCGTGACCGATGCTCGAAAGCGACCGCTTCAACGGTTTCAAGATTGATACGGTAAAAGTATCCCGACAGCCATGCTCATTGACTCGCATCTCCAATACCCCGAGAACTTCTCGCGAAGAAACCCGCTCCGACCTCGTCCCAACCGTGTGTCGTTGGACCGTGTGAACCAGGGAATAGCTACCTGCTGAACCCTCGCTAAGATGGTCCGGAAGCCGCTTTATGTAGAACCTCGGTGACCCGCGACGGGGTTCTTTATAGGGGACCCTCTACCGTATGTGGGTTTACGCGAAGGAGGTGAGCCAATGGGTCGGGGCGGATTCGAACCGCCGGCCTGCTCCGTGTGAAGGAGCCGTCATAACCGGACTAGACCACCGACCCGCACGACGTGGTAGCGCCAGGGCAGACTTAAGGCTGCTTATTCGACCCGAGGCGCGGTCAGTAGTGATCGCCGAAACCATATCGCGGTATCCGGTGTATCAGTATGTGGGCTCGTCCTCGGGGACACCCTCGCGGGCGTTGAGGAGGCGTGCGAGCGTGAACAGCGCGTCCGAGAGGCGGTTGAGGTAGACGACGACGGTCTCGTTGATCGACTCGGTCTCCGCGAGTGCGACGGTGCGGCGTTCGGCGCGTCGGGCGACCGAACGGGCGTGGTGGAGCGACGCGCCGGCCGTGCTCCCGCCGGGGAGGACGAAGTGAGTGAGCGGGTCAAGTTCCGCGTCAGCGTCGTCGATCCACCCCTCGACTGTCTCGACGTGCGATTCGGTGATCCGGGGATCGTCGTCGCTCGGATCGGGGTTCGCGAGGTCGGCCTGTGCGACGTGGAGGTGGTTCTGCGCCGTCCGGAGGGCGTCATCGACGTCCGCGTCGCCCGTGGGGAGGGTGACGCCGAGCAGCGAATTCACCTCGTCAACGGTGCCGTAGGCCTCGATCCGGGCGTTCGTCTTGGAGACGCGATCGGCCCCGCGAAGGTCGGTGCGGCCTTCGTCGCCGCGGCCGGTGTAGATCGTCACGCCTCAGCCTCGGCGAGCGTCCGCTCGACGTACTGGCAGATGTTCGCCGATTCGGGCATCGTGACGCCGCGCTCGTCGTCGACGATGACGGGGACGGCGCGCTGGCCGCTCACGCGTTTGACTTCGTCGCGCTCGGAGTGCAGACCGGCCGTCCACACCGTCTCGTAGTCGATCCCGTGGTCGTCGAGGGCGTCGTGGACCCGCTCGCAGTGGGGGCAGCCCTCCAACGCGTACAGTGCAACGGTCATCGTCACCTCGTCGGTGGCGACGGTCAAAGAAGGTCCCGCCTGGGGTCGCGTCGGCGTACGGTGCCGAATCGAGCGCCGCTCGGTACGGATGGCGTTTATCTGACCGTATCCCGTAGTCGCGGCCGTGCGGTACACCGCGTTCGGGGCGACGTTCGAGATTGAGACGGCCACGCTGGATGTCGACGGGGCGACGCTGCGCGCGCAGCTCGCGGCGTACGAGCGCGGCGAGCGTGAGGCGTTCGACGTCAGCGTGACGTATCCGGACGGGTTCACGGGGGACGTGATGCGCGCGATGGCGGCGATCCCGTACGGGGAGACGCGGACGTACGGCGACCTCGCCGAAACGCTGGACAGCGCGGCGGTCGCGGTCGGGCAGGCCTGTGGGCGCAATCCCGTCGCGATCGTCGTCCCGTGCCACCGCGTCGTCGCGGCGGACGGGCTGGGCGGGTTCTCGCTCGACCACCCGGACGCGGTGGCGGTGAAACGACGCATCCTCGAACACGAGGGCGCACGCGACGACCGACCGAGACAGACGACGCTCCCGGTGTAGTCCCGATACGTTAAACACCCTCGCGTGTCGATGCCGAAGCATGGCTACGGAACTCGAGCACGACTGTCCGGAGTGTGAGGCGGAGCAGACGTTCTACCGCGCGGCGGCGACGAACCTCCATCTCGGGCTGAAGACGAAGTGGTACTGCCCGGAGTGCGATTACGGGTTCGTGCGCGTCGACGGCGACATCGACTCGTCGGCGGCGTAGAAACGGGTTGTTCGCGGTTAGTTCTCGGTCGCGTGCTCGTAGAACGCGACGGCCGCACCGAGCAGCGTGAGGTTCTGCAGGAACGATGTAAGCTCCTCGCCACGGGACTCCTCGTCAGCGTTCCAGAAGTCGTGCATCAGGGGTGTGACGCCGACGAAGAACGCGGCGATGCTGCTGGCGGCGAGCCGCGGGAGCTTCCAGAAGCCGATGCTCGCGCTCCCGCCGAGGAGGAGTGCGCTCGCCGCGGGGACGAGTTTGTCGGCGGCGGGGACGCCCTTCGCGTCCGCGTAGGCGATCCGGCCGTCGAGGTTCGTGAGGTTCCGGACCGCGAGGATGGTGAGACCGCTCGCGAAGAGGAGGCGACTCAGCCGGGACGGGACACTGCCCGTGTCGTCAGAATCCGTCATCGTTCTACTCGTCAGAGGGCGACGAGTATAGGCGTCCCACTCTCCGAGAGTTCCGCCGGTATCGGTGAATCGGGAGTCATAAACCGTATTCGAGGATAGGAAATCCGATTCGATGCCGGCCACCCTCGATGACGCATCGCTTCGTGGCGCTCCCACAGTTCCGGACTCGCGGTTGTCGGCGGTGACAACGCACTCCTCGCACTCGGCGCGGGTGTCGCACACCGCTCGCGGACGGACGAGGAGACCTAGTACCCCGAGTCGGGTGCGGGGTCGCGGGGATCGCGCTCGACGACGCCGGGATCGGCGCTCCCGACGGCGTTCGGGTCGCTCGCCGTCAGGGAGTCGTGGAGGTCGGGGATGTCGTCGAGCGACGGGCCAGTGTCCTCGCTCGGGGGCCGGGGTGCGGGGCCGACGCCGCCGGCCGCGCGCGCCGCTCGGTCCGCGCGATCGGCCGCGTCCTCGTTCGCGGCGTCGTCGCGTTTCGCGGCGACTCGTTCGCGCGAGCGCTCGAGACCCGCGGCCTCGTAGTGCTCGACGGCGGTGTCGAGGTGCGTCTCTACGGCCCCGTCGTCGTCGCGTCGCGCGAGCAGCGCGAGGCGTTCGTGGCGCTGCCCGCGGAGGTGGTGGCGGATCTCGTCGGCGCGCGTGTCAGGGATCTCGTACTCGGCGAGCGCGTCGAGGCCGTCCTCCACCACCTCGACGGCCGCGGCGTGGTCGCCGTCCGCCGAATGTGCGTTCGACGCCACGACGAGACGGCTGTACAACGGGTCCCACGGTGCGACGTCGTCGTCGGGACACGCCTCTGCGATCTCGCGGGCGCGTTCGAAGGCGGCGACGGCGAGTGGGTGGTTCGTCGCGCTCCGATGGCGATGGCCGACGGCACGGGCGCGTTCGTAGCGCGCGCGGACGCGCACCCAGTCGAGGTCGGGCGGCGCGGCGGCGATCGCGCCGTCGTAGCAGAGTTCGTCCGCGCGGGCGTCCGTTCGGCCCACCTCGCCCGTCCAGTAGCAGGCGTTGGCGAGCACGTAGCGGAACGTCTCGCGTGAGCGCCGACTCGCTGGGCCGCAGAGCGCGCGCCACGCCGCGCCGCGTTCGCGGTAGTCGGCGTCGGTCGCGCGCGCCTTCAGTCGGGCGTAGTCCCCGTCGTCGCCACCGGCCCCCGCGACCTCGCGCGCGGCGTCGATCCCGCGGTCGCGCGCGAGCGCGGCGAGCCAGGAGGCACGAAAGCGGCCGTCGTCGCGGTGGGCGAGGCGAACGAGATCGTACCCGATCGCGCGCACGGCGTCGAGGCCGTGGACCGCGACGAGATCGCCGAGTGCGTCGAGTGCATCCACGTCACCGATTTCGGCTACCGCGTCGAGGCCGTCGGCGAGCGTCTCGAAAGACTCCGGATCGGTGATAGCGAGGCCGTTCGTCCCGCGCGCGGCCGCCCGACAGAGCGCGTACCGACGGGCGTGCAGGTCGTCGGAGGCCGCGCCGCTCGCGTCGGCGAGCGTGTCGACGAGCGTGACGATCCCCTCACTGTCCAGAACGTGCGCGCAGGCGTGGACGGCGGCGACGGCAGTACCGAAGTGGTTGGCGAGCGCGCGCGCGGCGTCACCGCCGCTCCGGAGGGCGTCGGTCAGGTGCCCGCCGAGCGTCGGACCCAAGAGTGGGACGGTCGTCCGGCCCGCGTCGGTCCCGAGACGGAGACGGACAAGATCCACACTGTCGGGAACGGTGACGGTGAGGCGGTCGTCGTCGCGATCAAGTTGCGCGCCCGCGGCCGGGTCGACGAGGGTGGCGTCGACATCGGCCGGTAGTCGGCAGTCGTAGCGCCGGCTCGGATCGTCGCCGTCCTCGTGCGCCCCGGCGACGCGCGTCAGGGTGGCGTCGCGGTCGTCGGCGAGGGTGTGCGTCCAGCGGAAGCGTTGCGCCATTCGTTCCCCGAGAGGGGCTCCGTGGGTTTCACCTCCTCGGATCGCGGTCGGCGTCGGCGCAACGTGCCGGTTCCCCGAAGCCCAATGACCGCGGGTGGCGTAGCGATCTGTATGATCGACGACGACAGCGTCGCACTCGTCACGGGTGCATCGTCAGGAATCGGTGCGGAGACCGCCGTCCAGCTCGCCGAGGCCGGTGCGGACGTCGCGCTCGCCGCGCGCCGCGAGGGCCGGCTCCGCGAGGTCGCCGAGGACGTCGAGGCGACGGGGAGCGAGGCGCTCGTCGTCCCCGCAGACGTCAGCGAACGCGACGAGGTCGTTCGGATGGTCGCCGACACCGTCGACGAACTCGGCGGGCTCGACATCCTCGTGAACAACGCGGGCGTGATGCTCCTCGAAGCCGTCGCGGACGCCGACCCGGCGGACTGGCGGACGATGATCGAGGTGAACCTCACGGGGCTGATGAACGCCACGAAAGAGGCCCTCCCGCACCTCCGCGATGGCGGCCACCTGATCAACGTCTCCTCGGTCGCGGGTCGCGTCGCCGGCGAAACATCGAGCGCCTACAGCGCCACGAAGTTCGGCGTCAACGCCTTCACCGAGGGGCTCCGCAAAGAAGAGGCGGAGAACGGCTTGCGGACGACGCTCATCGAGCCCGGATTCGTCGAGACCGAGCTCGCCGAGCACATCCCCGACGAGGAGATCCGCGAGGGGTCGAAGGAGATGCTCGAACAGATGGACGTCCTCCAGCCAGCGGACATCGCGCGCGCCATCGTCTACGCGACCGACCAGCCGGAGCACGTCAGCGTCAACGAGCTCATGGTTCGCCCGACCGAGCAGGCCCAGCCGTAGCGCACGCGCGACGCAGGCCGAGGACGGTTGCGGCCGACCGTCCACCGCGTTTTCCAGCGCGGATCGCGGATTCGCCACGACTTTACTCGCGGCGCGCGCAGTGAGCGTATGGAACGGCTCCGTGACGCCCTGTCGGGCGGCGATGCGGGCGTCGCGCTCTTCGTCGACGGCCCGAACGTGCTGCGCGACGAGTTCGACGTCGACCTCGACGACGTGTTGGCAGCGGCCCGCGAGGAGGGCCGTCTCGTCGTCTCGCGGCTGTATCTCGACGAACACGCGACGCCCGGCCTCATCCAGGCGGGCGAGGCCCGCGGCTACGATGTCCGCGTCACGAGCGGCGACGTGGACGTGAAACTCGCTGTGGACGCGACCGACCTCGTGTTGAGCGAACACGTCGACCTGCTCGCGATTGCCTCGCGGGACACCGACTTCAAGCCCGTCTTGGAGAAGGCGTCAGCGAACGGCGTCGCGACGCTCGCCATCGCACCCGGCGAGCACGGCCGCTCGGACGCCCTGCGGAACGCCGCGGACGACGCGCTCGTCCTCGAAGACTGAGTTTTTCACCGCCGGCGCGCGTCGGGACGACCATGCGCGAGTTGGGCACGCCCGTTCTGGACGACCACCTGCACCTCGATCGGGAGGGCGCACGGGGTATCGAGGCGGTACAGGAGTTCTCGCGGGCGGGTGGCACGCATCTGCTCGTCGTGAACAAGCCGTCGTGGCACCTCGGGGTCGAGGCCGACGCGGGCGCGGACTTCCGCGCGGTCTTCGAGGAGACGCTCGACATCGTCGCGGACGCCACCGACGAACTCCGCGGGCGCGCGTGGCCCGTGCTCGGCGTGCATCCCGGTCTCGTCTCGCGGCTCGTCGACGAGCGCGGGGTCGACCCCGACGAGGCGGCCGACCTGATGTGCGCGGGCCTCGATGTCGCCGCGGAGTACGCCGCCGACGGCGAGGCGGTCGCGCTGAAGTCCGGGCGACCCCACTACGAGGTCAGTGACGCCGTGTGGGACGCCTCGAATCGCGTGCTCCGCCACGCGCTCGAACGCGCCGCCGAGACCGGCGTCGCCCTCCAGTTGCACACCGAGGCCACGGAGGACCTGACCGACGTCGCGGCGTGGGCCGAGGACGCCGGCCAGCCCCCGGAGCGCGTCGTGAAACACTACGCGAGCGGGACGCTCGCAGGGGTGACGAAGAGCGTGATGTGCGAGAAGGACTATCTGGAGACGGCGATCGAGTCGGGCGAGCCGTTCCTGATGGAGACGGACTACGTGGACGACGCGGAGCGTCCGGGCGCGGTGATGGGCCCGAAAACGGTCCCGCGGCGGGTGGCGTGGTTGCAGGAGCGCGGCGACGACGCGGCGGTGCGCCGGGCGCACGTCGAGACCCCCGACGCCGTCTACGGGATCGACACCGAGGCGACGCTGGACTGACGGCGCGACCGGGGCGTGCGAGCCCGTATCGCGGTGTCCGGGCGATAGGAAAGGCATTTGTCTCGCGCTCCGGACGTATGGGGTATGAGCGACACCGAGGAGGAGTTCTACTCCGCCGAACGCTGGCAGAATTGGCTCGACCGGCTCCGCGACGAGGAGCTCGACCCGGAGGACGAGGACTCCGCACGACTGCTCTACAACCTGCAGGACGACGTCGCCATCGCCGTGGCGAAAATCGTCTCCGCCTACCAGGACGACGAGCTCACGCAGGACGAAGCGATGGACGAACTCGAATCCATCCGCGAGGTCGTCCTCGCCGAACCCGACTTCGACGACGAGGACAAGCGGATGCTCGTCGAGGGCGTCCAGACGAGCCTCGTCGCCGTCTTCTACTCCGCGGACGTCTACGTCGCGAACGGCCCCGCCGAAGAGGCGAGCGTGCAGGAGTACGTCGAGGCGGCCGCGGCCGCAGAGCAGGAGGAGGACTTCGACCGCGCGCTCGACCTCACCGCGGGCGCGGGATCGCGGCTCTTCGAGGGTGCGGAAGTCGATCTCTCCATCACGGAGGAACTCGACTACGGCCCGCTAACCGACTGGCTGAGCGGCCTCGATAGTCTTCAGAGCGCGCTCGCGGATCCCGAAGTCATCGAGGACGACGAGGAGTCGGCGTAACCGCCGGGTTTACGACCGCGCCGATACAAGCGTTGGCAAATGAGCGATCGAAGGGCCGTCGCCGGACTCGTCGGGGCGGTGTTGCTGTTCGGCATTCTCGTCATCTCACTCTCCCTCTACCAGGCCCAGGTCGTTCCCAGCGAGAATCAGCGTGCGGAGTTCGAGCACAACCAGCAGGTCCAAAACCAGCTGGGGGACGTCCGCAACGCAATCCTGCGGACGGCGTCGTCTGGTAACAGCCAGCCGACCTCAGTGACGCTCGGGACGCGCTATCCGAGTCGGACCGTCGCGGTCAACCCGCCGCCAGCGACGGGGCAGTTGGCGACGGAGTCAGCGGGGAACGTCACGGTATCGGATGTGTACGTCTCGAGCGGTCCCGAGGGGTTACAGGAATATTTAGCCAGTAAGAACCACACGCTCACCTACCCCACAAGCGCGCTCGTCTACACCCCCGACTACAACGAGTACCGGAACGCACCGAAGACGGCCTACGAGAACACCCTCCTCTACAACAGCTTCACGAGCGGTAGCGATGATCGATACCTCCCTCTCACGGGCCAGTCGATCGTCTCAACATCGGGTGAACGTGTCTCGCTCGTTGTTCTTACGGGGAACTATCGCGAGAGCGACGTCGGGAGCGTGACGGTCGATCCAGAGTCAGTGAGTACGCCCAGCGGCGGCGTCTACGTGAACGGGTCGTTACACGTCTCGGTGCCGACGCGGTACCCGGTGAACGGGACGGGCGCGACGTGGCGGGGCCTGCTTCCGAACGTGACGCACGCGAAGAATCCGAGTGCCGATCTGAACTTGAGCCCCGATCGGCTGAACTTCTCCACTCAGAACGGAACGCGGCTCCGGATCGGGGCCGTGGGCATCGGGTCCGGAGGGTCAAACGCCCATGCGGCGTACATCACGCGGGAGTCCGCACGGGCTTTGCGGGTGTCCAGTGGCGAGACCATCACCCTCAGTGCGCAGGTGCACGACGAGTACCTCAATCCATACGCGGGGGTGACGGTGAACGCGCGTGCGGATCGCGGGAAAATCCGAGATACGAGCCAAACAACCGACGAGAACGGGAAAGTTCACTTTGAGTACACGGCTCCAGAGACGAGCGGCGCGTACAGTGTGAACGTCTCGTTCGGGTCGAACGGGACCGACGGTCCGCTGGCGCAGTGGACGAACTTTAGCGTGACCGTCCCAAGTGGTTCTGGTGGCGGCGGAACGGGTAGCGATGGTGGCTCCGGCGATGGAGCGACGCTGGCGTACAACGGTGACGCCGAGCCATACAACGGCGGAAGCACCATTCAGTTTACGATGACTGCGTCCGAGGCCGTGACGATCACTAAGGTCAACATTTCGCTCCCGTCGAGCAACGCAACTCGGCTCCAAGATCAGAGTGGTGGGCAGCCAGAGATCTACATCGGCGACGGCTACTACGACGCCAACGACGATAACACGGCGAATAGTGACATCACGTACTACCCCCTCGGCGAAAGCGTCAAGCTGACCAGCGATGCAACGATCGAGGCGGACGAGGACACCGTCGTACGACTGCAACAGTTCCAGAATCAGAGCCAAGAAGAGGTCGATGTGCAGAACGAGCCCGTCGAAATCACGTTCACGTTCGCCGACGGCTCGACGCAGCCGCTCTCGTTCACGAACGGCGCGTACTGAGGTGTTCGTCACCCGTCGAACGGGCTATCGACAGACACATACGCCAGTTTCGTGAATGACGGGGCATGACAGCCGTCGGCATCGACGCGGTCGAGGTCTGGACCGGTAAGTTGTCGCTCGACCTCGCCGAGACGTTCGCCCCGGAGCAGGGCGACGACCCGGCGAAGTACACGAAGGGGCTGGGGCTTCGTGAGAGTTCGTTCCCCGACGCCCACGAGGACATCGTAACGATGGGCGCGAACGCCGCCCACCGTCTGATGAAGCGAAAGGGGCTCACGCCCGACGACGTCGGCCGGATCGACGTCGCGACGGAGTCGGCGTTCGACAACTCGAAGCCCGTCTCCACTTACATCGCGGGCTGCCTCGAGCAGGTGTACGACGGGGACTTTCACCACGCGAACAAGGGCGAGCGGAAGTTCGCCTGTATCGCGGGGACCCAGAGCCTCGACGACGCCTGCAACTGGATCCGCGCGGGACGTCATCGCGGGAAGGGCGCGCTCGTGATCGCGAGCGACACGGCCCTCTACGAGCGCGGCGGCGCAGGCGAGGCGACGCAGGGCGCGGGTGCGGTCGCGATGTGGGTCACCGAGGACCCCTCGCTGGTCGAACTGTCCGTCGAGCAGGGGTACGGCTCGGCGGACGAGACGGATTTCCTGAAGCCCAACCAGCAGTTCCCGAGCGTCGACGGTAAGCGTTCGATCAAGGTCTACCTCGCGCGGATGCGCGAGGCGCTCGTCGACTTCGAGAGCGTCGCCGGCGACGTCGGGCCCGACGACTACGCGTACGCGCCGTTCCACACGCCGTATCCGGGAATGGTTCGCAAGGCCGCGCTGCTGGCGTATCGACACACGATCCGCGGGACTGACGTTGAGGAGTCCCTCGCCACGGACATCGGTCGACAGCCCCGCCACGACGAGTACGACGACGAGGCGGCCTTCGAGGACGCGGTCAGCGACTACACCGACGCGCTCAAAGAGCGCCCCGAATACCGCGAGTGGTACGACGCGCACATCGAGCCGACGCTCGGGATCAGCGAGCGCGTCGGCAACTGGTACACGGGCTCCGTCCATCTCGCGCGGCTGTCGGCGCTCTCCCACGCGGCCGAACAGGACCGCGATCTCGCGGGCGAGTCGCTACTCGTCGCCTCTTACGGCTCCGGCGCGCAGGCGGAGATCCACGCTGAGACGGTACGCGAGGGGTGGCGCGAGGAGATCGACGCGCTCTCGATCTTCGATCGGATCGAATCGCGCTACGACCTGACGTTCGCGGAGTACGAGCGGGTCCACGACCGGCACAATCACGCGAAGCAGTCCGAACTGGAGGCCTTTACGACGCCCGAGGACGAGTTCGTCTTCGATGGCTGGGGCGGGATGAACGAGCGGACGTACCAGTACGTGGAGTGAGTGGGCCGAGCGATAGCGAGGGCCCACTATAACCGAGCGGGGAGGAACGACCCGCGAGGAGTAACGCGGTTCCTTTGGAACCGCGGAAGACCGAACGGCGGAGCCGTGAGGAGTGAGTGGGCCGAGCGATAGCGAGGGCCTACTATAACCGAGCGCGCTCGTCAGGCGTGCGCAGCGCGCTCGACACCGCGGAACTCGAAGCGTGCGCCGCCGTGCTCACTCTCGGCGATGTCGAGCTCCCAGCCGTGGGCGTCGGCGATTTCGTCGACAATCGCGAGCCCGAATCCCGTGCCGTCGTCGGCGTCGGTGTAGCCGGCGTCGAGGACGGTATTGCGTTTCTCCGGGGGGATGCCGGGGCCATCGTCAGCGACGTAGAAGCCCGTGTCGTCAAGGTTGTCGACGGTAACGGTCACCGCGGGGCCGGCGTGGCGGACGCTGTTGGCGAAGAGGTTCTCGAAGATCTGACGGAGACGGGCGGGGTCGGCGGCGATCCGCTTGGAGGCGTCAAGGTCGACGTCGAGGTTGGCGTCGGATTCGGGTACGGAGGCGGCGCGCCAACACTCGTTGGCGAGCGTCGCAACGTCGACGGGTTCGGGGTCGGTGACGGTCCGGCCGTCGCGGGCGAGTGTGAGCGTGTCGTCGACGATGGTCTCCATGCGTTCGAGGGCGTCCTCGACGACTGCGAGGTGTTCGGCGGCCCCCTCGGGGTGCTCGCACGCGACGTCGAGGCGGGCCTTGGCGAGCATGATGGGGTTGCGGAGGTCATGAGAGACGACGCCCGCGAACTCGTCGAGGCGCTCGGCGCGGCGGGTGAGTTCGGCCGTCTGCTCTTCAAGCTCGTGGCGTTGTGCCTCCTGCGTGGCGACCCAGCGGCGCAACCCGAGGAAGAGGAAGAGCGCGCCCGCGGGCGCGGTGATGTCGCCAAAGACGAAGTCGAACCAGAACGGCTGGCGGACGAGCTCGTCGAGGACCTCGACGAGGGCAAAGATGTGGACAAGCGTGATGCCGACCATGAACGGCCAGTAGAGGGGGACGTTGGCCCGGAGCCGCTGTACGATGCCGACCCCGCCGAGGAGGATGACCGCGAACACCACGTCGAGAGCGACCTTCGGGAGTGTGGTCGGTATGTGCCGGAACGCGTGGAGTTGGTAGACGGTGAGCGTGATAGAGAACGCCGCAACGACGACGACCGGCCAATAGTCGGCCAGTGAGAACGTCTCGGTGTCCGCCGTCCAGCTTTGCGCGCCCATTCGTAACGGGATAGGTGAAGAAGCGGTCTAAATGTTTGGGAACTGGCAGGTCATTCCGGCGGACGGCCTGGAGCGGGGCGAGGGGCAGGTGATGTCCGAACGTGGTGGAGCGGGAACAGGGGGCACGACGCGTGCCGTCGCCATCTCAGTCGGCGATCGCGCGGAGCGCATCGAGCATCTCGTCGACCGGCGTCGTACAGACGGCGAGCGAGAAGCCGTCGCGCTGGGCGAGGCGGGGGGCGTGCTCCCAGAGCTCGTCCTCGCTCAGCCCGTGGAGGAGGACGGCGTTCGGTGTCGGATTGACGACGCGGAGGGCGACGAGCGGCGACTCGCCGCGCGTGACGCCGGTGAACCCGAGGACGCGGTTCGTGGACTGGCCGTAGAGCCGGTAGAACTCGTCGCTGGAGAGTCTGGTGATGGCTTTGATGCTGTCGATGATCGTGTGGCCGCTGACGCGATCGCGGTCGCCGGCGACGATCTCGGTCGCGCCGATGGCGTCGTAGACGTCCGCGAGGGGGACGGTTGCGGGGTATTCGCGGAGATCGAGGACGACGTCGCTCTCGAAGCCCGCGGAGAGGACGCGGGCATACTGGCGGATGCGGTCGCCCCCACGACGTTCGTCGATATCGAGGAGCGCGACGACGAGGCGGGAGACGAGGCCGATCCCCGGACTCTCGCGCCGGCCACTCTCGTAGTCGGAGATGACGGAGGAGGAGACGTCGAGTTGGTCGGCGAGTTCGGTCTGTGAGACGTCGAAGTCGGTGCGCCACTTGCGGAGGGTCGCACCGGGGTCGTCGCTGAGCGTGACCTCGCCCGCGATACGCTCCGCGAGGCCAGCGCGCGCGTCCGAATCCATACACCCTTCAACCCGACACGGGGCCTAAGGCGTATCGGAGCGGGTTCGACAGGTGCCGATATCGTGGCATCGCGTCAGTCGCTCGTGAGCGCGGCGAGCGCGCCGCCGATCGCTCCGAAGACGACGGGGTAAACGACACCGGCGAGGACGAACCCGAGGGCGACGGCCGGCCCCAGCCACGCGTCGTCGGTCGTGACTCGGACCGCGAAGACGCCGATCCACGCGGGGATCGCGTAGCCGAGCGAGACGACGGTCCCGCAGAGCGCGCCGTCACGGGGCGCGGAGAGACCGACGTAGCGAACGAGGACGACGCCGGCGATGAGGAGGAACAGCGGCGGGAGGACGTAGAGCAACTGGGGAGCGTCGCCGCTCGCGATGAAGTTCGTCGTCGTCCGCCCGCCGCCGAAGGCCGGGCGCGTGATGTCGACGAAGTGCGCGTTGTAGAACAGCCAGCCGACGACCTTCCACGCGGGGATCGACTGCCCACCGAGGAGCTCGATGATCGCGTTGAGGCCCTGGAGATTCTCGCGCACCCGGTTCGCCTGCCAGAGATAGACGACGAGGTATTCGAGCGCGAACGCGACGACGCCGGTGACGGCCGCGGGGAGCCACGGGACGTCGCGCGACGAGGTGTCTGCCATACGTCCGGGGTTCGTCGGGCGACGCCAAAACCGTTGTGTCGGTTTCGATGCCGAAACGTCGGGAGTCGCCACGCTCACGATGCCTGTCTCGGCACTACGACAGCCATTACGCTCAAACGGCCGGCGTTCGCACGAACGGACACGATGGTCGATCTCTCGCGCCGGCGGTTCCTCGGTGTCGCGGCTGGGGCCACGATCGCGGCGGGGACGGCGGGTACCGCGAGCGCCATGCGGATAGGGACGGGACGGGAGTGGCAACCAGTTAGTTCGCCGACAGACAGAACGCTCCACGACGTCGCGCTGGCCGACGGAACGGCGTACGCTGTCGGTGGTGGCGGCGTCGTCCTCGAACGCACTGACGAGGGATGGCGAACCCTGATCGCGAACGGCCCACACGATGACGGGTCGAACCTCCACGCCGCGGCGGGCGACGGTGACGGGCGTGTCTGGATCGCGGGTGCCAGCGGCGCGCTCGCTGTCCTCGACGCTGCGACCGGCACCGTGACTTCCCACCGCTCCCCGGACGACGTGACGAACCAATTCACCGACATCGAGGTGGCGGGGACGGGCGACGACGCGACCGTCTACGTCACCGACAGCTCCGGGCACGTACACGCCTCGAGCGGGCGGAACGACCGGCGCGACTGGACGCACGTCACGCCCGGAAGCGGGGCGGCGATCCGCGCGGTGTCGTGTCGAAACGGGCGAACGGTCGTTGTTGATACGAACACCGACGTCTTCGAGACACACGATGGGGGGGCAACGTGGCACCGGTTTGGGATCGACGACGCGGACGCGGGGTTCCGCGACGTCACGCTCGCGGGCAACAGTGCACACATCGTCGGCGGCGCGCTGTACAGCGAGACCGGCGGAGGCTGGGATGTCGCCGACCCATGCGAGGCGACCCTGTACGACGTGGAGATCGGATCGTGTGGCTGCGTCCACGCCGTCGGGGCCGACGGAACCATCCTCCACCGCCCCGGGAGGGGTATCCCGTACGGGGCGACGCTGGCGAAGTGGCTCGGTCGCTGGGACACCACCAACCCGGTCTCAGAGACGCTCCACGGGTTCGTCCTCGGCCCGCCACACGTCGCCGTCGGGGCGAGCGGGACGATCATCGAACGGTGATGGCGGATCGCCCGACGTGGGTCGTCGAACGCTGAGGTCGAATCGGCCGGCGGGGGCGTAATATTATGACGGTCCGTGATGGACAGGGGGTATGGAATCGACGCTCGACACCGTACTGGTCGCACTCAGCCCGGAGATCACCGACGAGAACGCGGACCGACTACTCGACGCCGCGATGCAGGTCGCCGGGCCGGCGGACGCGACGGTCGTACTGACGTACGTCGTCTCGGGGGAGGAGTTCCTCGATGCCGCCGAACGCCTCGGCCACGAAGGCGCGAGTCGGGATGACGCGGACGAGGTGCTGGCCGACCACGAGACCGTCACCCACCTCGGCGCGAGGCTCGACGAACGCGGAATCGACTACGTCGTCCACGGCGCGGTCGGGCAGGTCGCAGAAGAAGTCATCGCGGCCGCCGAAGCCGAGGGCGCGGATCAGGTGTTCGTCTCCGGCCGGCCGCGCTCGCCGACCGGGAAGGCGGTGTTCGGGAGCACCGCACAGGACATCATCCTCGACTCGCCCTGCCCGGTCACGTACGTCGCCGCGCAGTCGGACTGACGACGCCGTCGCCCCGTCCCGGAACACCTAACCGCAGTTCGCGCCTCTTCTCGCGTAATGGTTGATTGGACGGAGAAGTACCGCCCGACGACCCTCTCGGAGGTCCGCGGGAACGATTCCGCCCGCGACGACCTCAAGCAGTGGGCGGAGACGTGGGACGACCACGGCGAGGCCGTCATCGTCCACGGGAGCCCGGGCGTCGGGAAGACCTCCGCAGCGCACGCGCTCGCCAACGACATGGGGTGGGACGCGATCGAGTTGAACGCGAGCGACACGCGCACGAAGGACGTCATCGAGCGCGTCGCGGGCGAGGCTGCCAAATCCGGCACGCTCGTCGGCGGCTCGGGTGGCCGCAAGCTCGTCATCATGGACGAGGCGGACAACATCCACGGCAACGCCGATCGGGGCGGCGCGCGCGCCGTCACGCGCCTCGTGAAGGAGGCCACGCAGCCGATGGTCCTCATCGCCAACGAGTATTACGACATGTCGAACGCCCTCCGCAACGCCTGTCGGGAGATCGAGTTCCGCGACGTCGGGAAGCGCTCGATCATCCCGGTACTCCGCGACGTCTGCCGGCGCGAGGGGATCGAGTACGAGGACAGCGCGCTCTCCGCACTCGCGCAGAAGAACAGCGGTGACCTCCGCTCGGCGATCAACGACCTTCAGGCGCTCGCCGAGGAGGCCGACGTCCTCACCGAGGACGACATCGTCACCGGCGATCGGGACACCACCGAGGGCATCTTCGACTTCCTCGACGACGTTATCAAGGAGAAGGGCGCACAAGAGGCGCTCTACGCCGCCTACGACGTCGACGAGACGCCCGACGACCTCCTCAACTGGGTGGAGGACAACGCCCCGAAGGACTACTCGGGCCCCGAGCTCGCCGACGCCTACGGCTTCTTCGCAAACGCCGACAAGTGGCTCGGGCGCGTGCGTGCCACGCAGGACTACTCCTACTGGCGCTACGCGACCGACAACGTCGCCGCCGGCGTCGCGGCCGCGCGCCGCGAGCAAAAGGGCGGCTGGACGCGATACGGCCCGCCCTCCTACTGGTCGAAGCTCGGCCGGACGAAAGGGACCAGAAACACCCGCGACTACATCGCGCGCAAGATCGCCGAGCAGTCCGGCTGTTCGATGGCGACCGCCCGCCGCGAGGTGATGCCGTTCCTCGCCGCGATGACGCATCACTGCAAGCCACGGGAGCTCACCGTCGCGATGGCCACCGCCTACGATCTGGAGGAGGAACACGTCGCCTTCGTCACCGGCAGCGGGAAGGACACGAACAAGGTCGAAGACATTGTCGCCGACGCGGAAGCGGCGGAGGCGGCGGCCGCCGTCGAACACTCCGGCGGCGCGTTCGAGGGACAGGCCGAAGCCAGCGATGTCGAAGTCGACGGGACTGACGAGGCGAACACCGACGCGCCAGCGGAGGACGAAGACGTCTTCGTTGACGAGGAAGAAGACACCAAAGCCGACGACGCCGAGGACGACGACATGCAGAGCGGCCTCGACGAGTTCTTCTAAATGACCTTTTGCCAGCGAGCGAAGCGAGCGCAGTAAAAGGTAGTTTTACAGGGTCTCCTCCAGGATCAATCGTGTTTTCGTGGTGGTGACGTCGTCGAGCTCGCGCGTCTTGGTGATGAGTTCGTTGACGCGGCCGGTGTCCTCGGCGTCGACGACGACGACGATGTCGAGTTCACCGGAGACCTGCCAGACGAAATCGACTTCGGGCCACTCGGCGATCTGGTCGCCGACGCCGTGGGTGTCGACGTCGACGGCGACGTCGACTTCGATCATGGCTTTGACGTTCCCAGTACTGGTGGAGACGGTGAAGCGTTCGATGGTGCCCTCCTCCTGCAAGCGCTCGACGCGGTTGCGGATCGTCCCCTCGCTGACGCCGAGCTCGTCGCCGATCTCGGTGTAGGGGGTCCTGGCGTCGCGCCGGAGGACGTCCAGGATCTGCCGGTCGAGGTCGTCCATACTGACGAGTGGGGGCGGCGGGCGAAAGGCGTTACGAATTTCGTAGCAACGCTACGAAAGCAAGGCTTATAGTCGGGAAGTCCGTTCGCTTCTCGTAATGCCGGACGCTTACCTCGCCCTCGAAACGGGGGATGTCGTCGAAGCGCGTGCGCGCGCTCCGGGCGCGGCCCAGGGCGAACTCGTGTTCACGACCGCCTACACCGGGTACGAGGAGAGTCTCACCGATCCCTCCTACGAGGCCCAGGTGCTCACCTTCTCCTACCCACTCATCGGGAACTACGGCGTCCGAGAGGAGCGCTTCGAGTCGGATCGCGTCCACCCCTACGCCGTCGTCGCACGCGAGATGACGGACGACGTCGCGGAGTGGCTCGAGGCGGAGGGCGTCCCCGGGGTCGATCACGTCGACACTCGCGACCTCGTCACGGACATCCGCGACCGGGGGGCAATGAAGGTCGGCATCTCCGCCGGCCCGGACGCCTCGCCCGAGGAGGCGAAGGCCCAACTCGACTCCTGTCCGCACATGAGCGACCTCACGGACATCGGCGCGGACGTCAGCGTCGAGGAGCCGATCCATCACGAGGGATCGGGCGCACGCGTCGCGCTGATCGACTGTGGCGCGAAGGGCTCCATCGTCGACTCGCTCACCGCGCGTAACGCCGACGTCCACGTCCTTCCCTACGACGTCGACGCCGCGGCCGTCGAGGAACTCGACCCGGACGTGCTCTTCATCTCGAACGGGCCCGGCGACCCCGCGAACTTCGAGGCCGCCCAGGCGCTCGTCGAGCACTTCACCGACGAACTCCCGATTGCCGGCATCTGCCTCGGGCAGCAGGTCGTCGCGCGCGCCCTCGGTGGCACCACGAAAAAGATGGATTTCGGCCACCGCGGCGTCAACCAGCCGGTCCTCGACCACGACACCGGCCGCGTCGTCATGACGACGCAAAACCACGGGTACACCGTCGACGAGCCCGGCGACCTCACCGTCACGCAGATCAACGTCAACGACGACACCCCGGAGGGCCTCGACAGCACGGAGTACGGCATCCTGACGCGCCAGTACCATCCCGAGGCGAACCCCGGCCCGCACGACACCCTCGACTTCTTCGACGAGGTCCTCGAACTCGCCGAGAGCCGGCAGGTCACCGCGTAGACGGATCGAACGCGGTTCTCGCTACTCTCCCTCTTCTCTTCGTTTCGCGCGATCGGTGAGTAACGTGTCCATCATGGTCCATGTGCATAGTTGTCACTAACCGTTTTGGACTACCACAGAAAAAGCAACCGCGAAATCGGACAGGAGCCGAATCGGCCGCCTCGACCCGATATCGGACAGGTTACCGCTCGTGGGGCGTTACTCGCCGCCCCACGTCGTGTTCGTGATGGGGCGTGAACTCACAGAGGCGATGTCGAGGTCTTCCGCGCGGTGGGCGAGCGCTTCGAGGCTCGCTTCGGCGCTGGCGACCGTCGAGATGTATGGGAGTTCCTCCTCGATGGCGGTCTGGAGCGCATCGACGTCGTCGCCGACGTAGAGGTCGATCTCGTTCTGCCGGATCGCCTCGGGGACGTCGTCGATCGCTCGTACGTCGTAGTAGTCGGCGAAGCCATCAATATCGAAGTCGATGACGGCGACGCCGTCATCCGGGAGCGGGTTGCCGGCTGCGGACTGGGCCTTCTCGTAGGCCTTCCCGAACGTCCGGGCGGTCCCCATGACCTCGCCCGTGGACTTCATCTCGGGGCCGAGGCGGGGGTCCGCGCCCTCGAAGCGGTCGAACGGCAGGACGACCTCCTTGACACTGAACTGCTCGGGGACGCCCTCCTCGACGCCGAGGTCGGCGAGCGAGTCGCCCGCCATGACCTTCGCGGCGAGCTTGGCGATGGGGACGCCGGTCGCCTTCGAGACGAAGGGGACGGTGCGCGAGGAGCGGGGGTTCGCCTCCAGCACGTAGACCTCGCCGTCCTTCACGGCGAGCTGGACGTTGAGGAGGCCGACGGTTTCGAGGGCGCGCGCGATCTCCTCGACGACCTCGCGGACGCGACCGAGTGTCTCGTCGTCGAGGTTCCGCGGCGGGATGACGCAGGCGGAGTCCCCGCTGTGGACGCCCGCGGCCTCGACGTGCTCCATCACGCCGCCGATGAGGACGTCCTCGCCGTCCGAGACGGCGTCGACGTCCAGTTCGACGGCGTCCGCGAGGAACTCATCGACGAGGATCGGCTTGTCCGGGGCGACCCGGACGGCCTCCTCGATGTACTCCTCGAGCTCCGCGTCGCTGTGGACGACCTCCATCGCGCGGCCGCCGAGGACGTAGGAGGGACGAACGAGAACCGGATAGCCCAGATCGTGCGCGAGATCGAGGGCCTCCCCCTTGCTCGTCGCCGTGCCCCCGTCGGGCTGGCTGATCCCGAGTTCGTCCATCAGGACGTTGAACCGGTCGCGGTCCTCCGCTAAGTCCATCGCCTCGACGCTCGTCCCGAGGATCGAGGCATCGAGGCCGCGCCGGTCGATCTCGGCCTCGAGCTCGTCCGCGACGTTCACCGACGTCTGGCCACCGAACTGAACCATCACGCCGTCGGCCCCGGTGGCCTCGACGACGTCCGCGACCTCTTCGGCCGTGATCGGCTCGAAGAACAGGCCGTCGGAAGTGTCGTAGTCCGTGGAGACGGTCTCGGGGTTGTTGTTGACGACGTGCGCCTCGATGTCCTCCTCACGGAGGGCGCGCACGGCGTGCACGGAGCAGTAGTCGAACTCGACGCCCTGCCCGATGCGGATGGGGCCGCCGCCGACGACGACGACGGAGTCCGTGTCGTGATCGACGCGGAGCTCGCCGCCCGCGGACTCACCCTCGAAGGGGCCGCTGAACCACTCGGGCTTGCGCGAGGAGTAGTAGTACGGCGTCTGCGCCTCGAACTCGCCCGCGCAGGTGTCGACCTGTTTATAGGTGCGACCGGGGACGTCAGCCTCGACGTCCGCGACGCTCACGCCCGCACCGTCGGGGCGTGCCTCAGGTTCGTCCGCGGACGCCTCGGCCTCGATGTCCGAGGGGAGCCACGACGGATGGGTGTCGTCGAAGGGACCGCCCGCGAGCGCGGTGATCTCGTGGTTCGTGAAGCCCTCGATGGCGGCGTCGGTGAACTTCCCGTCCTTCGCGCCGTCCGCCGCGTCGGCGATCCGCGCGAAGCGCTCGACGTACCACTCCTCGATGCCCGTGAGGTCGACGACCTCGTCGACGGAGTAGCCGCGGTCGAACGCCTCGAAGATCGCGTAGGGGCGATCCGGGCTCGGGCGCGCGACGTAGGTCTCGGCGAGCTCGTCGTCGGAGAGACTCGCCCAGTCGACGTCGGGTTCGTACTCGCTCGAGCGCATCGCCTTCAACAACGACTCCTCAAAGGTGCGCCCGATCGCCATCGCCTCGCCCGTGCTCTTCATCGCGGTGCCGAGCGTGAAGTCGACGTTGTCGAACTTGTCCTTGGGCCAGCGCGGCACCTTCGTGACGACATAGTCGATCGCGGGCTCGAAGGCCGCCGTCGTCTCGCCCGTGATCTCGTTCGTGATTTCGTGGAGGCGCTTGCCGAGCGCGACCTTCGCGGTGACGCGGGCGATCGGATAACCCGTCGCCTTCGAGGCGAGTGCGGAGGAACGCGAGACGCGCGGGTTGACCTCGACGACGCGATACTCCCCGCCCGGAGTGCCGTCGTCGCGCCATGCAAACTGGATGTTACAGCCGCCCTCGATCCCGAGATCGCGAATGACCTCCAAGGCGGCGTCGCGCATGTCCTGGTGGCCGTCGTCGGGAATGACCTGCGAGGGGGTGACGACCGTGGACTCGCCGGTGTGGATGCCCATCGGGTCGATGTTCTCCATGTTGCAGATGATGACGGTGGAGTCGCCGGCGTCGCGCATCACCTCATACTCGAGTTCGACCCAGCCGGCGATGGATTCGGTGATGAGCACCTCGTCGTTCCGGGAGAGGCGCAGACCCTTGCGGACGCGCTCCTTGAGGACCTCCATGTCCTCGACGACGCCGGAACCGGATCCGCCGAGGGTGTACGTGGTCCGCATGATGACCGGGAGGCCACCGACGGACTCGACGGCGTCCTCGACGCGCTCGCCGAGCGCTTCGGCGTCGAGCTCCTGGACGCTCTCGCCCTCATCGAGGCTGATGGTCGTCGAGCGCGCGACGGGCTGGCCGAGCTCGTGCATCCGCTGGCGGAAGAGCTCGCGGTCCTCCGTCGCGTAGATGGTGTCGAGCGGCGTGCCCATGATCTCGACGTCGTACTCATTAAGCACGCCCTCCTCGGCGAGTTCGGCGGTGACGTTCAATCCTGTTTGCCCGCCGAGGCCGGCGATGACGCCGTCCGGCTCCTCTTTCGCGATGACCTCCGCGATGGCCTCGGTGGTGATGGGTTCGATGTAGACCTCGTCCGCCATCTCGGGATCCGTCATGATGGTGGCGGGGTTGGAGTTGACGAGGACGACTCGGGCCCCTTCCTCTTGCAGGGCGCGACACGCCTGCGCGCCCGAGTAGTCGAACTCTGCCGCCTGGCCGATCTGTATCGGGCCGCTCCCAATGAGGAGGACGGTCCGGTCGTCACTCATGTGTATCGGAGACGAGTGCGTACATCGTAATAAGCGAAACGAAACACTGCAAATCTCGTAACCGGATTACGAAAATCGTAACCGGGCCGGGAGGGCCGGCACACGGCGGCGGGCGACGCCGGAAGCGACGATCGCGAATCGTCGTAGCGATCCAGTGAGGTTGATGACTACCTATCCGACTCGTGCACGCCTCACGCGGGCGCGTCGTACTCGTCGCGCCAGTCGCGCCGTGCCCGGTAGCGCTCGACGAACTCGCTCACGTCGAAATCGAGCATCTGCTCCTCGAAATCGCCCTGCGTGGCGTCGTCGCGCGCGTGGCTCACGGCGTGCTCCATCAGCTCGACAACGAGCTCGACGACGTGCTCGTGGAGCGTCCGCGCGTCGAAACGCGTCACCCACAGCATCGCGTAGCCGACGCGCCCGTCGTCGGTCGCATCGACTGCGACGATGTCGTCGGGGAACTCCTCCAGCACGCTCCCCATCAGGTGGGGAGTGCCGAACTCCTCGAACGCGTCGTCCTCCCCCACGCTCACCGTCTCGCGCAGGACGTCGACGACGGCCTCCGGCACGAAACGCGAGGGTGGATGCATATCCATTACGACGGCGTGGCGCTCGCCGCACGCGCACTCGTACTCGCGCATCCCAAGGTCGAACGCGGAGCGGTGGACCGTCTCCCCACAGGGGAGCGTGACAGTCCCGTCGTCCGCGTCGGCCTCGCCGCCTCGGCCGCCGTCGCCGCCGTCGCCGGCGTCCGGAACGCGCGGCCCCGCTCCCGTCTCCGTCATGCTACGGCCAGTCGTCGCGTTCGGGTTCGCCGGCGCTCGACGCCGCCTCCTCGGGATCGCCGAGCTCCCAGCCGGCCGCCTCGGCGGCGTCCTCGATAGCGAGGTACTCCCAGCCGGTGTCGTCGGCGAGCGCTGCGTCCTCCTCACCCGAACCGACGAAGACGTGTCGGTTCGTCTCGAACTGGTTCTTCACGTTCTCCAAGCTCTCGCGCTTCGATTTCGGCCCGGAGAAGAAGTCCTGGCGGATCCGCCGTTTTCGCGTGAAGTTCGTGACGACGTACGTCGGTTCGTCGCTCACGACGCCGACGTACTCCGTCCACTGTCGGGCGTCGGCGAACGCCGTCCCGGGTTTCGCGAGTCGCTTGAGCGCGGACAGCTCGAAGGCGAGCGTCATATCCGTACTCCCGCCGCTCATGCTCATAGCTACAACGTGGGCCGGTAGCGTGGAAAACGGCTTCGGTCGGGGGAGGGAGGCCACAACATCGTCCCGAGCGGCAGGCGGACGGTTCGAGGTCGTCGGGAGCGACGAATCAGGCGAGGCGTGAGTCGTGTCCGTGAATCGGGAAGGGGAAAACGCGATCGCCGACTTACAGTTCCGCGTCGAGCTCTTCGAGCTCGAAGTTTTGCTGGAGGAGGACATCCGACTGCTCGGCGACGTCGGCTTCCGCGCGGATGAGCTGTTTGTACTTCGACTGCGGGGCGAGATCACCGATGAGCACGCCACCGATGAGCTTGCCGTCCTCGAAGGCGAGTCGCCGCCACTCCGTCTCCGAGTATTTGCGCTCGACGTGCTCGTCGCCGTCCGTCGGGAAGCCAAAGGAGAGGAACGGGAAGTCGAAATGGGTGATGGAGTACGAGGATACCCAGCGGAACGCATCGACGTCGTCGACGTCGTCGGCGGCCATCGCGTGCCCGGCGACGGCACCCTGCTGTTTCGCGGAGCCCCACGACCCGTTTTGCGCGTGCGTGTCGCGGATGGTGTCGTAAAAACGCGTGATGTCGCCCGCAGCGTAGATATCCTCGACGCCGGTGCGCATGTACTCGTCGACGACGATCCCGTCGTCGATTTCGACGCTCGTGTCTTGGAGGAACTCGACGTTGAAGTTGAGGCCGATGGCGACCCCGACGAACGCCGAGTCGTAGCGCTCGCCGTTGCCGCCGAGCGTCGCGACGACGTGCCCGTCGTCGTCCGTCTCGAAGCCCGAGGCACCGGAGTCGAAGACCGGCTCAATACCCTTCTCCGCGAGCGCGTCGTGGATGATCTCCGCGCCGTCCTCGCTGAGGGCGTAGCGCCACCAGCGGTCGCCACGCATCAGGTATTTCGCCTCGATGTCCTGACCGGCACAGATGGCCGCGAGGTCGATCCCGAGCAGGCCCGCACCGACGATAACGCCCGAGTCCGCCTCTTCTGCGTGCTCGCGGATCCGGCGGGCATCCTCGAACGTCCAGAAGTGATGAACGCCCTCGGCGTCGCTGTTCTCGACCGGGAGCTGTGTCGGTGTCCCGCCGGTCGCGACGAGCAGCGCGTCGTAGTCGAGGTCGTCGCCCTCGTGCGTGTGGACGACGTGCGCGTCGGGGTCAATCCCGGTCACGAGCGTATTGAGCCGCAGGTCGATGTCGCGTTCGTCGTACCACGACTCGTCGTGAATGGAGATCGGCGCTTCCGGGAGTTTCCCCTTGGCAAACTCCTTGATGAGGATGCGGTTATAGAGGGCTTCGCCCTCGTCGGTAACGATGGTGACGTCGGCGTCGGGTTCGCGTTCGCGGATCGTCTCCGCCGCGGAACTCCCCGCGACCCCGTCACCGATAATCACGAACGACTGGCTCATGTGGGCCACTGGGCGTTCCGGGTTAAAGTCGATTGCTATCCGTTGTCGCTTCCGGCATGCGTTACCGCTGTGTGTCACGGAATCACCGCGATGGGTGCATCTTTGTACGTCGAATTTCATAGAACGCGTATGAAGTTGCGGCAGAACGTCACCCACTTCGCGGCGCAAAAGGCACTGGAGATGCCGGGCATCGGCGACCTCGTCCACGAAAAACTCGTCGACATCCACGTCTCCGTCTTCGGCGACTGGGCCGACCCGGAGTACCGCGAGGAGCGCATCCCGCACTTGGAGGCGTTCTTCGACGCGAGCACCGAGATGTACCTCACCGCCCTCCAAGACGGGTTCGACGAGGCGACGGCGCGCGAGATGACGCACATCGTCGCGACCTTCGACTTCTACAACCACGGATGGGCGGAGATGATGGAGTACCCCCCGGAGGAGGTCGACGCCCACTACGAACGCCACCGCGACTTCTTCGAGGCGCACGGAATCACCGTCGCGGACCCGCTCGGCGAGTTCGGCCCCAAGGGCGGACTCCCCGAGGTCACTGACACGCCCGAGCGCCTCGCAGAGGGCGACTTCCCGCACGCGGAAGGCGGGTTCGCCGACGACGTCTACGTCGAGGACGGCGAGGGCGAGACGAAACGCGGGAGCCAGGCTATCCCCGACGACGTGGACGTGGATCGCGCGCCCGGCGCGAACGAGCGCTGACGCGACGGTACGGGCGTCCGATTACCGGCCGGTGATACGGTCGGCGACCTCGTATCCCGCGACGATCCCGCCGTTCAGCGATCGCTCGGGGTACTGCGCCTCGCTCGCCATTCCCGCGTAGTAGATGCCCGGCGCGACGTCGTCCGCGAGGTCGTAGGGCACCACCATGTCGAGGTAGCCGCGCTCGTAGATTGGGGCCGTCCGGGGATTGCGTGCCGTTTTCACCCAGTTGACCGACTCGCGCTCGAAGTCGGGGAACAGCGATTCGATCCCCGCGATCCACGTTTCGGCGACCTCGTCGTCGTCCATTCCCCACACCGGGTCCTCGGGGCTCTGGATGTATTTCGGGACGTAGAGGAGGTGTTCGCCGCCGTAGTTCGACTCGCCGATGAAGTTCGTGTGCTCGATGAGCGCGCCGAAGGGCGCGTCGTCCGCGACGTTCAACCAGTAGGTGTCCGTCAGCGACTCCGAGAGAGAGAGCACTGAGCAGACCGTCCCCTGGAACTCGATATCGCACTCGTAGCCCGTGAGGTCTTCGAGGACGTTCGGCATCGCCGCGACGACGACCGAATCGACGTCGTGCGTCTCCGTCGTTCCGTCCCCGGATTCGGCGGTGAGCGTCTCCACGCCCGCCTTGCCGAACGACAGGTCCGTGACGCGCGTGTTCGTCTCCACCGTCGCCGTACCGACGTCACGTAGGAGTTCATCCAGCAGGCGACCGAATCCGCCCCGGAGATAGCCGAGCGGTTCGCCCTTCAACAGATCGCGTTCCCCGCGGAACTTGATGCGCCCGAGGAGCCACGCTGCCGAGACGTCCTCCGCGCGCTCGCCGAACTTCGCCTCTAGGAGCGGCTCGAAGAACGTCTCGTAGACGTTCCGCGTCGTATGCTCGATGCAGAACTCCTTCACGGGGACGTCCTCGTAGTCCGCGAGGTCCTCGTACGAGTCGAACGAGGGGATCCCACCCCGGACGTCGATGTCGAGGACGAGCATCCCCAGCCGGAAGGTGTCGTAGAGGTTCCAATACGGGAAGGCGAGGATCTCCCACGGCTTGTCCATCGGGTGGATCGTCCCGTCGATGTAGTAGGCGTTCTTCCCGATCGGCCACGTCAGGTCGTCGCCGAGCCCGAGTTCCTCGATCAGTTCGACGATGGTTTCTTCGGACCCCGAGAGGTGGTGGTAGAACTTCTCCAGGCGATCCCCGCCCGTCTCGTACGTCGCCGCGAGCCCGCCGACCTGGTCGGACGCCTCGAACACCGTCACCTCGCGGCCCGCGGCCTGCAACTGCCGTGCTGCCGCCAACCCCGCGATCCCGCCGCCGACGATCCCGATCATGGCGGAGAATCGGGACGCAGCGCGGTTTATCGTTACGGAACGGCGTTCGACCGTTTGCCGGGCTCGGCGCGCAACGCGCGCCATCGCTGGCAAAACCTCGGCCAAAATGTCCGTCAGCCTCCAGAGGAGGGTTTCAGACCTCGCGGCGAAACCACGAGTGAATCGCCTGGCTCGGGCTCTGCTGAGCCGCTCGCTCGCCGAACGCTAGCCGACGTGGTCCGTTCGGTCTCTGTGCGACCTTTTCCCGCGCTCGCCTCCGCCTCGCTAGGAAAAGCTCGGCCAAAAGCCCGCGATCCTCCCGTTGGTCGGCTCTTGGCCCGCTCGCTCCTGCCGGTCGCTCGCGGTAGGTACGCGGGCTGAATCAAACGCTGGCGGCCGCGGTGCAGTCCAGCGTACTCGCCCTCCGGGCGAGTTTCACCGCGCGGCGGAGCCGCGCGGGTGTTTTTCACCTCCGCGAGAACTGCGTTCTCGCTGATCCCGCACTCGCACCGCTCGCGCGGACCATGTTTTTCCCGCGAGTGGTCGGCTTCGCCGACCCGAGCGGGAAGAAGATGGAAGTGGTTCGCTACGCTTTTCCCCTGCGCCACGGTACGGGCGCGCATGCTTACGGTCCGCGCCCCCGCGACGAGTGCGAACCTCGGGAGCGGGTTCGACGTGTTCGGCGTCGCGCTCGACCGGCCCGCCGACGTCGTCACCGTCGAACGGGCCGACGAGACGACCATCGAGGTCACGGGGGCGGGCGCGCAGTACATCCCGGAGAACCCCGCGAAGAACACGGCGGGTGTCGTCGCCCGCGAACTCGACGCGCCCGCGCACATCCGCATCGACAAGGGCGTTCGGCCCTCCTCGGGGCTGGGATCCAGTGCGGCGTCGGCCGCCGCGGCGGCGGTCGCGCTCAACGCGCTCTACGACCGTGGGAACACGAACGAGGAGCTCGTCCGCGTCGCTGCGGAGGGCGAGGCCGCGGTCTCGGGGGAGGCGCACGCGGACAACGTCGCGCCGTCGATCCTCGGCGGCTTCACCGTCGTCCGCGACGACGGCGTGCTCAGCATCAACGCGGACGTCCCACTCGTTGCCTGCCTCCCGGAAATCGCCGTCTCAACGCGGGACGCACGCGGCGTCGTGCCGCGTTCGGCAGAGATGGACGACATCGTTCACACGGTCGGAAGCGCTGCGACGCTCACCGCCGGCATGCAGCGTGACGACCCGATGCTCGTTGGGCGCGGAATGGACGAGCGTGTCGTGACACCGGCCCGCGCGGCGCTCATCGACGGCTACGACGCGGTCTGCGAGGCGGCGAGCGAAGCGGGTGCCACGGGCGTTACCGTCAGCGGTGCCGGCCCGGCGCTCATCGCGGCGTGCTACCCCGAACGCCAGCGCGCCGTCGCGTCCGCGATGGTCGAGGCCTTCGAGGACGACGGCATCGACGCGCGAGCCTATCGCTCGACGGTCGGGCGCGGCGCGGAGATCATCGAAAACGAAGGGTAAGCCGCGAAACTGGTTTTAGAGGCGCTCGACGATGGCGTTCGTCACGTCCGTCGTCGTGGCGTCGCCACCGAGATCGGGCGTCCGCGGGCCGTGGGCGAGCACGCCCTCGACAGCGTCACGCACGTTGTCGGCTTCGTCGTCGTAGTCGAGATAGTCGAGGAGCATCGCCGCCGACAGCACGGTCGCGCAGGGGTTCGCAACGCCCTGGCCGGCGATGTCCGGTGCGGTGCCGTGGACGGGCTCGAAGAGTGCGCGCTCCTCGCCGATGTTCGCGGAGGGGAGGAGGCCGAGGCCGCCCACCAGCCCGGCGGAGAGGTCGGAGAGCACGTCGCCCGCGAGGTTCGGACAGACGATCGTGTCGTACTCCTCCGGGCGGAGACAGAGATGCATCGCAATCGCGTCCATCAGCGCGGTGTCGGTCTCGACGCCGTTCGCCTCGGCGACGTCGACGACCGAGTCGCGGAAGAGGCCATCCGTCTCGCGCATCACGTTCGCCTTGTGGGCGACCGTGAAGCCCTCGGGGGCGAACTCGCAGGCGTACTCGGCGAGGCGCTCGCTCGCGGACTTCGAGACGACGCGCGTTAGGGTCGAGACGTCGTCCGTGAGTCGGGACTCGTGGCCGGCGTAGACGCCCTCCGTGTTCTCGCGGAGGAAGACGACGTCCATGCCGGGCTTGAGTGCGTCGACGCCCGGATAGGTGCGCGCGGGCCGAACGTTGACGAAGGAGTCGACGGCGTCGCGCAGGGGGAGAATGACGTCCGCGGCGCTCTCGCCGGCCGCGCCGAACAGCGTTGCGTCGGCGGTCGCGGCGAGTTCGCGCGTCTCGTCGGGGAGCGGGTCGCCGCCCTCGTCGGCGACGTGGTCGCCCGCGGCGGCCTCGACGAACTCGAAGTCGATGCCAGTGGCTTGCAGGACGTCGATCGCGGCGGGGACAACCTCCTGTCCGATGCCGTCGCCGGGGATGACGACGATCTCCTCAGTCATCGGTCTCGGCGTGGGGGAGCGATTCCGACTCGACGTACGGGAGGGACTCCGCGACGCGTCGCGTCGCATCGCGGTTCGCCTCCATCAGCGCCGTCGTGTCCCAGACGCCCTCGACGAGCGCCTTGTGCTGTGCCTTATCGACGTTCGCGTCCATTTCCGTGCCGTCGTACTCGACGGTCTCACGGACGATGTCGACGTGCAGATCCTCGTCGGGGTGGTCGTCCACCCACTGCTGGAGGGCGTTGATCGACTCGTGATCCGCAGTCAACGTCGGAATCCCGAGCGCGAGGCAGTTGCCCGCGAAGATCTCCGCGAAGGACTCGCCGATGATGGCGTCGATCCCCCAGCGCATCAGGGCCTGGGGGGCGTGTTCGCGCGAGGAGCCACAGCCGAAGTTCGAGTTCACCACGAGGACGTTCGCGCCTTGGTACCTGCCCTCGTTGAACGGGTGGTCCTTCTGGTTGTCCTCGTCGTCGAAGCGCTGATCGAAGAAGGCGTATTCGCCGAGGCCGTCGAACGTGACGACCTTCATGAAGCGCGCCGGGATGATCTGGTCCGTGTCGATGTCGTTCCCGCGGATCGGGATGCCGGTTCCCGTCACTTCCTCGACGGTGTCGGCCGGTCCGTCTTCAAGATCGCTCATGCGAGGTTCACCTCCTTGAGTTCGCGCACGTCAGTCACTTCCCCGGTGATCGCCGCGGCGGCGACCATCCGCGGGTTCATCAGGACGGTCCGGCCGTCCTTCGAGCCCTGCCGGCCGATGAAGTTCCGGTTCGAGGAGGACGCACACGCCTCGTCGCCCTCCAACTGGTCGTCGTTCATGCCGAGACACATCGAACAGCCGGCGTCGCGCCAGTCGAAGCCGGCCTCAGTGAAGATCTCGTCCAAGCCCTCGTCTTCCGCGGCGGCCTTCACGCGCTGGCTACCGGGGACGACGAACGCGCGGACGCCGTCTGCGACCTCGTGGCCCTCGACGATGTTCGCGGCCGCACGCAGGTCGGGCAGCCGGGCGTTCGTACAGGAGCCGAGGAAGGCGACGTCGATGTCGTAGCCCGCCATCGTCTCGCCGGGTTCGACGCGCATATGCTCTTGCGCACGTCGCGCGACGTCCGCGTCGCCCGAGTCCATCTCTTCGGGATCCGGGATCGGATCGGTGATGCCGATGCCCTGTCCGGGCGTGGTGCCCCATGTGACGACCGGTTCGAGTTCGGAGCCGTCGATCGTGACGACGTCGTCGTACTCCGCATCGTCGTCGGAGCGGATCGACTCCCAGTACTCCTTGTGGCGCTCGAACTTCTCGGGCTCGTCCGCGTACTCGTCGGTCTCCGCGAGCCACTCGTAGGTGGTCTCGTCGGGGTTGACGTACCCCGCGCGAGCGCCGCCTTCGATGGACATGTTACAGATGGACATGCGGCCCTCCATTCCGAGGTTCTCGATGGCCTCGCCGCCGTACTCGTAGACGTGGCCGACGCCCCCGTCCGTGCCGAGCCGCCGGATGATCTCGAGGATGACGTCCTTCGCCTCGACGCCGGGGCCGAGTTCGCCCTCGACCTCGATGCGCCGGACCTTCTGCTTCTCCATCGCGATGCACTGCGTCGCAAGCACGTCGCGGATCTGCGACGTGCCGATCCCGAACGCGACCGCGCCGAACGCACCGTGCGTCGCCGTGTGGCTGTCGCCACAGACGATCGTCTTGCCGGGGGTAGTGATCCCCTGCTCCGGGCCGATGACGTGGACGATCCCCTGGTTGCCCGTCGTGGGGTCGTCGAACTCGATGCCGGCCTCGCGGACGTTGTCCTCCAGCTCCTCCATCATCCGCTCGGCCGCGTCATTCGAGAAGGGCCGCGAGCGGTCGCCGGTCGGGACGATGTGGTCCACCGTCGCGTGCGTCAGCTCGGGGTACGCGACGTCGAGATCGCGCTCCTGGAGCATCCCGAACGCCTGCGGGCTCGTCACCTCGTGGATGAGGTGGAGGCCGACGAACAGCTGGGTTTGGCCCGTCGGGAGCGTCGTGACCGTGTGTTCGTCCCAGACCGTATCGTAGAGCGTGCCCTCGCTCATTGACGTACCTCCGCACGCTCCTGTTCGTCCTCGGTCTCCTCGTCAGCCCACTCGAAGAGCTCGCGCAGGCGCTCGCCGACCTCCTCGATCTCGTGGGTGCGCTCGCGCTCGTGGAGCTGGTCGAACTGCGGCCGATTCGCCTGGTTCTCGGTGACCCATTCGTAGGCGAACTGGCCGTTTTGAACCTGCTCGAGGACCTCTTCCATGTTCTCGCGGGCGTGGTCGTCGACGACCATGTCGCCGCGCGTCAGCCCGCCGAACTCGGCGGTGTCGGAGACAGAATCCCACATCTCGCCGAGCCCGCCCTCGTACATCAGATCGACGATGAGCTTGAGCTCGTTGAGGACCTCGAAGTACGCCATCTCGGGGCTGTACCCCGCATCGACGAGCGTCTCGTAGCCCGTCTTCACGAGACTCGTGACGCCGCCGCAGAGCACCGCCTGCTCACCGAAGAGGTCGGTCTCAGTCTCCTCCTTGAACGACGTCTGGATGACGCCGGCGCGCGCACAGCCGATCGCGTTCGCGTACGCGAGGGCCTGTTCTTTGGCCTCGCCCGTCTCGTCCTGGTAGACGGCGACGAGCCCCGGCGTCCCCTCGCCGGCCTCGTAGTTCCGCCGGACGAGGTGGCCGGGGGACTTCGGTGCGACCATCGTCACGTCGATACCCGCCTTCGGCTCGATCTGTCCGTAGTGGATGTTGAAGCCGTGGGCGAACTGGAGCGTGTCGCCCTCCTCTAACTCGTCCTCGATCTGCGCGTAGACGTCCGGCTGGACGGTGTCCGGGACGAGGATGCTGACGACGTCCGCCTCGGCGGCCGCCTCGACCGGTGTCTCGACGCGCAGGCCGTCCTGCTTCGCCGCCTTTCGGGAGGCAGAGCCCTCGCGGAGGCCGACGACGACGTCGACACCCGAGTCGTTCAGGTTCTGGGCGTGCGCGTGGCCCTGGCTCCCGTAGCCGAGCACCGCGACCGTCTCGTCCGCGATGTAGTTGGGGTTCGTGTCTTCTTCGTGATACACAGTCTGGGTGAAGTCGTCGTCACTCATTGGTAGTAGTTGTCTCGTGTGCCGTGAATTCCGTGCCGCCGGCGAGCGCGGCGGTGCCCGTGCGGGCAACCTCGCGCACGCCGAACCGTTCGAACGCCTCGACCGCGGCGTCGATCTCACTCTCCGTGCCGGTCAACTCGACCGTCACGACCTCCGGGCCGGCCTCGACGGCCTCGCCGCCGTACATCTCCGCGACGGCCGCGACGCCCGCGGGGTCGTCGTCGCTGACCTTGATGAGCGCGAGCTCGCGCTCGGTCGCGTCGTCGAGTTCGCGGACCGCGTGCACGGGGACGAGCTTACGCAGCTGACGCTTGGCCTGCTCGACGCCCGGGTCCGTCTCCTCGACGACGATCGTCATCCGCGCGAGCCCCTCCGTCGAGATCGGCCCGACCGTCAGGCTCTCGATGTTGAACTGCCGACGCGCGAACAGCCCCGAGACCTCAGCTAAGACGCCGGGCTCGTGGTCGACGAGCGCCGACAGCACCTCGCGTCTGACCTTGGGCTCCGCCTCGGCTTCGGGGTCGATGCGGATCCCCTGTTTGTTCCGGCGACCCGTCGGATGCGGGCGCTCCTCGGGCGCGGGCCCGGGAAGTTCGCCGGTCATCGCCGTGCACCTCCGTCAGTCGTCGTCTTCGTGCTCATAGATGTTCCTCCTGCAGTGCGAACAGTCCGTTCGCGCCGCCGCTCGCGACCATCGGATAGACGTCCTCGCGCGGGTCGATGTGACAGTCGATGACGCTGGGACCGTCGTAGTCCCGGGCCGCCTCGATCGTGTCCGCGACATCGTCGTACGAGTCAAGGGTGAAGCCCTTCGCGCCGAACGCGTCGGCGAGCGTCGCGAAGTCCGGGCCCCACGGGTACTCCGAGGCCATCCGGCGGCCCTCGAAGAAGGCGTCCTGCCACTGTCGGACCATGCCGACGGCCTCGTTGTTCAGGACGCAGACCGTGATGTCGAGGTTCTCGCGAACCGCGACGGAGAGTCCCTGCGAGGTCATCAGGAAGGAGCCGTCGCCGTCGAAGCAGACGACCTCCTGATCGGGGGCGGCGACTTTCGCGCCGATGGCGGACGGGAGGCCGTACCCCATCGTTCCGAGGCCGTGACTGGAGATCCACGTCCGCGGCTGGGTGAACGTCCAGTACTGGACAGCCCACATCTGGTGTTGACCGACGCCCGTCGTGACGATGGTGTCCTCCGGGGTCGCTTCGTCGAACGCCTCGACGACGAACTGCGGTTTGAGCGGTTCGTCCTCGGGGGCGTCGTAGTCCATCGGGTACTCCGCTTTCCAGTGGCGGCACTGTTCGCGCCACCCCTCCGCGTCCGGGGAGCGCGGCAGCGCGTCATCCAGCTGACGCAACACCGTGCCCGCGTCGCCGACGAGCGGGTAGTCCGCGTGGACGTTCTTCGAGATCTCGGAGGCGTCGATGTCGACGTGGATGACTTCAGCCTCGGGGGCGAACGTATCGACGCCGCCGGTGAGGCGGTCGTCGAAGCGCGTCCCGACGCCGAGCAGCACGTCGCAGTGCGTGATCGCCATGTTCGCGTAGCCGGTGCCGTGCATCCCCGCCATCTCCATGGCGAGGTCGTGCGTCTCGTCGAACGTGCCGACGCCCGGCATCGTCGTGATGACCGGGATGCCGTGGTCGATGGCGAACTGGCGCAGCTCGTCGGTTGCCTCGCCCTTGATAACGCCGCCGCCGGCGAGGATCGCGGGTCGATCAGCGTTCGCGAGTGCGTGTGCGGCACGGCTCACTTCCGCGGTGTCGGCCTCGTCGGGAACTGTCTGCGTCGCCGGTCCCTCGGCGGGTCCGGGGCGCGCGACGTCCTCGGCGTTCGAGACGTCCTTCGGAAGGTCGACGAGCGTCGGGCCTTGGCGGCCCTTCCGGGCGAGTTCGAACGCCTCGCCGACGACGTCGCCGACGGTGTCCGGGTCGTTCGCGAAGTAGCTCGCCTTCGTCACGGGGCGCGTGATCCCCGTCGTGTCAGCCTCCTGGAAGGCGTCGTTGCCGACCATGTCGGTCGCCACCTGCCCGGTGAGGGCCAACAGCGGCTCCGAGTCCATGTCGGCGTCGGCGATGCCGGTGACGAGGTTGGTCGCGCCGGGGCCGGACGTCGCCAGGCAGACCCCCGGGTCGCCGGTGACGGCACCGTAGGCGTCTGCGGCGTGGGCAGCGCCCTGTTCGTGCGCCATCGTGACGTGGTTGATGTCGCTCTGGTAGAGCGCGTCGTAGATGGGCATGATGGCACCGCCCTGGACCCCGAAGGCGGCCTCAACGCCGGCGTCCTCCAATGCGGTCACCACGGACGACGCACCCGTCGGTAGCGTCTCCGCGTCGTCGTGTTCGGTAGTTCGTTCGGGTTCGCTCTCGCTCATTGTGTGGTGTGTGTAGTGCGGTCGCTGATAGGTCGAGTGGCCGATACGGACGGTCGCGGAGGATGAGGGAAGTGGGGGCTTACGCCCCTACGATGAACGTCGGGACGGCGGCGACAACGCTGGCGCGGGGTCGAACGACCTGCGTGTGCGTTCGTCGCATCGGTATCTGCGATACGCGCCGCTCCTATTTGAAACTTCCCGGCCACGCAAGCGTTGCCGAACGAGGGCACGACGTCTCAGGCCCTCACTTCGGTCGATTCGCGCTCGATGCCGACGGCCGCCGCGAACTCGTGGAGGTCCTCGGTGGTGACGCGGCGCTTCCCGGCGGCGTGCTCCTTCACGCGCTTTGTGACCGCCACCACCTCGTCGTCGGTCGGCTCGTAGCCGGCCTCCTCTAAGTGTTGGCGAACCGCGTTCGTCCCCGTGTGCTTCCCGAGGACGATGGAGCGTTCCGCGCCGATCATCTCGGGGGTCATCACGCCGGGTTCGAACGTCTCCGTATTCTCGATGACGCCCGCCGCGTGGATGCCCGACTCGTGGCTGAAGGCGTTCTTGCCGACCACGGGCTTGTTGTCGGGGATGGGCACACCGGCCTTCTCCGCGACCACGTCGGAGAGCTCGGCGATCCCGGTCGTGTCGATGCCGGTGTCGACCCCGTAGAGGCTCTCGATTGCCATGACGACCTCCTCTAAGGCGGCGTTTCCGGCGCGCTCGCCGATGCCGTTGACGCTCACCTGCGCCTGGTCGGCCCCGGCGACGATCCCCTCGACGGCGTTCGCAGTCGCCATCCCGAAGTCGTCGTGACAGTGCACGTCGATCCGGGCGTCCGTGTGCTCGCGCACGTATCGGACGAGGTCGGCGAACCGGGTCGGGGTCGCGATCCCGACGGTGTCGGGGAGGTTCACCCAATCGACGCCGGCCGAATCGACCGCCTCCAGTACCTCGGCGAGATACTCAGGGTCAGTTCGGGTGACGTCCATCGGGGAGTACATGACTTCGACACCGGCGTCCGCGACCTGCTCGACCGCCGTGACCGAGCGTTCGAGCACCTCCTCGCGCGTGGCGTGCATCGAGTCCTCGATCTGGATGTCGCTGGTGGACGCGAAGACGTGCACCATGTCGACACCCGCATCGATGGCGGCCTCGACGTCGGACTCGACGACGCGCGCCAACCCGCAGGTGGTGGCGTCGGTCGCCTCGGCGACGTCCCGAACGGCCTCGAACTCCGCCTCGGAGTTCGCGGGGAAGCCCGCCTCGATGACGTGGACCCCCATGCCGTCGAGCAGCGCCGCTATCTCGCGCTTGTCGTCGTAGTCGAACGACGTGCGTGGCGTCTGCTCGCCGTCGCGGAGCGTCGTGTCGAAAATTCGTGCGTCGTCGATCTCGTCGTTATTGTGGGCTAATGTGCCCTGGAAGAACCCGTTCCCCCGGACTCGCACCGGGAATGTCGTTAGATGACATCGTGTACGTACGTCGACTCCGGCCAGCCACATAAGGGTATCTTTCTCGCGGCGACACGATCGCCTCAGACGACGCCGAGTGCGACGCTCGCAGCGAGCACGCAGGCCCCACCGATGACCGTGCTGACGACGGCGTGCGTCCGGAGCGTGTCGAGGAGCGCGTGGTCGTGGCCGTCGTGACCGTCGTGGTCGTGCGTGACCGCGTCGTGGATCTCGCCGCCGACCTCACAGTCCGGCAGGAAGTCCATCGCGATGTGGAGGAAGACCCCCGCGGCGAACCCGAAGACGACGGCGTCGACGGCCGGGTTCGGCGGGACGCGCAGTAGCGAGACGGCGACGGCGGCGATTCCGACGGCGGCCGCCGGGAGGAGCATGGGCGTCACGGGGCGACCGTCGAGGCGGAGGCGGCGGGCGGCGGCGTAGCCGGCGGGACCCTTGTGGGAGACGATGGCGAGCCCGAGAACGATTCCGAGCTCCGGCATCGTCGCGTAGACGGCACCGATGATGACGCCGGCGGCGAGCGCGTGCGCGGTGAGCTGTGCCGCCGTCCGGTCGATGGGGAACTCGCGGTGCGAGAGGCGGTGGCCGACGGTGTGCGCGGCGAAGCCGGCGACGACGCCGGCCGCGAGGCCGAACCCAGCGAGTTTCGGCTGATAGCCGACGGCCTGCGGGACGAGGAAGACGGCGGCGCTCGTCACCATCGCACCGCTCGCGAGGCCGTAGCCCCAGACGAGGCCGCGGGCGCTCCCGTTATGCGCGCGCATCCCGAGGAGCGCCCCGCCGGTCATCGCGACGAACGCGACCCAGCCGATTCCGACGACCTTGCCGCCACGGCCGACGGCGAGCGCGGCGACGGAGAGACCGCAAAGAAGGAGAACCGCGACGACCCCGAGGGCGATCGTAGGGCGGCGGACGGCGCGGACGAGGGATGTGTTCGACACAGTTACTAAATCGTCACCTTATCTTAATAATCCTGTCGGTGGCCGCGACGACGGCCGGCATGTCGAAGTACTATCGAGGAGAAACACGCGTATGCGCGTCATCTCGATGGACTGGCGGGACGTCTGTGTGGCCTCGTACGCCGTCGAACCCGAGATCGTCGCCGAGACGCTCCCGGACGGCGTCACCGTCGACACCTACGAGGGGGACGCCTACCTCTCCGTCGTCCCCTTCGTCATGGGTGACGTCCGCCCCTACATGTTCCCGCGCGCCGTCGGCCCGACATTCGGCGAGTTGAACCTCCGAACGTACGTCACCGGCAACGCGGGGCCCGGTATCTACTTCTACAACCTTGATGCGACCGATCGACTCGGCGTCGCCATCGCGCGCGCGACCTTCCGGTTGCCCTACTACAACGCGAGCCAGCGGATCGTCCGGCGCGACGAGACGCTCACGTTCAAGAGCGAGCGCACCCATCGCGGCGTTCCGTCCTGTGCGTTCGACGCCGACTACACCCCGCAGGGCGACCCGTCGCCGGCCGAATCGGGCTCCCTGACCGAGTTCCTGCTCGAACGCTACCGCTTCTACGTTGAGGGGCGCGACACACTGCTCAGAGGCGAAATCGAACACGACCCGTGGCGGGTCCAGCCGGCGGAGTACGATGTCCGCGAGAACGACCTCTTCACCGTCAACGGCTTCGAGACGCCGGACGCCGACCCGCACGTCGTGTACAGTCCCGGCGTCGAGGTGGACGCACACGCCCCACGGCGGGCGTAAGTGCTCGTCTCACAGCAGGGAATCCTCGACGAGCGCGGCGTGCGCGCGCCGCAGCCGCTCCGAGAGCGACTGATCCGAGATCCCTAGCTCGTCCGCGAGTTCGACGGTCGTCGTCTTCCGCGGGATGTCGTAGAACCCGGCCTCGTAGGCGCGGACGAGGGTTTCGCGCTGGTTCGTCGTGAGGCCGTCGTCGCGCTCCTCGTCGGGGTCGAGGCGGTTGACCCCCGTCACGGTCAGGTCGAAACCGGCGTCCCGACAGGCATCGTGGAACCGCGAGAGATCGTCCTGCGTCGGGAAACGGGCGGTGAACTTCCACGCGTCACGCGTGCCCGTTGCCCCGCTCAGACTCGCCGACGCCGCGCGGAGGTGCGAGAGGACGTCGGTGTCGGCGTTCGCCCAATCGACGCGATAGAGCCGCCGATCGTCGAAGGCATCGACGGCCTCCACCCCCGCGACGTCGGCGTCACCGGCGAGACGCGTCTCGAAGTCGTCGAGTGCGGGCGCATCGGCGTATGCCCAGAGGAACGGCGGCGTTTTGTCGCCTAACGGTACGACTCGATCGAGTTCGGCTCGTATCCCCCCTTCCGGCATCGCGCGGCCGAGTGCGAACTGGCCGCCCGGAACGGTGAACGTCAGAACGACGCTCATCCTACCCGGTCTAGTCCATGGGCGGTGATAAACCCACCCGCATCGCCGTCAGCGGTCGAGCGCGTCGCCGAGCCCGGCGTCGAGGAGGGCCGCGGGTGTCGTATCGCGCCACTCGATCTCGTAGCGCGCGCGAACGACCGGCGCGTCGACGTCCACGATCGCATCGAGGTCAACCGGTGTCCCCGCGATGACGACGTCGGGGTCGGCGGCGTCGATCGTCGCCTCGAGGTCCGCGAGCTGGTCGTCGCTGTACCCCATCGCGGGCAACACCGCGTCGAGGTGGTCATACGCCGCGAGAACGTCCGCGATCCCGCCGACGGCGTGCGGTTCGGGGTCGATGATCGACGCCGCGCCCGCGTCCTCGGCGGCGACGTACCCGGCACCGTGTGGCGTCCCACCGTGCGTGAGCGTCGGGCCGTCCTCCACGACGAGCGCGTCGCGTCCTTCGATGGCCGCCGGGTCGTCCGCGCGGACGACCGAGTCGCTGTGGTGGAGCGGCGCGTCGTCGGGAGCGAGGCGGTCAGCGACGTCGATCGCCGTCCCGATCTCGTCGTCGCTCGCCGCGTTCTCCTTCGTGACGAGGACGGCGTCGGCGCGCCGGAGGTTCGCCTCGCCCGGGTGGTAGCGCTCGCCGTGGTCGGGCCGGAGCGCGTCGACGAGCACGAAGTGGAAGTCCGGGCGGGCGAATGCGAGCTCGTTGTTCCCGCCGTCCCAGACGATCACGTCCGCCTCGTCGCTCGCCCGGTCGAACACCGCACGGTAGTCGACGCCGGCGTAGACGACGTGGCCGGCCGCGACGTGGTCCTCGTACTCCTCGCGTTCCTCGACGGTGAGCCCCTCGAGGTCGGTTTCGTCCGCGAAGCGCTCGACGCGCTTCGCCACGAGATCGCCGTACGGCATCGGCTCGCGGACGACGGCGACGTCGTGCCCGCGCGAGTCGAGTTCGTCGGCGAACGCCCGCGCCACGGCGGACTTCCCACAGCCCGTGCGCACGGCGTTCACGGCGACGACCGGAACGTCGACGTTGAGTTGAACGCTGTCTGGGCCGAGCATCCCGAAATCCGCGCCGGCGGCGAGCGCACGCGACGCCGCGTGCATCACGTCCTCGTGGGCGACGTCGGAGTAGGCAAAGAGGACGCGATCGGCGTCGTGCTCCTCGACCGTCTCCGCCAGATCGGCCTCGGGGATGATCGGGATCTCGCCACGGCCGTCGGGTGTGAGCGCCGCGGGGAACGCCTCGTAGCCGCCCGCCTCGGTCTCGCCGAGGTTCTGGTCGGGTGCGCGCGTGAACGCGACGACGTCGCGCGCGGGGTCGTCCCGAAGCGCGACGAAGTAGTCGTGGAAGTCGCGGCCGGCCGCACCCATCACGACGACGCGTTCGGTCATAGCTCGATGTTGTCATCGAGGGGCGAAAAGCGTGTCCGCCGTCGCCTCAGCGCAGGAGGAGGAACGACGGGAGATAGAGGGCGGCGATCACGAGGCCGGCGCGACGGCCCACCGTCCGCCGAGCGGCGAAGACGCAGACGACGAGCGCCGAGACCACGAGTAGATAGCCGCCAGCCTGGAAGGCGTGGGCGGTTCGGGCGACGTCGAGGCCGCCGACGACAGCGCCGACGCCGAGGCTGAACAGGGGGTCGGTGACGTTCGACCCGAGCAGGGTGCCGACGGCGATGCCGGACTCGTTCTCTCGGACGGCCTGCAGGGCGACGACGATTTCGGGGAGCGTCGTCCCGAGCCCCGTAATCGCACCGACGAGCGCGGACGGGACGCCGAGTGCGAGCGCGACCGTCCGGCCCGCGGTGACGAGCAAGTGGCCGCCGACGAGGACGAGCGCGAGACCGACGAGGAGCCACGCGACGGCGCGTCGGGGGTCGTGAATGCCCGTGTGGTCGTCCGCGTGATCGGTGAAGTCGGTGCGTTCGACGACGAGGAGCAGGAAGCCGAGATAGCACACACAGAGGAGCACACCCTCGACGCGGCTCACGGCCCCCGAGGCCGCCGCGGCGAACATGAGGACTGTCGCGGCGAGCATCCCGCTCCCGTAGACGGCGAGGCGATCGCGCGGGATCGTGAGCGGGGAAACGGCGGCGACGAGGCCGATACCGAGCGTCACCTGCGAGGTCGCGGAGCCGACGATGTGGCCAACGGCGAACGTCCCGGCACCGTAGAGGCCGGCGTACGCCGACGTGGCGATCTCGGGGACGCTGGAGCCGACGGCGACGACGGTGACGCCGATGAACAGCGCGCCGACGCCGACGTGATCGGCGAGGCCGGCGGCGGCGTCGACGACCCGGTCCGCACCGTAGACGAGCGCGACGAGGCCGCCGAGGAGGAGTGCGAGCGGGACGAGCACGGCCTATTCGGAGAGGTCGAGGTCGGCCTCGACGGTAGAGATGTCGTCCTCGGCGAGGCCGCGCTGGATCGCGCGCACGAGGTTCTCGATGTCGTCGGGATCGACGTCGAGCGTGAGTTCGAGGCCGACCGCGACGGAGCTCTGTGGGGCATTCTCGACGCGGCCGGGGAGGTACGCGCCCCGTTCGGTGCGATCGAGGACGCCGGCCCATGTCCAGCAGTCGAGGAGGGTGCGGAGGCCGACGCGGACGCGCTCGCGATCGAGGTCGTGGCCGGTGAGGCCGGCGAGCACGGGGAGGAGTTCGTGGGTGGCCATCGGCTCGTCATCGAGGAGCGCGCGAACGCGCCGCGTCGGCGGCCAGTCGGCGAGGGCGTCGCGGAAGGCCGTGCGGGCGTCGGCCTGCCGGTCGTTCGCGAGCGCGGCGGCGAGGTCGGTCCCCCGCTCCGTGAGGCGATGGTCGCTTCCGTCGACGTCGAGCACGCCGATGTCGGCGAGGAACGCGGTCTGTCTGCTGACGGCGTCGCTGATCCCGGTGGCGTCCTCGACGGCGCTCGTCTGCGTCGCGCCCTCACTCGCACCGGCGGCGTACCAGCCGGCGACGATGGTGCACAGCGTCTCCCGGCTCACGCCCTTCGGTATCGGGTGGTCGCTCACGGGTGAAGGTAGAGTGGGGACGGCAAAAATCCCGCGGGCTCACCCCGTCGTGTTCGAGGACGCCGAGGGGTCGACCGCCACCCCCGCGACCGGGTAGTCGCCCCGGTGCCACGCCGGAAACCCCCCGCGGATCGCGTACACGTTGTCGAAGCCGTCGTTGATGAGGGCGGCGGCGCGGTGGCGACCGGATCGGCCCGCGCTCCCGCCGTAGCAGACGATACGGTCGCTGTCCGGCCAGTACGTGACGGGGTCGCACGCGGGGTCGGAGCCGGCGGGGCTCCACACCGCGCCGTAGACGTGCGCGCGGTCGTACGTGTCGCGCTCGCGGGCGTCGGCGAACCGGGCGGCACCGCGGAGCCACCAGTAGTGTACGACGTCGACGGGGACGAGCCGAACGTCGACGCCCTCGACGGTCACCACGCGGAACCGCTCGTAGTCGACGTCGCGAGAGGGGGGCGTCTCGCTCATCGCGGGCGGGATACCGTCCGTCGGCGTGTCGTCGGGTGGGAGGGAGCCGCGGTTCGCGGCGAACGTGTCGGGGACGCCACAGCCGTCCGGGGGGTCGCCGATCCCGTCACGGTCGAAGAGCGCGCCGCAGCCGGCGAGCCCGGAGAGACCGGCGACGCTCAGGGCGGCGAGGTAGTCGCGTCGGTCCATACGTCGTCTCAGGAAGGACGGAACCGAAAAGTTTCGGGACGCCGCCCTCGCGTGGCATCTCGTGGCACGCCACCGCCCTTCAGAAGGGCATTTAGGCCTCTATGGCCTTCGATTCGCTAATGAGCTACAAGATCGGGCTGGTGGGGAAACCCTCCGTCGGGAAGTCCTCTTTCTTCAACGCGGCGACGATGAACGACGTCCCGGAAGGGGCATATCCGTTCACGACGATCGACCCCGCAATCGGCGAGGCCTACGTTCGTACGGACTGTGCGGCCCCCGAGTTTGACGAGGAGTGCGCGCCCAACGCGGGCTACTGCGACGACGGCAAGCGGTTCGTCCCGACGAAGCTCGTCGACGTCGCCGGGCTCATCCCCGGCGCACACGAGGGGAAGGGCCTCGGCAACCAGTTCCTCACCGACCTCAACGAGGCGGACGTCCTCGTCCACATCGTCGACTTCTCCGGAAAGACCGACGCCGAGGGCGAACCCACCGAGGGCCACGACCCGCGCGACGACATCGACTTCCTCGAAGAGGAGCTTGACCAGTGGTATCTCGGGATCCTTCGCAAGGGCATCGAGCGTTTCGAGACCGCACACACGACCGAGACCGAACTCGAAGTCGAGCTCGCCGAGCAGATGAGCGCGTTCGGAACGAACAAAGACGAGATCAAACAGATCATCCTGAGCGAGGGCCTCGCTCTCGATCCGGAGACCTGGGACGACGCCGACGAACTCGCGCTCGCGCGCGCGATCCGGGAGCGGACGAAGCCGATGGTCGTCGCCGCGAACAAGCTCGACACGCCCGAAGGACAGCAGAACTACGAGGAGATCACGAACGATCCCGACTACGAGGACGTCACCATCGTCCCTGTGAGCGTCCACGCGGAGAAGGCGCTGAAGAACGCGGCCGAACAGGACGTCGTCGACTACGTACCCGGCGACGACGACTTCGAGATCGTCGCGGACGTCAGCGCGGACCAGGAACAGGGTTTGGAGGAGATCCGCGAGTTCGTCACCGCGTTCGGCGGGACGGGCGTGCAGGAAGCGCTCGAAACCGCGCTGTTCGAGGAGCTCGGGCTGAAGGCGGTCTTCACGGGTGACGCCGGGCTCAACTGGACGCAGGGGCCGTTCCCCGACGTCTTCCTTCTCCCGCAGGACGCGACGGCGGAGGATTTCGCCTACGCGATCCACTCGGACATCGGCGACGGCTTCCTCCACGGCATCGACTGTCGCTCGCAGCGCCAGCTCGGCAAGGACACCGTCCTCGACCACAACGCCGTCGTCGAGGTCGTCACGACGAACTGAGCGGCAGTCATCGGCGACACCCGCCGCTCTCCTCGATCACCTTCCGGGAGAGCGCTTGGCGCGTCGGCTCGCCGCGCTCGACGGTCCCCTTGGGGATCTGGAGGCCCGCGTGACCGGGCCCTCGAACACCAGTAGCTCCGACCGGCCGCGCGTCACGTACGCGCACGCCTTCCCGATGTAGGACATCCCCTTGTCACTCATACATATAGAAAGCGTGTCGAGATACATAGGGCGTGTCTATGGGATGCCCTTAGAGAACACTAGGTGTGCGGCGTCACGAGAGCGATCATGTGGCTCTGCCGTCGTTAGACGGATACGGTGCCAGTGTCAAGGCGGACGGCGTGGTTCATCTTCCGGAATTACGATGTCTCGATATATAGCTGCACGCACTGCTCCCGCCGATAGCCGTGTGGGAGTGATGCAGGCGGCGGCTGTCGTAGTAAACGTCCCGCAGCACCAAGGCGAAGACATAGGGCCGAGTCTTTTTGCCGTTCGCCCGAATGGAAACGGTAAGTCAAAACGAGAGATGAAGATCGATATCAGTGAATTCCGACGAGGAGTCCGAAGGACACGCTACTACGCACTGTCACACCACGAGCGCGATGAGCTATATCGGTGCTATACGGTCACACGGTTCGGCAGGCCGAGACATCTTTGTGCTCGCTGTACGGGTGTGTATCCCGGGATCATCCTCGGCATTCTTGCGTTCATGAGCGCCTCAACGACCGCTCCGTGGCTCCTCCTTATCGGTGTGCTACCAGCGCCGGCGTTGATCGATTGGACGATCACGTCCCTCGTCGATTGTCGAGGTTATAACGTCGCGCGAACGATAACCGGTTCGCTGCTCGGATCCGGCTACGGGCTTGGTGTGGCACACCTCGTACACAGCCTTGACGTGCGCGTCCTCGCGATCGGGGTGGGATACGCAGTCTGTGCGGCGATATTTCTCGCCATTTATATTTCAAGTGATAGCTTTGGGTAAGGTTTTAAACCTCAGTAGGGTGATTATTCGCCTGTGAAACACTGTATCAATTGCGGGGAGAAGATCAACGAAAATGCGGAGGTCTGTACGGAGTGTGGCGTCAATCAGAACAAGTCACTAGAGGGAGCGCACGACGAGCGCAGCGAGAACGAGAAGTACTGTGTGGAGTGTGGGGCATTAATCAACAGACAGGCTGAAGTCTGCCCGAAGTGTGGCGTTCCACAGCCGACGCTCGATAGCGAGTCGAACAGTTCGGATCAAGTGACTGTGGGAATTCTGGCGTTGCTCCTCGGCGGAATCGGCGCACACAAATTCTACCAAGGGAACACGAAGCTCGGTATCATCTATCTCTGTTTTTGCTGGACGCTCATCCCGGGCATCCTCGCGTTCATTGAGGGAATCCTGATTCTGACCGCTGACGAGGAGAAGTACGAGCGCAAGTTCGCAGACGGTAGTCTTTTGGGACGATAGAGCATTCCCGGCGAGAGATGTCCGATTAGACAGGCATACCATCTGTCGCGTTCACACGCTGAAAGCCGTTCGCACGGGCGATTTCAAGGACATCCTCAGAGTCATGCGTCGGCAGCTCGTAGTAGCGCTCTCGACCCGCCGGCGTCCGGACGAGGACGACAGTCGCGCCGTCGACATCGTGGATGGCGCTGCGGACGTTGCCGCCGATGCAGTTCAGACGCACCGTCCGCGTGCCGTCGTCGGTGATCGCATCACCGAGCGTCCATCCCAGTCGCGTCGCGGCGGCCACGTCGAAGGGCAGGGTGAGATGTGCGGTGCCGCTCGCATCACGGGAAGCCATACCATCCCGTGGTGGATGCGGCGATATAATCGTGACTATCTACGCGAGGCGGGCGAAGGCGAGGTCACCGCTCGTGCTCTCGACGTACGCACGGACGGTCTGGCCCTCGCGCGCGCCGGAGACGAAGATCGTGTAACGGCCACGTTCGGCGACGCCGTCGCCCTTCCGGCCCGTGTCGGTGATCTCCAACTCGTAGGTCTTCCCGGAGTCGACGGTTTCGCGCACCGTGCTCGTGGTGTTCGTCTTCTTCTGGACGGGACGGAACGCCCCACAGGCCGTACAGCGCAGCATCTCGACGCCGTCCTCGGTGACGAGGCGGGTGTCCGGGCGTTCGCACTCGGTACAGGTGACGAACTCAGCGACGTAGGCGTCGATGGCGGCGTCGAAGTCCGCGACGGAGAACGACCCGTTGTAGCGCGCGCGCTGGCCATCGAACTGGCCGTTCGTGCCGAGTTCGCGCTGGACGTTCCGGAAGAGGTGATCGGGGTCGCGCGAGACGGCGTCGGCGATCGCGCGGACGTTCGTCAGGCGGGTGAACGCACCGTCCGTTTCGCCCTCGGGTTCGGGGATCTGGAGGCGGGCGTCGGCTTCGGCGGGGCGCTCGGGGAGGGCGTCGAACGCCCGGTCCAGCGCGATCTGATAGTCCATACGACACTGAGACGAGCGGCGCGTAAAGCATCTGCGAGGGTCGTGTTGACACGAACGCGCGCCCGGGTTCGGGGGCCGCGTCAGTCGAACAGCGGGCTCTCCTCACCGGGGACGAACGTGTTGAGCAACAGCGCGGAGAGCGCGGTGACGATGACGGGTTCACCAAAGAAGGTACGGGCGGCGACCGGGAGGCCACCGAGGGCTTCGGGCGTGGTGGCGACGCCAAGGCCGAGACCGAGCGCGACAGCGAGGATGACCATGTTCCGCCGGTCGAGCGTAACGTCGAGGGTGATGAGGCGCGCGCCGCTTGCGGCGACCATGCCGGCCATGAGGAGGACCGCGCCGCCGAAGACCGCGCTCGGGATCGTGGTGACAAGCGCGCCGATCTTCGGGCTGAGGCCGAGCACGGCGAGGATGACGCCGGCGACCCCGACGACGTGACGGCTCATCACTCCTGTGAAATTGATGATGCCGGCGTTCTGCGAGAAGGAGGTGACGGGGAACGCGCCGAAGACCCCACCGAGCGAGCTCATGAGGCCGTCGGTGAAGAGGCCGCCGCGGAACTCCTCGTCCGTGGGCGTGCGCCCCTCCGCGGCGGTGACGCTCGACATGTCGCCGACGGTCTCCATCGCGGAGACGAGGAAGAGGAAGGCGAAGGTGACGATCGGGACGGGCTCGAAGGCGAAGCCGAAGCGTCCGGGGTTGGGGATCGCGAGCCACGGTTGGGCGGCGACGGCGTCGAAGCTGAGGAGACCGGGGGCGACCCCGGTGACGGTGAGCACGCCCGCGGCGACGTATCCCACGGCGATGGCGACGAGTGTGCTGAGGAGGCGCGTGACGCCGTTCGTGAAGAGGTTGAGGACGACGGCGATGCCGAGGACGAGGGCGGCGAGGCCGATGTTGTACGCCGCGCCGTAGTGCGCGCTGCCCGCGCCGCCGGCCGCGTTGTTCATCGCGGAGGGGACAAGGTAGAGGCCGATGATGACGACGACGAGGCCGGTGACGAGCGGCGGGAAGAAGGGGCGGATGCGCTCGAACTGCCAGCCGATGAGGCCCTCGACGAGCCAGCCGGTGACGAGGATCGCACCGAAGACGGCCCCGAGACCGTAGTTGATCCCGATGGTCGAGGCCGCACCGACGAAGGTAAAACTCGTCCCCATGACGATCGGGAGTTTCGCACCGACGGGGCCGACCGTGTAGGCCTGCACGACCGTGGCGAGCCCGGAGAAGAGCAACACCATCTGGACGATGTAGGCGGTCGCGTCGCCGAGCCCGACCGCGCCGCCGACGATGTACGCGACGGCGGTCGCGGGCACGATCATCACCGCGACGTGCTGGAGGGCGAGGAGGAGCGAACGCGGCCACGGCGGCCGGTCGTCGAGGCCGTACTGGATGTCGATTTCGGTGTCCGTCTCGGACGCCATTCGTGTCACGTCCGAACCCGCTCGGACCGATAAGTGTTGCGTGTTCGGGCGTACTTTACCCCGTGATAATGCGCTTGATGTGCATATACGTGCTTAGTCGTGGACGGTGACCCCCGTCTCGTCGACGGTGATGTCGAGGAGGCTGGTGGCCTCGTAGTCCGTGTCGTCGAGCGCGGAGGGGCCGACCTTCCGGAGCGCGACGACGATGTCCGTGACCTCCGCGCCGATGTCGTCGAGTGCGCCGCAGATCGCGGCGAGCGTGCCGCCCGTCGAGAGCAGGTCGTCGAGGATCAGGACGCGATCGCCGTCCTCGACGTCGTTGATGAACATCTCGGACTCCGAGTAGCCCGTCTGCTGGTGGAGCGCGACCTCGCCCTCGAGGCCGTACTCGCGCTTGCGGATGACGACGAGCGGCACGTCCGTCTGGAGCGAGACGGCGGTCGCGATGTGGATGCCCATGGCTTCGGGAGCGACGATCTTGTCCACGTCGAGGTCCGCGGCGCGCGTCACGCCGACGACGACCTCGCGGAGCAGCGCGGGTTCGAGCATCGGCACGCCGTTGCTAATCGGGTGGACGAGGTAGTGATAGCCGTCCTTGTCGATGATCGGGGCGTCGTGGAGGGACTCGCGGAGCCGTTCCATATTGCCCGTTCGGCCAAAGGCGGCAAAAGCCGTTCGCTCCCGCCGCGGGAGAAGCGGAGGAGGCCGTCCCTTCGTCGTCTCCGAGAACGACCCGCCGTACTACGGCGTGCGGGGGAATGGGACGGACGCCGACCTCGCACAACGCCTCCTCGACGCCGGCCGCGGGGAGGTGCACGTCGAGGTGGAGCCCGACGACCTGTACAGTCGGGACGACACCGATCGGCTATCATCGCGCCACCAGAGGTTTGTGGATCGCGCCAGTGATCGCCCGACGTGGACCTCCTCGGGACCGGCGACTACTGGCTGACCCGCGTGCTGTTCCAGCGCGGCCTCGCGATCCTCTACCTCGTCGCCTTCCTCGTCGCCGCCCGGCAGTTCCGGCCGCTCGTCGGCGAGGACGGCCTCCTCCCGCTCTCCGAGTACGCGGAGCGGGCCGCCTTCGCCGAGCGCCCAAGTCTCTTTCACGCCTACCCGGACGATCGACTCGTCGGTGTCGCGGCGTGGACCGGCGTCGGCCTCGCCGCACTCGCCGTCTTCGGCGTCCCGTACGCCCTCGGGGCGTACGCCGCCCCGGTCTCGATGGTTCTCTGGGCCGCGATGTGGGTGCTCTACCTCTCCTTCGTCAACGCCGGGCGCGTCTTCTACGGCTACGGCTGGGAGTCGATGCTCCTCGAAACGGGCTTTCTGGCCGTGTTTCTCGGCGCGGGGGCGAGCGCGCCGCCCGAGATCGTCGTCTGGCTGCTGCGCTGGGTGCTCTTTCGCAACATGTTCGGCGCGGGACTCATCAAGCTCCGCGGCGACGACTGCTGGCGCGACCTGACGGCGATGGACGACCACTACGAGACCCAACCGATCCCGAACCCCGGGAGCTGGTTCGCCCACCACCTCCCCGACCGCTTCCACCGCGTCGAGGTGCTCGGCAACCACGTCGTCGAGCTCGCCGTGCCGTTCCTCTACTTCGCGCCCCAGCCGTACGCGTCCATCGCCGGCGCGCTCACGATCGGCTTCCAGCTGTGGCTGATGGGCACCGGGAACTTCGCGTGGCTGAACGCCTTAACCGCCGTGCAGGCGCTCGCGACGTTCGACGATGCCGCCCTCTCGTGGCTCCTCCCCATCGAGGCCCCGGCGGTCGCGCCGACGCCCCAAGCCCAGTCGATCGTCGCGTTCGTCGTCGCCCTGCTCGTGCTCGCGCTCAGCGTCCGCCCCGCGAAGAACCTCCTCTCCGAGGCACAGACGATGAACCGCGGCTACGACCCGCTCCATCTCGTCAACACCTACGGGGCGTTCGGCTCGATCACCGACACGAGGTACCAGCTCGTCGTCGAGGGAACGCGCGAGACGAATCCCGACGAAGGCGACTGGACGGCCTACGGCTGGACGGGCCAACCCGGCCCCACTGATGAGCGCCCGGGACAGTGGGCCCCCTACCATCTCCGCCTCGACTGGCAGCTCTGGTTCGCCGCGATGCGCCCGCGGCCCGGGCCGCGCCAGCGCTGGCTCTACCGGTTCCTCGAAAAGCTCCTCGACGCGGACCCGGCGACGCGCTCGCTCCTCGGGGACGACCCGTTCGGCGACGACCCGCCCGAGCGCGTCCGCGTCGTCCGCTACCGCTATCGGTACACGACGCCAGGGGAGCGCGCCGAAACGGGCGACTGGTGGGCGCGCGAGCGCCTCGGGACGTACGTTCCGGCGAGCGACGCCGCCGACCTCGAACGGCGGCAGGGACGCCGCGGGCTCGGGCGGTACTGAGCGACAGAGCCAACACGTCGGGGCCCGACGGGCCGGGCATGGAACGCTTCGTCCGCCTCGTCGTCGCCGGTGGGCTCGCGCTCCTCGCTGGCCTCTGGATCGAACGGCTCGTGTCGTGGCCGCGCGCCGCGCTCGGCGTCGCGCTCGCCCTCGTCGGCCTCTCGCTCCTCGGTGTCGGGATCGCCGGCGAACTCGACTACGAGGCGTCCCGAGCGTCGTTGTGAAGTGGGTAGCGTTGTGGCCGGCTACTCGTCGGTGAAGTCGACGCCGGCGAGCTCGAAGCGCGCGCCCCCGGACGCACTCTCCGTCAGCGACACCGACCAGCCGTGAGCGTCCGCGATCTGTCGGACGATGTTGAGTCCGAACCCCGTGCCGGACTCGTGCGTGGTGTAGCCGACGTCGAACACCCGATCGTGGGCGTCAGCGGGGATGCCGGGGCCGTCGTCGGCGACGTAGAACCCCGACGGCGTCCGCCCGACGGTGACAGCGAGGTCGGCCGCGTCGCGGTCGTCCTCCGTCCCGTGTTCGACGCTGTCCGCAGACTCGCTCTGCGGGCCAGTCGAGCCGTGTTCGACGGCGTTTCGAAAGAGGTTCTCGAGGAGTTGCCGTAACCGGTTGCGGTCGCAGGCAACGACACCGAGGTCGTCGGCGATCCGGAGCGTCGCGTCGGACGAGCCGGCCGTCGACCACGCGCGCTCGACGACCTCGCGGAGGGGAACGTGTTCGACCTCGTCGACGGTGTCCCCTTGTCTCGCGAGCGTGAGGAGGTCGTCGATGAGCGTGTTCATCCGGTCGAGTGCTGTCTCGACGCGCTCGAAGTACTCGTCGTCACCGGTCTCGCGCGCGAGATCGAGATATCCCTCGGCGACGTTCAGCGGGCTTCGGAGGTCGTGCGAGACGACGCCCGCGAACTCCTCCAGTCGCTCGTTTTGCCGGGCGAGTTCGCGCTCGCGCGTCGCGAGGCGCTCGCGGGCCTCGATGGACGCGATCGCGTGGCCGACGGAGTCACCGAGCTCGGAGAGCACCTCTCGTTCGCGCTCGTCAAAGACGTTCTGCCGGTCGGCGTAGATACTGAAGAAGCCGTAGACGGTCTCGTCGTGGGTGATGGGAACGGCGGCGAGCGACTCCGCGCCGTGGCGCTCGAACATGCCCCACCACGGCTTCATCGTCGGATCGGCGTAGACGTCCGGCACCCACTGTGGCTCGCCGGTCTTGATCGCGCGCCCACCGGCACCCCGCCCGTGATCGGACGTATCGGTCGTGACCTCGATCGACTCGACGTACTCGTCGTCGAACCCCGCCCAGGCGGACGGCCTGACCACTTGGTCGTCGGGGTCGTAGCGGCCCACCCAGACCGAATCGTAGGGCGCGGACTCGGAGAGGCGATCGCAGACGGCCTGTTCGAGTTCGTCCCGATCCGACGTATCGACAAGCTCCTGTGCGGTGATGCGCAGCGTCTCGTTGATTCGGTTGAGCTGCCGGATATCGCGTTGCTGCTCGAGGCGTCGCGCGTCGTAGATACCGACGAGTAGACCGAGCAGGACGCCGAACGGGATGACGCTGAAAAACTCCCGCCAAGGGTCAAACATCGGAGAGAACGGGACGAAGAGGTGGATCTCGGCGACAATCCACGCGTTCAGCGCGCCGATTGCGACGACACCCGCGATCATCCAAAGGAGCGCGCGATCGACGAACCCCTCGGAGACGACTCCCCCGCGAGCGATCGTGACGCCGGCGATCCCGACGGCGATCGAAGCGAACACCGGGACAGTTTCTAGCGTGGCGTGCGCCGGGACGCCGCGGAACATGTAGGCGTGCTGAACGAGGAGCGCCGTGAGGACGAACCCGACGGCCGCAGTAGCCATTCCCCCGGTCCGCGTCGAGAACCGACTCATTCAAGATGGACAACGCGCTCCACGGTTATCATATCCCGCATCGGCTCCGAGAGAAAGCGGTGGCCTCGGCACTCATAGGGCTCGTCATCGCTCGGGTGCCACCCCGGGCTCGGCCCGGTGCGTTCGTCATCGGCCGTCTCGATCTATCGCGGCGTCGCGTAAAACGTCACCGTCGCGACGGCGCAACCCTGATTGTACCGCGCGGCCACCACCGCGTATGACCGTTTCGCGGACCGTCGAACTGGAGGGGCACATCATCGACTCGGGGACGATGCAGCGTTGCTTCGAGGTCATCATGGACCTCGGCGGGGATTTCGACGTCGAGGCGTTCGACGTCGGGCGGGCGAAGGACGAGGAGTCATACGCGCGCTTGCGCGTGCTCGCGCCGGACGACGCAACGCTCCAGTCGATCGTACACGAACTCCACCAGTCGGGGGTGAACCCGGCGGACCCGGACGACGCGACGCTGACGCCCGCGCCCGCGGATCGCGTGGTGCCCGCGGGGTTCTACTCGACGACGAACCATCCGACGGACGTGCGCGTCGGCGGGGAATGGATCGCGGTCGACGACATCGAGATGGACTGCGCGATCGTCGTCGAGGACCCCGAAGGTGAGCCGACGGCGCGTACGCAGGTGTTGAACGGCATCGAGGCGGACGACCTCGTGGTGACGGGCGAGGCGGGCATCCGCGTCCGGCCGCCGGATCGCCCGCGGGACGCCTCGGGCGCGTTCGGCTTCATGCGCGGCGGCGTCTCCGCCGAACGGCCCTCCGAGTCGCGTATTCGGAAGGTCGCAAAAGCACTTCAGGAGGTGAAGTCCGAGGGCGGGAACGTCCTCGTCGTCGCCGGCCCGGCGGTCATCCACTCCGGCGCGGGCGACGCGCTCGCCGAACTCGTCCGTGAGGGCTACGTCGACGCGCTCTCCGCCGGCAACGGCTTCGCCACCCACGACATCGAGCGCGGGCTCTACGGGACGAGCCTCGGCATGAACATCGAGACCTTAGAGCACCCCCGGAAGGGCCACAAACACCACATCTACACGATCAGCGAGGTCGTCCGCGCGGGCGGGATCACCGAGGCGGTCGACGACGGCCTCGTCACGGAGGGCGTGATGTACGAGTGCGTCGAGAACGACGTCGATTACGTGCTCGCGGGCTCGATCCGCGACGACGGCCCGCTCCCCGACACGATCACGGACACCATCGAGGCGCAAGGCGAGATCCGCCGGCAGGCCCACGAGGCCGACATGGTCGTGATGCTCTCGACGCTGTTACACTCCGTCGCGGTCGGGAACTGCCTGCCCTCCTCGACACGCGTCGTCTGCGTCGACATCAACCCCGCGACGGTCACGCAGCTGCTGGATCGCGGGAGCGCACAAGCGGTCGGCCTCGTCACCGACGTCGGGACGTTCGTGCCGACGCTCGCGGATGAACTGCTCGGCGAGAACAGAAGCGAGTAGTTACTCCTCGCTCTCGCCGTCCTCACCGCTCGCCGTCGCGTCTTCGTCGTCCGCCTCGCTCTCCGCATCGTCACCGGGCGTCGCGGCGACGCCTTCCTCCGCGTGTTCGTCGGCGTGCGGGAACGCGTCGATGGTGTCGGCGCGGAAGGCCTCCTCGTCGAACTCGTAGTCGCTGTCGAAGAAGTCCATGACGGTGTGGGTGTCGCGCATGGCGTTCTTCAGACAGGTGGAGGCACCCGGCGAGGGCGTGATGTTGAAGACGATGTCGTCGCCGACGATCTTCGCCTCGCCCATGTCGAGGGAGTACGTCTCCGTGTTGACGATCTGCGGGCGGACACCGCCGTACCCCTTCGCGCGCTTGATGTCGTCGAGTTCCATCGTCGGCACGACCTTCTGGACGTCCGGAAGGAAGGCCCGACGCCCGACCTCGGGGAGATCGTAGATGAGGTTTCGAATGACGAACGGGAAGAGGATACGATCGGCGAGGATGTTCCCGTAGCTGAGGAAGGAGGGGAGGTTGAGCCCGAAGACGTCGAGGAAGTCCTCAACGGTCCCGAGGCGGCCGCGTTCGAGCGTCGGCACGACCTTTGCGGTCGGGCCAAAGCGCGTGATGGAGTCGTCGTGGACGTCCGCGTCGCCGTGGACCGCGGCGAACGGGAGCTTCTTCATCTGGAGGGTGTACACTTTCCCGTTCAGCGGGCCGTCCTCGGCGAGGAAGAAACTCCCCGCGACCGGGAGGAGCGCGAGGTCCTCGCCGTACCCCATCTCCTTTGCGATCTGGAGGCTGTGCGAGCCCGCGGCGACGACGGCAACGTCGCAGTCGAACGGCCCCTCGTCGGTTGTGAGCGTGTACCCGCGCGTCGTCTCCGTGACGTCCTCGACCTTCGTGCCGGTGAAGACGTCGACGCCGTCCTCCTCCTTTGCGGCCTCGACGAAGGACTGGGCGGTCGCGCCGTAGTCGACGACGTAGCCGTCGGGCGTCTGGAGCGCGAGCAGCTCGTCCCCCGGATCACGACCCTCGACGACCTTCGGTTCGACGTCCCCGATCTCCTCGCGGCCGATCGGCCGGAGTTTCGGATAGAGGTCGCCGAATCCCTCCTCGTGGTAGCGCTCTTCGAGGCTCTCGACCTCCTCGTCGCCGACGCCGAGCACCATCTTCGAACGCTTCGAGTGCATCTCGCGCTCGGCGTCGTGGTTCTCGAGGTAGCCGGCGAGGAGCTCCGCACCCTCCTTTACTTCCTCGGCCTTCTCGAGGGTGTAGTTCGTCTCGATGTCGCCGAAGTGGAGCGTCTGGGAGTTGTTCGTGTGGTGGGAGTTGATCGCCGCGATCTCGTCTTCTTTCTCCACGAGCGCGACCGACTCGACGTCGGTGAACTTCGCGACCGTGTAGAGGAGCGATGCGCCACTAATTCCGCCGCCGACGATGACTAAGTCGTACTCTCCGGACATGGTTAAGGTGGGGTCGGGCTATCTCAGATCTCACACTCCACCCGCTTAACTCATGTTTTATCGGCGCGTGAGCGGCCGACGACCGTCGAATCGCGGGTTCGACGGTCGTGTAAGAACCGGCGATCGTGCCGAGCAACGGCGCTCGTTCTCGACTGGAGTATTGGCTGCGAGCGCCGCCGCTCACGAACGTAGCGTCCAGAAAAATCGCGACTCCACTTCGTCGCCGTGTGGCGACGCCGTGAAACCTAGTTATGCGCGGACGACGTTCGTCGCGCGCGGGCCCTTCGGGGCGTCCTCGATCTCGAAGTCGATCTCCGTACCTTCAGTGAGGTCCTCGCCACCGACGTCCTCCATGTGGAAGAAAACGTCCTCGTCCGCGTCGTCAGTCTCGATGAAACCGTAGCCGCCCGTGTCGTTGAAGAAGTCAACCGTACCGTGTGCCATTACAAATATACGAACGTCCGCCCCACGGATAAGTATTCCGTGACCGTGTTCAACATACGACTCGATTTGTACAAATGTATCGGTGTTCCTGGATAGAGTGGTATTCCGACCACTCCGTCGGTTATAGGCGATCGAACCGGTGAAACGTGTATTCAGCGCCGGTCGCGCCTCGATATCGGTCGTCACAGGGTTGTCGCGCTCGTCGACGCCGCGCTACTCGATGCGTTCGCGCGTCGCCGCCGTCACGAGCGGGAGCGTGATCGTCGCGTCGCCGACAACGGTCGCGTTCGCCGCGCTCGGCTTCAGCTTTCCCCACGAGCGCGCCTCGTCGAGCGACGCGCCCGACAGCCCACCGGTGTCCGTCGAGTCCATCGTCAGCTGAACCGCGTAGTCGTACGCTTCGGGGACGACGAGCATCGTCTGGAGGACGTAGTTCTTCGGGACGCCGCCGCCGACGAGCATCGCGCCCGCGCGCTCCGCGTCGAACGCGATGTCCGTGAGGTGCGTCATGTCCGAGAGCGCATCGAGCGTGAAGTCCGACGTCTGTGAGTACATCCACGCCTGGAGGCCGAGCACGGAGTCCTGGATCGCGGGAACGTAGATCGGCACGTCGTTCTCGTAGGCCGCGGCCGCGATCCCCGCACCCTCATCAACGTCCTCGGCCGCGTTACGCTCGCTGTTCGCCTTTCCGAGCGCTTCGGTGAACTCCTGGATCGACACCGTACGCTCGACCGTCGGGAAAACGTTCTCGCGGAGGTGGGACTCGAAGAGCGCGAAATGCTCCTGGGGGAGGTAGACGTTGTAGATCCGATCGACCTGCTCCTCGCGCAGCGACTCGTCGTAGTCGCGTTCACTCATCCCGAGGTGCTCGTCGTCCGCGCTCATCCGGTGGTCGTCGGGGCCCGCGTGGCCGTGGTGGTGTTTGCCGCCGATCGCCTCGATCGTGTCGTGCGTGAGGTTCGCGCCCGTCGTGACGAGCACGTCGATGTGGCCGTCACGAATGAGGTCCGCGACGATCCGGCGCATCCCCGTCGGTACCATCGCGCCCGCGAGCCCGAAGAAGTTCGTCACGTCGTCGTTCCCGAGCATCTCCGCGTAGGTGTCGACGGCGTGTGAAACGTCCGCCGCGCCGATCCCCGCGTTTCCGTACTGCTCGACGAGTTCGCCGACCGTCATGCCTGCGCGGACGTCCGCGTGGCCGAGCGGGTCGTGGTCGAACTCCTCGCGCTCGGGCGTCTCGTGCCCGTTCTCGCCGTCACCGTGGTCGTCCTCGTGATCGCTCATAGGGCGTTATCGGGGCGACAGCGCTTTCAATGACCCGACTCAGAGCCCGGTCGGCACGTCGAGATACGTCGTTTCGAGCCCCCACCCCTCGGCGAGGCCCATGAGCGAGCGCACACCGAATGTCTCCGTCCCGTAGTGTGTGCCACAGAAGACGTTGAGCCCCGCCTCCTTCGCCTCGTGGTACGTCTTGCCCTTCGGTTCGCCCGTCACGAACGTATCGACGCCGGCGGCGACCGCTTCGTCGAGGAAGTCCGCGCCCGCGCCCGTCAGGACCGCGACGTCCTCGATCGTCTCCGGGCCGAAGTCGAGACAGCGCACGCCCGTCCCGCCGTGGTCGAGTTCGGCCTCGAGGAATTGCTGAACGTCCACACGCTTGATCCCGTCCGCGTGCCCGCGCAAGCCGACCGTCTCCGGGCCGACCGCGCCGAACCCCTCGACGTCGTCGAGGCCGAGCAGATCCGCAATCCCCGCCGCATTCCCGAGTGCCGGGTGGCCATCAAGCGGGAGGTGGGAGACGTAGAGTGCGATGTCGTTCTCGATCAGCGGCGCAATCCGACCGTGCTGGCGCTCAGTGACACGCTCGATCCCGCCCCACGAGAGGCCGTGGTGGGTGACGAGCAGGTCCGCGCCGGTGTCAGCGGCCGCGAGTGCGGTCTCGCGAACCGCATCGACGGCGAACGCGACGTGCTCGACCTCGCGTTCCTCGGGGCCGACCTGCAGGCCGTTCGCGGAGGCGTCCACGTCCGCATAGTCGTCCGTCCGCAGTCGCTCGTCGTAGCGCGCCACGATCTCCGGGAGTTGCATACGAGAGGGACGAACGCCCGCGGACAAGAAGGGTCGGGGAGTTCAAACGCGAAAACGGATCAACGCCGGGACATGTCCTGAGAGCCGCCCGTCGGTGGCCGCCGTGAAACCGGTGGCGTGGCCCCGACGGAAGCCGAGACGCCACCTGTTCGCCCTTACGACGAGTCGTCGCCGTCCAGCGACCCGTCCGCATCGACGTCGGTGTCAGCGCCCGCGGTCGCGTCGGCGTGCGCGAAGACGAAGTCTCGAAGGAGCTTCGCCGCCAGCGTCGCCGACTGGCCGTCGTCGCGGTCGTTCACCTCGACAACGTCGAAGCCCGACGCGTGCGGCGCGACGGCGCGCACGACGTCACGGAGCTCGCGTGAGGTGAGCCCGTACGGCTCGGGCGTGCCGGTCCCGGGTGCGTACGCGGGATCGGCGGCGTCCACGTCCACCGAGAGGTAGACGTCCCGCATCGCGTAGTCGCCGGGCGGCGTCCACGCCCCGACGGCGTCCGGTTCGACGACGGTCACGTCGCTCTCGTCCGCACGCACCCACTCCGCCTCGCTCCCGGAGCGCGCCCCGAGAATCACGGCTTCGTCGGCGACATCGAGGGCGTGGCGCGTCACTGTCGAGTGGCTCCACGGGTCGCCGTCGTACTCGGTGCGCAGATCGAGATGGGCGTCACAGACGACCACGACATCCGGCTCGAGGGCCCGGATCGGGCCAAGCGAGACGGTGTGTTCACCGCCGATCGTCAGCGGGACGGCACCGTCGCGGTCAATCTCGCGACAGACGCTCGCGAGGTAGTCGCAGTACTCCGCGGGATCGTTCCACGCGTGAACGTCGCCGTGGTCGGCGATGTCGAGTGTCGAAAAGGATTGGTCGGTCGCGCGGTCGTAGTCTTCGAACGTCCCGGCGAACCGGCGGACGCGTTCCGGACCGAAACGCGCCCCCGGTCGAAAGGACGTCGAGACGTCGAGCGGCGCGCCGACGACCGTGTATGCGGGAGCAGAGGGGTCCGCCGTCGCGCCGGGAAACATTCGATTACTGGAGGACCTTGCGCTTGCCCTCCCACTCGAGGTACTCGATCTCGTCGTCGGGCTCGACCTCGACGTCCTCGGGGATCTCCATCGTCACGGTCTCGAAGGTTTCGAGATCCATCACCTGCACGACGGTGTCGGACTCCTTGGAGACGATCTGACCGCCCTTACGGTCGATGATCGGCACCCAGATCTTCGCGTCGACCGGCTGGCTGAGCGAACGGCGCTTGCCGTCGAAGACCCCGCGGGCCTCGATGCGGGCCTTCGCGCTCCCGTGCTTCCCGGGTTTGGCTGTCGAGTAGCCGTCGATCTTACACGCGGCGTCCTCGACGATGACGTAGTTGCCTTCCTGGAGGTCACGGACTTCCTTCTGCTCTTTCGCCATGCACCCGGATTCTCGCCTGCCGGGTATAAACGGTTTGGAACGCGTCAGTGGGCCGTTATCGCTCACCACGGCCGGGAGCGAGGCTAGCGGTCGTCCGCCCGCCGCGACGATGGCGGAACGACCGCCAGCAGAGGAGACCGGCTCCGAGCGTGGCGACGCCAACGACGAGCGCCGCCGTCTCGGCCCCATCGACGTACAACAGCCCGGTCGAGACCGCCCCCGCGCCGAACAGCAGGCCGGTGACGAGGCGTTTCGCGAGGGCGTCGAGCGACCCCGTCGAGTCCTCGACTGCCGCCCGGACGTAGAAGTCGTCGCGATCGAGACGGTTGAGCATCCGGTCGAGTTTCGGCGCGAGACGCAGCGAGGAGCGCGCCGACGCCTCGAACTGGTCGCCAGCCTCGGTGAGGAGCTGTCGGGCACCGCGTTCGTAGTAGCCTTGCTCGCCGAGGTAGTCGGTGGCGACGGTGATGAAGTCGAAGTCGGGATCGAGCGTGAGACAGACGCCCTCGACGACGGTCGCGACGCGGAGGACGAGCGCGAGGTTCGGCGGGAGGCGCAGCGGGAACTCGTACATCGTGTCCTCGACCTTCGAGACGATCTGCTGGACACGGTACTGCTCGACGTCCTCGCCGCGGGCGTCCGCGATGGCGAGTTCCATCACCTCGGCCATCGTCGCGCGGTCGGCGTCGGGGCTCAGCGTCCCCATCTCGATCAGCGTATCGAGGATGGACTCGATGTTCTGGTTCGCGACGGCGACGTAGAAGTCGACGATGTGGTCTTGGACTTCCGCGTCGACCCGCCCGCTCATCCCGAAATCGTAGAAGACGATGGTGCCGTCTTCTTGCACCGCGAGGTTTCCCGGGTGTGGGTCGGCGTGGAAGACGCCGTCCGTGACGATCATCTGGAGGTAGGTCCGCTCCAGAGTCTCTGCGACCGCAGTCCGGTCAATGTCGTGTCGTTCGAGTTCAGCGGTGTCGCTGATCTTCGTCCCGGGGACGTAGCGCATCGTGAGCACGCGCTCGCCCGAGCGCTCCTCGTACACCTCGGGGATGACGACGTCGGGGTCATCGACGAGGTTCGCGCGAATCTCCGTGAGCATCGTCGCCTCGCGCGAGTAATCCATCTCCTCGCGGAGCGTCGTCGAGAACTCGTTGGCGACGTTGCGGAGGCTGAACGCTCGTGAGTCGTCCACGAAGAAGAGCAACACCGGGAGCAGCCACCGGATCGCGCGGAGGTCGGCCTCGATGAGCGCTTCGATGTCGGGACGGCGGACCTTGACGGCGACGCGCTCGCCGTCGAGCGTCGCGGTGTAGACCTGCCCGAGGCTCGCGCCGCTGATCGCCTCCGTGTCGAACGCGTCGAACGCTTGCTCGACGGGGCCGACCTCGTCCTCTAACACCTCGCGGGCGTCGGCCCAGTCCGCCGGCGGGACGCGATCCTGGAGCTGCGTGAGTTCGTCGACGTAGACCGGCGGGAGGACGTCCGGGCGCGTCGAGAGGATCTGGCCGAGTTTGATGAACGTCGGTCCGAGCGTCAGGAGGTTGTCGACGAGGCGCTTGGCGCGGCGCTGCTGGCGCTCCGTCGAGACGTTGCGGCGGCCGCCGACGAGCAGGAACCGCCGCCGGTCGCGCGCGTACGACCAGACGAGCGGGAGGAACCGCCAGCAGACGACGACGAACCGCCGATACGCACGCAGCGACGCCACGCTACTCCTCGACGGGGACGGGGGTGGCCTGCGCATCGGCCTTCGGGATCGTCACGTCGAGTTCGCCCGCGTCGAGCGTCGCGGACGCCCCGTCGCCGACGGCGTTCGGCGGGAGCGGCACGTCGAACTCGATGAAGAGCGGACGCTCCTCGCGCTCGTAGCGGAACCCGTCCGGGACGTCCTTCGCGCGCCGGGCGTCGACGTGGAGCCGACAGCGACGGACGTCGAGCGTGAGGTCGTCGGCGGTGACGCCCGGGAGGTCGAAGACGAGCCGGTATGCGTCGTCGCCCTCCAGGAGGTCGACGAAGACGGCGTCGGGGAGCTCCCGGAGCGCCTCGCGGAGCCGGGTCATACCCGCTCGTTGGGGCGTGGGGTCGAAAAAGGCGGTGGTCCCACCACCGATACCGGGCGTTTTTCGCCCCGTCAGTCCCTCGGTACGCGCATGACCGACACAGCCGAACGCCGACACGCCGGGTTCACGGAGCGGACCCGCGTCGCCGAGGCCCGGGCGGCGCTCCGCGACGCCGTCGGGGCGCACGGCCGAACGGAGCGGGTGGCCGTCGAGCGCGCGGCCGGCCGAACCCTTGCCGCCCCGACGAGCGCGGCCCGCGCCGTGCCCGGCTACGAGCGCGCGGCGATGGACGGCTACGCGGTGCGCGCCGAGGACACCTTCGGCGCGAGCGAGCGCGACCCCGCCGTGCTTCGCGCGAGCGAGACGATGGGGTCGAACACTGCCGTCCGCGTCCACACCGGAAGCGAACTTCCCGAGGGTGCGGACGCCGTCGTGATGATCGAGGACGTGGCGGAGTACGGCAACGACATCGAGGTGCGAGATGGCGTCGCGGTCGGCGAGAACGTCGGTGCGCCCGACGAGGACGTCGCGGCCGGCCAACACCTCCACGATGCCGGCCACCGGCTGCGTCCCTCCGACCTCGGGCTGTTGAAGGCAAGCGACATCCGCGAGGTCGAGGCGTACGAACCACCCCAGATCGCCGTGATCCCGACCGGCGAGGAGCTCGTGCAGGCCGATCCCGAGCCGGGCGAGATGATCGAGACGAACGGCCTCACCGTCTCGCGGCTCGTCGAGTCGTGGGGCGGGACGGCGCGCTACCGCGACGTCGTGACGGACGACGCCAACGCCCTCCGTGAGGCCATCACCCGCGACCTCGACGCCGACGTCGTCGTCACCACCGGCGGGTCGAGCGTCGGCGAGCGCGACCTGACGCCGGACGTCGTCGCCGACCTGGGCGAGCTCCTGTTTCACGGTGTCGCACTCAAACCCGGCCACCCGGTCGCGGCGGGCGTCATCGACGACACGGCCGTTCTCTGCTTGCCGGGCTACCCCGTCGCCTGCATCGTCAACGCCGTCCAGTTCCTCCGGCCGACACTCAAACGCGCCGGCGGAATGCCCACTCCGGCGTTCCCGAGCGTTGCGGCCGAGCTGGCGGGCAAGCTCCGAAGCGAACCCGGCGTGCGAACGTACGCGCGGGTGACGCTCGACGAACCGAACACGGACTCGGGAGAACGCGCGCGCGCCGAGCCCGTCCACACGAGCGGGTCGGGCGTCCTCTCGACCGTCGCGCTCGCCGACGGCTGGGTGGTGATCCCCGAGTCCGTCGAGGGGTACGCGGCCGGCGAGACCGTCACCGTCGAGCAGTGGGAGGTTCGACCATGAACCAGCCGATCGATCAGCAGCGTGGCGACGGCGCGTCACCGGCATCCATCCAGCAACACCGGGTGATGTCGTCGTGACGGACCGTAAGGAGTTCCGCGACCTCGCGTCGCCGGCGGAGGCCCACGAGGTCGTCGCGTCGCTCGACCTCGCGCCCGAGCCAGAACGCGTTCCACTCGACGAGTGTCGTGGCCGGGTGCTCGCCGAGCGCGTCGACGCGGACATCGACGTCCCGGGGTTCGACCGGGCGTCGATGGACGGCTACGCGGTGCGCGCCCGCGACACCTTCGGCGCGGACGAGAGCGACCCGGTTGTTCTCCCGCGCACCGGCGTCGTCCACGCAGGCGAGGAACCCACCATCGACGTCGAGGCGGGCGAGTGCGTCGAAATATCGACGGGTGCAGTGATGCCGGACGGCGCGGACGCCGTCGTGCCCGTCGAACGCACCCACGAGGCGGACGACGGGATTGCCTTCGAGGCGGCGGTCGCGCCCGGCGACAGCGTGATGGCCGCGGGCGCGGACGTCGCCGCGGGCGAGCGCGCGCTCGGTCCCGGGACGGAGCTGACGCCCCGCGAGATCGGCCTGCTCTCCGCACTCGGCGTCGCCGAGGTGCCCGTCCGGGGGACGCCGACGGTCGGCGTCGTCTCGACCGGCGACGAGCTCGTCCGGCCGGGCGAGGCGCTCGACCACCGCGCCGGCGAGATCCACGACGTCAACAGCTATACGATCGCCGCGGCCGTCGAGGAGGCGGGCGGCGAGGCCGTTCTCTACCCGCACGCGGGCGACGACTACGACGAGCTGGCGCGCCAGCTCCGCACCGCGGCCGACGAGTGCGACCTCGTCCTGAGTTCGGGTTCGACCTCCGCCTCCGCCGTCGACGTCGTCTACCGCGTCATCGAGGAGCGCGGCGACCTCCTCTTCCACGGCGTCGCGATCAAACCCGGCAAGCCGATGCTCGTCGGCCGTCTCGGTGGCTCGGCGTACGTCGGCCTCCCGGGCTACCCCGTCTCCGCGCTCACGATCTTCCGGACGTTCGTCGCGCCCGCCATCCGCGAGGCCGCCGGCCGCCGGGAGCCCGAGCGCGCAACCGTCACCGGCCGGCTCGCGACCGGGGAGCGCTACGGGCAGGGCCGAACCCGCCTGATGCCGGTCGGCCTCGTCACGGACGGCACCGGCGAGACGCTCGTCTACCACGTCGACAAGGGGAGCGGCGCGACGACGTCGCTCGTCGAGGCGGACGGCGTCGTCGAGATGGACGCCGACACCGACTATCTCGCCGCGGACGAGGCCGTGACGGTCGAGCTGTTCTCACCCGACGTCCGCCCGCCAGCCGCGCTCTGCGTCGGCGAGGACGACCCGCTGTTCGCGCGCGCCCTCGACGCCGCGCGGAACCCGCGCTACCTCGCCGAGGGGACGCGGTCGGGGTTCCGCCGCCTCCGCGACGGCCTCCCAGACGTCGTCGTCGCGAGCGGTCCCGGAGAGCCGGACGAGGCGACAGAAGAAATCGCCGCGTGGACGCGTGAGTGGGGCCTCATCGTCCCCGAGGGCAACCCCGCGGGCGTCACGGATCTCGCTGATCTCGCGACGGGCGATCGCAGCATCGTGAACCGAACGACGGCGAGCGGCCTCCGCGCGTCGTTCGACGCCGCGCTCGAGAAGTCCGGTGTCGACCCCCAGGACATCCGGGGCTACGAGCGCACCGTTCGCGCCCACGAATCCCCGGCGCGTGCGGTGGCGCGCGGCGACGCTGACGTCGGTCTCGGCCTGCGAGCGAGCGCCGCGACACTCGGTCTCGGGTTCGTGTCGCTCGGCACGGAACGCGTGCGGGTGCTCGTGAACCCGGATCGTCGCGAGAAGGCGGGCGTCGAGACGCTCGCTGCCGCGCTCGATGGTGTCGCGGGACTCGCCGACGACCTGCCGGGGTACGAAGCACAGTAGCCGTCAGCGTCGGCCCGCGAGGTCGTGGAACGACTCGATCCGGTGGTCGCCGAGCACGCAGACGCCGCGGCGGCCGGGGTCGTGGCGCTCGACGTGGATCGAGTCGAGGCCGGCGTTCGCGGCGGCGTCGACGTCGCTCGTCCCGTCGCCCGCGTAAACGCCGCGCGCGTCCGCCCCGATGTCGAGGTCGTCACGCGCACGGTGGAGCGGTTCGGGATTGGGTTTGAACCCCGTCTCCTCGTCGCAGGGGAGGACGACGTCGAACCAGTCACGGAGGTCGAGACGATCGAGGACGACGTCGGTGATCGGTGCCGGACAGTGCGTGACGAGGCCGGTCGGTCCCTCGAGGTCGGCGACGAACGACGCGTCGTCGTAGAGGTACGTCGCTTCCGCGCGCGCCGTCGCATCGTCGATCTCGTCGAACACCGGCCAGAACGTCGCGGGGTCGTACCCCCACTCGCGCAGGCTGTCGTTGCGGTCCCCACCGAGGCCGTGCCAGAGTACTTCGGCCTGCCGGTCGCTGAAGGAGACGCCGAGCCGGTCCTCGACGCGATCGAAGGTCTCGCGGACGTACGCCCACTCCGTGTCGACGAGCGTCCCGTCGAGGTCGAGCAGCCAGTAGTCGTAGGCCGGACGCGTCTGCATTCACGTCGAAAGAGGGCCCCGATCGGGAAGTGGTTTACTCCGACTCGACCTCGACGCTGCTGCCGAGGTACTTGTTCACGACTTCATCGACGTTCTCCGCGCGGAAGGCGTCAAGGTCAGCCGCGATCGCCTCGCGGAACGCCTCCCGATACGCCTCGTCCATCTCGAAGGCCCGATAGTCGACGTCGAGGACGGTGACGCCGAGCGCCTCGGCTGCGAGGTCGCGAAAGTGCGACTCGTCGGCGATCTCACCACGCCAGAGGTTATCGCGGAAGAACAGCCACCCGTCCTCGCCGGGCGGCTCGGCCTCGCGGAAGAGGCGCGTCTCGAACTCGTTGGGTTCGACGGTCACATCTCGCGACGGATCGAGGCGGAAACGGACGGCGAAGGCGTAGCGCCCCTCCATTTATCGTAGCGCGTCGCACTCCGCGGCGAGTTCGAGGTCCTGCTCGGTGACGCCGCCGGCTTCGTGGCTCGTGAATCGGACCTCGACGGTGTCGTACTCGATGACGATCGTCGGGTGGTGGTAGGCCTCGTCGGCGAGCTCGCCGACCTCGCTCGCGAACGCGACGCCCGCGAGGTAGTCGTTGAAGTCGTACGTGCGGACGATCTCGTCGTCGACGTACTCCCACTCGGGCGGTAGGCGCTCCTCAACCTCCTCGTCGCTGAGTGTCTCACTCATACGTCCGGGTACGCGTCCAGAAGGGAAAACCGTGGGGGCGTCAGTCGGTCTCGCTCTCGACGGCCGCGAACCGCGGCGACTCGCTCCCGTCGCCGAAGGGCGGGTCAACACCCTCGACGTCGGGGTCGAAGAGCCGGATCGCGGTCGCGATGGTCTCCCAGTCGTCCTCGCCGGCGGCCTCGCGGAGGCTCCGGGTCGGCGCGGCGAGGAGTTGTGAGACGAGTGCGTCGGCGAGCGATTCGACGACCTCGCGTTCGGCGTCACTGATGCTGTCGTCGCCCGCGGCCTCGAGCCGGGAGAGCGCGGTTGCGACCTCGCGGTCCTTTGTGCGCTCCGCGCCCTCGTACATCTGCGCGATGACGGCGTCCGCGCGCTTGCGCTTGTACTGCGAGAGGAGGCGATCGAGCTCCTCATCGACGATGGACTCGACGGCGACGGCCGCGACCGACCGCCGCTCGCGCGTCTGCGTGGTGACGTCCTCCAGATCGTCGAGGTCGTAGACGTCCGCGGTCGGTTGCTCGGCGATGGCCGGCGCGACGTCGCGCGGTTGGCCGAGGTCGACGTAGAAGGTCTCGCCCGCGTCGCGCGCGACGACCGGTGTGACGACGGGATCGTCGCTCCCGGTGGCGGCGACGACGACGTCGGCGTCGGCGAGCACGCGTGGCAGGGCATCGAGGCCGACGGCGCGGCCGGCTGCGCCGAGATCCGCATGCACCCACTCGGCGTGTTCGGGCGTCCGGTTAGCGACGACGATGTCGCCGACACCCGCGGCGTCGAACGCCTTTGCGGCGAGCGACCCCATCTCACCCGCCCCAACGACGAGCGCGCTCGCGTCGGCAAGATCGAGTTCCGTGTCAGCGAGGTGGACGGCGGCGCTCCCGAGGCTGACGACGCCCTCGTTGATCGCCGTCTCGGTGCGCGCGCGCTCGCCGACGTGGATGGCCTTCGTCACGCCCTCCTCGAGCACGGGGCCGATATCGCCCGAATCGACCGCCGCCTCGTAGGCGCGACGGACCTGGCCGAGGATCTGATCCTCCCCGATGACGAGCGATTCCAGACCGGCCGCGACGCGCATCAGGTGGCGCAGGCTCTCCTCGTGGCCCATCTCGACGGCCGCCGGGTGGTCGCCGAGGCCGACGGCGTCGAGCGCGCGTCGCCCCGTCTCCGGGTCGTTGGTAACGACGTACGCCTCCACGCGGTTACACGTCTGGAGCGCGTACGTCTCCTCGACGCGTCCCTGTGCGCCGAGCGCGTCGAGCAATACCGCAGTGCTCTCCGCTCGGGCGTCCTCGATGTCCTCGACGGTCGCCTCGGGGTGGGCGACGCGGACGCCCGAGACGACGCTCGTATTCCGGTTCACGTTGTGTGCTCCGTGTCGACGACCTCCGCCACGACCCCTCGGACGGCGTCGTCGACCGCTTGGTCGTCCTTGGTGGCTGCGCTACGTAAAGCCTTCCAAACCGGTTCCGACCGCACGACGGCGCGGACCGCGTCGCGTCGCTGCGCCGGGGGAACGCCCGCCTCGCGGAGGTCATCGCGGAGCCCCGCGGAGAGGTCGGCCATCGCCCCCGCACCGTCGATCGTCGCCCCGATCCGCTCGCGGAGGTGTTTCGCGAGCGCGGGGCTCGACCCGCCCGTCGACACCGCGACCGTCACCGGATCGTCCCGGACCGTCGCGGGCACGGCGACGTCGTCGAACACCCGCTCGCCCGCGTGATCGGCCCGGTTCACGAGCGCGCCCGCTGAGCGCCCCGCTGCCACGACCGCGTCGTTCGTCTCCGAGTCGTCCGTCGCCGCGACGACGAGTGCAGGATCGAGGCGCGACACCCACGCGTCGAGCAACTCGGCGTCAGCCCTCGCGCGCACGCGGTCGGCCTCGCCGAAGTCCGCGGTCGCGAACGTGGGGCTGAGGACGACGACGCGCGCCTCGCGGGCGAACCGCCGCGCCTTGCGCGCGCCGACCGTCCCGCCGCCGACGACGAGCACCGACTCGTCCGTGAAGTCGAAGGCGAGCGGGATCACGCGACCCCACCTCGCAATCGCTGTGTTCGCCGCATTCGCCGCGCTCGCCGTGTTCGCATGGCGGTTGTCGCGATCACATGCCGTCTTCGAGCGTCAGCTATCTCGATCCTCTGTCGCCACTCGTGCCACATCCGCCTCACGCCGCGTCCCAGCCGTCCTCGGTGACGCCGACGACCGCGATGGCGTCATCGAGCGCTTCGAGGTCCGTGACAACGGTGTCGAGGTCGTCGCCCGCCTCCCAGTAGAGCACGAGGTCGTACGTGTCGTCACGAATGAGCTGCTGGCACTCCCAGACGAACTCGTCGTCCGCGACGGTGAGCCCCTGGTGTTGGTTCACGCCGAAGCGGTCGTCGTCGTTACCCGAGTAGACGTAGGTGTCGCTCGCGTCGACGCCGGCGTGTTCCGCGACGACGTCCCCGGCCTCGAGGGTGAGCTGGTGGAGGAGGCTCTCCGCTTCGTTGTCGAGATCGGTGTGGACGACCGCGCCGTGGAGCGTGATCTCGCCGGGTTTCAGCAAGTCAGCCGCGCGCCGGTAGAGGTCCGCGTTCGCCGTCTCGGTCATAGTCGGGCTCACGCGAGTCCCGGCTAAAGGGCTCACGGTCCGCGAGTCGCGCCTCAGCACGACCGGTCACACGAGCGAGGAGCGGACGACCCACAAGTGGGGCCGCATCGAACCCGTGACTGGCCGATCGTAGCGGAGAGGGCAAGGCTCATACCGGCCGACGCGTAACCGAGAGCGTATGCGAGGGTGGCTCCGCCGCCGCTTCGACGCCGCCTACGAGCGCGTCCTCAGACACGAACTCTCGGGTGCGCCGGCGCACGTCGCGGTCATTCAGGACGGCAACCGCCGCTACGCGCGCGAGCGCGGCGACGACCCGAGCGACGGCCACCAAGCCGGCGCGCGGACCACCGAGCGCGTCCTCGACTGGTGCGCCGAACTCGGCGTCGAGGAACTCACCCTCTACGCGTTCTCCACGGAGAACTTCGAGCGTCCGCCCGAAGAGCGCGAGCGGCTCTTCGACCTCCTCGAAACGAAGCTCCGCGAGTTCGCGGACGCCGAACGCGTCCACGACCAGCGCGTGCGGATCCGCGCGCTCGGCGAAACGCGACGCCTCCCCGAACGCGTCCGCGACGCTATCGACTACGCTGAGCGCCGCACCGCCGGCTACGACGGTTTCACGCTGAACGTCGCGCTCGCGTACGGCGGGCGCGCAGAACTCCTCGGCGCGGCCCGCGACGTCGCGCGCGCCGTCGACCGGGGCGACCTCGGTCCCGAGGAGGTGGACGTCGCCGAGATCGAGTCCCGCCTCCACGACGACCCCGTGCGGGACGTCGACCTCATCGTCCGCACCGGCGGCGACGAACGCACCTCGAACTTCCTCCCGTGGCACGCGAACGGCAACGAGGCCGCCGTCTTCTTCTGTGCACCCTACTGGCCGGCGTTCTCGAAAGTCGACTTCCTGCGCGCCATCCGCACCTACGAGTCCCGCGAGGCGTCGTGGCAGCGCGCGAAGGCCGAACGCGCCCTCGCGCTCGTCCGAGCGTTCGGGAGCGTCGAGGTCGAAGAAGCGCGCGATGTCCTCGCACGCCTCCGCGAATACGTCCCCGATAGCGCGGAGGTCGACGCCGAGGCGGATCCCGAGTCGCGGGCGGACTGAGGGGACGCGACAGACGCCAGCGTTCACCCCCTAAGCCTCGATCGTTCCACGATGTTCCACTCCCTGATTTGGCCTAGCGGCCAAACGACCGCGAGATGTCGCGCTCGTACACTCGCGCGCTGCGACTCGCGTTATTCGGGCGGTTCACTTGCGACGCTCGTTCACCGCCCGAATCTCCGCTGACGGTCCTGGTACTCCCGGATCGCGCGAAGGTAATCTCGCGCCCGGAAATCCCGCCAGTTGACGTCGGTGAAGTAGAGCTCCGAGTAGACGGACTGCCAGATCATGAAATCCGAGAGGCGTTCCGCCCCGGTCTTGATGAGGAGATCGGGGTCGGCGGGGAAGACGAGGTGCTCCTCGACGACGGCTTCATCGACGTCGACGGGGGCGAGGTCGCCGGCGTCGACGTCCGCTGCGATGGCCCGCACGGCCTTCGCGAACTCGTGTTTGCCGCCGAGGCCGATGCTCACCTGGATGGGCGCGTCGGCGCGCTCGGTATCGTCGGGCCCGCGGAGGGCAACCTCGCAGGGGCTCGATACCGCGGTGAGTTCGCGCTCGAGCGTCGGGACGACGGCGCGATCGAGCACGCTCACCGAGACGGTGACGCGCGACGCGCCGTGGTCGACGGCGAGGTCGAGGAACCGCTCCAGCGTGTCGTACGCGCCGGCTTCAAGGAGGTCGCGTTCGGTGATGACGAGCGCGACGTGGTCCGGAACGGCGGCGTCGACGCGCCGGACGCGCCACGACTGGTAGCGGTCATACAGACCCACGGAGCGACTATGCGGGTCGAGCGACCCTAAACCTCACGTCCCGCTCCGTCGTTCGGGATCCTTAAGTACGGCCGCAGCGATATCCGCCGGTAGTGACTCTGCCGCTTCGCCGAGCCGCGGCGTATGCGCTCGTTTCGACGTTCGCGCTCGCCGCGCCCCTCCTCGGGCGATTCGCGGCGGCTCCGTTCGTCGTCGTCGCCGCGTGCGCCTACGCCGTCACGGGCGGGCCGGCGTTCCGGCTGTTCGCCTACCCGTGGGACGAGAAGGCAGAACGCCTCTGGTCGCTGGTCGGGCTCGCGCTCGCCGCGACCGGTCTCGGCCTCCTCGTCCCCGCGTTCGGCATCGATACCGGCGTCTTCGCCGCCGCGATCCTCGCAGTGGGCTACGGCGACTTCGGGCGGCGCTTCGTCGTCGAATACCGAGCAGACGCGGCCGCGGGGAGCGTCGGCTTCGTCGTCACCGCGCTCGTCGGCGCGCTCCTCGGGCAGGTCGTCGTCGCGGCCACGGCGACGCCCACGATGGCGTTCCTCGCGGTCAGCGCGGCGCTGCTCGCCGGCCTCCTGCGCGAAAGCCTCACGGAGCGAGACTACCCGTACGTCGTCCTCACGGTTGGGCTGCTCTGCTGGCTGCTGACGACGCTCGCGCCCGCGCCGTCATGGACGCGAGTCGCCGTCGCCGTCGTTCTCACCGTCGTCTTCGGCGGCCTCTCCTACGGCCTCGGCGCAGCGTCGGTGACGGGGATGCTTACCGGTGTGTTCCTCGGCGTCCTCGCCGTCGTCCTCGGCGGGTACGGCTGGTTCGTCGTCCTGGTGACGTTCTTCGCGGTCGGCGGGCTCGCCTCGAAATACCGCTACGACGAGAAGGCGGACATCGGCGTCGCCGAGGAGAACGATGGCGCGCGGGGGAGCGGCAACGTCCTCGGGAACTCGCTGGCCGCGCTGGTCGCGCTCCTCGGCTACGCAGCCGGGCCGGCGCTCCCCGTCCCCAGCAGCCTGTTCGTCCTCGCGTTCGCGGGGAGCGTCGCCACCGCGCTCGCGGACACGCTCTCCTCGGAAGTCGGCACGCTCTACGGCCCGCCACACCTCCTCACGACGTTCGAGACCGTCCCGCCGGGAACCGACGGCGCGGTGACGTGGCAGGGCGAACTCGCCGGGATAGCCGGCGCGCTCGTCGTCGCCGTCCTCGCCGTCGCGCTCCTCCCGCTCTCAACCGTCAGTGCGGCGCTCGTCCTCGCCGGCGGCGTCGTCGGCATGACGGTCGACAGCCTCGCGGGCGCGACGATAGAGGGAGGATACGTTGGAAATCAGACGGTCAACGCGCTCGCCACGGGATGTGGCGGCGCTGCGAGCGCGCTGCTCGCGACCGCTCTCGGGCTCGTCGCGTTCTAAAGAAGAGATAGCGCGAGTTCCAGGGGACAGGTGCCAGCTCTGCGTTCTCGTCGAGGTTGAGGGCCACTTCCTCGCCAACTCGCTTGACGAGGACGTTACGGAGCAGGTCTTCGTGGATTGAACCGTCTGCTTGCTCAGAACTGTCCACCCTCTCAGCAAGTAGACGACTCAAGTGAACTACGCCGCCCTACTCAGCAACACGCGGTGTTGCTTCGTTGAGGTCGGGGGGTTCGAGAGAGCGACGCTCTCTCGCCATCACAAAAGACGCGTCGCGTCTTTTGAACGACTCCTTGAGGAAGGGGATTTAGCGCCCCTCTTTCAACTAACGTTTCGGGACCACCGTCAACCCCGACGGCTCTCAGGGCGCGCCGTCGCGCGCAATCGTGATCTCGTAGGCCTCGACGTCCTCGTAGGCGGCGACGCGGCCGCCAACGGTGACGACGTCGCCGTCGTCCGTCTCAACGTGGACAGTCGCCACCTCCTCCGTCTCCTCGTGCTCCGTCCGAACGATCCGTCCGCGAACGGTGCGCGTGTTGCCGCTCTCGACGTCGCGGCCCTCGACGGTCGCGTAGAGGTCGCCCTCCAGGGTTTCGAGGTCCTTCACGCACCGGCGGATCGAGGCGTAGCGTCGCGGGAGCGTCGGTGCATCGCCATCGGCGAGGAGCTCCGTTTCGGCGGTCGTCCAGAGGACGGTCCCGAAGAACCCAAGCACCAGAAAGCCGAGCGCGGAGCGGTTGAAGATGACGGCGTACTGATCGGGGTTCGGCCCGATCGCTCCCTGCGTCGCGTAGATCGAGTAGTCCCCGTCGGCGACGGCGAGCAGGGGTGTCGTGACGCCGCGGCGGGCACGCACCGCGTTCGCGATGTGGCCGTAGTCGTACGTCCGTCGGTCGGGCGCGTCGGCGGCTGGGGTAACGATCAACTCGATGTCGACGCCGCGCTCGCGTGCCGCCGCGAGCTCCTCCTCGAAGCGCGCGACGAGCGACGGCGTTAGCGAGAGCGCGAGCTCGTACTCGGCACGCGTGATGACCTCCTCGAAGTAGCGGAGGATCGTCGTCCGGCTCTTGACGAGGGAGACGGCTTCGGTCTCACGTTCCGGGGCGGTGTAGAGCCCCTCGAGGTCGTCGACGAGGTCGGTAAGCGAGGAGCGTAACCCTGCGAAGGCCTCCTCGGGATCGACGGCAACGACGGTCATCGGACGCGATTCGCGGATCTCGACGAGCCCGCGATCCCCGAGACTCCGGACGGTGTCGTAGACGCGGGGCTGTGGGACGTCGGTTCGGTCCGCGATCTCGCTCGCCGTCAGCTCGCCGTGTTCGAGGACGGCGAGATACGCGTCGATCTCGTACTCGCCGAGGTCGAACCCCTCCCCGACGTGTTCGAGGACGGTTCGGAGGTCGGACTCGCTCATGGCCGGACGTGCGCGTCCGTCGGGCTAAAAACCACCCGCTTCCGCGGGGCGTCGAGGACAACCCTTTTCGCCGCGCCCGCCGACCGGACGTGTATGCCGTGGCCCAGCGCCATCCAAGAGACGCTCACGCGCGTTGGGGCCCTAATGCACGACTTCGCACCCATCGTCGCGGTGGTCGCCATCGTCGCCGGCTGGTACCTCGGGCGCGTCCTCACGGGCGTCCTCGGGCGTCGCGTCGCGCGCCGCTTCATGCGACCGTCGGTAACACGCACCGTCCTCCGGCTCATCCGCACGGGTGCGCTCGGACTGGGCGTGCTCGTCGCCGTCTGGTCGCTCGGGCTCGGGCTTGGGAACGTCGTCGTCTCCGTCACGGTCTTCTCCGCGGTGCTCGGGCTCGTGCTCGCGCCGATCGTCGGCAGCGTCCTCAACGGAATCTTCGTCCTCGCCGACCAGCCCTACGAGATCGGCGACATGATCGAGTTCACCGACACGGGCCAGCGCGGCTTCGTCGAAGACATCACGCTGCGCTACACGAAGGTGTTCACGCTCGACAACACCTTTCTGGTGATGCCGAACGGCGAGATGCGCGAGGCGAACATCGTCAACTACTCCGCGGAGGACGAACGCACCCGCTGTTCGCTGACCGTACAAGTCACCTACGAGAGCGACCTCCCCGCCGCCCGCTCGGCCATCGAGCGTGCTGCCGCGACCTGCGAGGAGGTCATCGAGGGCGGCCCGGACATCCGGATCGGGAGCGCGCGCTACCCCGCGAAACCGCGCTGTTACATCGACGAGTACGCCGACAGCGGCGTGAATCTCACGCTTCGCTACTGGGCGAAACAGCCCTATCGCCTCTCAGCCGTCCGATCCGTCGTGCAGACGCGGATCTGGGACGAGATTCAGGCGCGCGAGGACGTCGAGTTCGCGTACCCGCACGTCCAGCACGTCTTCGACCAGGAGAGCGGTGAGGCGAAGGTCGCGCTCAGACGGGAACAGTGACGAGTTCGCAGTCGAGTTGCTCGCGGAGATAGGATTCGACGTCGGGTTCGCCCAGCAGCGAGCGCAGCGCTTTGCGCCAGCGCGAGACCTGCGCGCTCCCGATCACGACGACGTCGGCGTCCTCTGCGGCGACCTCGTCGAGGATGGTCTCCTCGACCATGAACGAGCGTCTGACGACGTACCGCGTCCGATCGACAGTGCCGAAGGCGCGCTCGACGGTGCGTTTGAGGTCGCTCCAGGTGACGCGGCGATCGTTCTGATAGAGATCGACGTGGAGGACGGTGAGGCTGGCGTCGCGATCCGCGGCGAGGTCGATGGCGGCCCGAAGCGTCGCGCGCGAGTGTTCGGTGAGCGGATAGCGGACCGGCACGACGACGGTTGTCATCACTGAGTCCCAGGGTTTCCCGCGGCCTAAGCGTTCCCCACTACGCCCGAGGACGGGAGTTAAGGTGGCGACGCGACGACAGGGTGTATGTTCGAGGTGGAGACGGACGACGGGACGCTGTACGTCGCGGAGGACGAAGGCGAACGCGGCGACGAGGGGCCGTTCATGGTCGTCTACCGGACTCCGGAGCGCGAGACACGCTACGGGTGGTACTGCACGAACTGCGAGTCGCTCGACAACGCGATGGACGCCATGGGGACCATCATCTGCAACGACTGTGGAAACTACCGGAAGCCGGATGAGTGGGACGCCGCGCACGAATAGCGTGGTTGAGCGCTAGCGAGACCACGTCATGATGAGCGGGAGTGAGCGAACGACACGCGAATAGCGAGGCCAGCGAGACACGGTAAACGAGCACGAGGCGCGTCGTGCCACGGTGCGATCGATGTCGCCACGAACGCGCCCCGGTGGCGCGGCGACGCGCCGGCAGTAGCCTTTAGGGGCGTTTCGCGCCAACCCCGTGGCGTGACCATCACCGCAGCACGGATGGCGGCCGTGGACCGGAACGCGGCCGCCCTCGACGTCTCGACGAAGCAGTTGATGGAGTCGAGCGGGCACGCCCTCGCCCGCGCGGTCCGCGATGTCGCGGAGCCGGGTGACTCGGTGGCCATCGTCGCAGGACGCGGGAACAACGGCGGTGACGCGTTCGTCGCCGCGCGCTTCTTAGCGTCCGACTTCGACGTCGCCGTCTCGCTCCTCGGCCGCCCGGAGACGATCACGACGGACATCGCGCGGGAGAACTGGGCGGCGTTACAGGCGGCGGAGATCGAGACGAAACGCGTCCTCGACTCGACCGCGCTCGATCTCGGCGACCCCGACGTGGTCCTCGACGGGGTGCTCGGGACCGGTGTGACCGGCGCACTGCGCGAACCCGAGCGCTCGGCGATCGTCGCGGCGAACAAGGCCGACGCGACGGTCGTGTCGGTGGACGTTCCGTCCGGAATGGATGCGGACACGGGCGACGTGGCGGACGTGGCGGTGGAGGCCGACCGGATCGTCACCTTTCACAAACTGAAACCCGGACTCGAGGGCCGCGACGACGTGACCGTGGCGGACATCGGCATTCCCGCGGCCGCAGAGATGTTCGTCGGGCCGGGCGACCTGCTCTCGCTCGAACGCGATCCGACGGCACACAAGGGCGATTTCGGCCGCGTAATGGTGATCGGCGGGGGCCCCTATACGGGCGCACCGGCACTCTGCGCCCAGGCGGCGCTCCGGGCGGGCGCGGACCTCGCGTACGTCGCCTGTCCGGACGCGATCGCGGGCGAAGTACAGGGGTACGCGGCGGACCTCATCGTCGAGCCGTTCGCGGGCGAGTGTCTCCAGCCGCGCCACGTCGAGGACCTGCTCGCCGATGCTGCCGAGCGCGACGTCGTCATCATCGGGCCCGGGCTCGGGGGAGCAAACGACACCCTCGACGCAGTCCGTGACTTCCTCGCAGGCTACGAGGGGACGGCCGTGGTCGACGCCGACGCGCTCCAGGTCGTGCCCGATGTCGACACCGACGCCGACCTCATTTGTACACCTCACCAGGGCGAACTCGCGACGATGGGTGGCCCGCGCGTCGACGACTGGGAGGAGCGCGCCGCGCTCGTCGCGGAGTTCGCGGCCAACCTCGGTGCCACTATCCTCGTGAAGGGCGCGTACGACGTGATCTCGGACGGCGAGACGACGCGCGCGAACCGGACCGGAAACCCCGGAATGACGGTCGGCGGAACGGGTGACGTGCTCGCAGGGATCACAGGCGCGATGGCGTCCACGCAGGACTCCGCGCAGGCCGCGGCGATCGCGGCGTACGCCAACGGGACCGCGGGCGACGCCGTCGTCGAGGAGCAGGGGTACGGGCTGCTCGCCTCCGATCTCCTCGGCGCGATCCCGACGGCACTGTGGGGTGAACGATGAGCGAGGAGTCCGAGGAGCTGACGCATACGACCGAGGAGGGCGACGTCCAGATGGTCGACGTCGGTGCCAAACCCGACACGGCGCGCCGGGCGGTCGCGCGCGGCGAGATCCGATTACAGGCCGCAACGATCGCCGCGATCCGCGACGACGAGATCGGGAAGGGCGACGTGCTCGCGACGGCGCGCGTCGGCGCGGTGCAGGCGGTCAAACACACATGGGAGACGATCCCGATGTGTCATCAAATCCCGATCACGAACGTCGAGACGGTCTTCGATGTCCGCGAGGATCGCGTCGTCCTCGACGTCGCCGTCGAAACGACCGGAAAGACGGGCTGCGAGATGGAGGCGCTACAAGGCGTGACGACCGGGCTGAACGTCGTCTGGGACATGGTGAAGGCCGCCGAAAAGAATGCGGACGGACAGTATCCCGGCACCGCCATCGAGGGCGTCGAAGTCGTCTCAAAAGAGAAACGCGCGCTCGAATAGCGCGGAGGCGGCGAGCGTCGCGGCCGCCGGAACGCCTACCGGGTGGCCGGTCCCATCGTCGCATATGGACCTCGGAATCGACGGGAAGGTCGCGCTTGTCACCGGCGGCAGCAAGGGCATCGGGAAAGCGATCGCCGACCAGCTCGCCGCGGAAGGCGCGCACGTCGTCATCTGTGCGCGTGACGCCGACGAACTCGACGCGGCCGCGGCGGACATCGACGGTGAGGTGTTCCCCGTACGGGCGGACGTGACGGTCGACGACGACGTCGAGCGGCTGATCGACGAGACGGTCGCGGAGTACGGCACGCTCGACATCCTCGTGAACAACGTCGGCACGACGGGCCCCTTCGAGCCGCTCGCGGACGTCCCGCGCGAGGAGTGGCGCGCCGTGATGGAGACGACGCTCTTCTCGACGATGACGGTCACGCAGGAAGCCCTCCCTCACCTCCGCGAGGACGACTGGGGGCGCATCGTCAACGTTGCGTCCGACGCGGCGCTGATGCCGCACGCGAAGATGCCCCAGTACAGCGCCGCGAAGGCCGGCATGGTGAACCTCACGACGAACCTCTCTCGCGCCTACGCGGACGACGGCCTGCTCGTCAACGCCATCGCGCCCGGGACGACGATGACGCCGCTCGTCGAGGGGATGATGGCGGATATCGCCGCGGAGCGCGACATCACCGAGGAGGAGGCCGTCCAGGCCTTCCTCGAAGAGGAGAAGCCGATGATCGACGTGGAGCGGTTCGCCGAGCCCGAGGAAATCGCGGGCGTCGTTGCCTTCCTCGCGAGCGACGTCGCCTCGTACGTCACGGGCTCCACGTACCGCATCGACGGCGGCGCGATCCCCAGTATCGACGTATAGCGCTCAGAGCGCCGTCGGGTCGTTCCGGCCGCCGTCGAGGCAGTACCACGCGAGTGCGAGCGCGCCGAGCGAGAGCAGCGGCGTCACCCACGGGAGCGGGCCGGTCGTCGAGGCGTGGAGGTGCGGGTGGAGGTCGAAGGCGTAGTCCGCGACGTCGTTCGCGACGAACCAGAGCGCGGTGACGCCGAGCGCGAACGCGCTCGTCCGCCCGTAGTACGGGATGAGGAACGCTTCTGCAACCATCACGAGATGCGTGAAGAGAATGCCCCAGTAGCTCCAGACCTCGGGGTAGTACGCACCGAAGAAGTAGTTGAGCGTGAACGCGGTCCAGAGCCCGTACTTCACCATCGACGCGAGTGCGATCGTGTTCAGCGTGTCGAGGACCGGCGAGGAGGGGTAGTAGCGCCGACCGAGCCCCCAGAGGGTGAGCAGGCTGGCCGTCATCCAGCACAGTGACAGCGGGCTATCAATAAGGAGCGGCCACGCGAGCACGCTGTGTGTCGCCATCTGGTCGAGGTAGAAGTTCAACCCGACGAGGATTCCGACCGCGTTCACGCAGAGGAGGAGGAACCGGGAGAGTTCGACGTCGAGATACGGGGCGGCGATCCGCTCCGGAATGAGGGTCCGCATACCGGGGCGCTACACCGCGCCACGTTGTAGGCTTCCCGCCTTGCTCTCCTGCCGTGATCACTCTTGCCGTGATCGCTTCCGTCTCGACTTACGCGGATGCGAGCGTGCTCGCCTTATCACGGGACTGCTCGACGACCTTCGGGCGCGCCTCGAAGGCGACGACGACCTCGTCGTCGCCGTACATCACGTCCTCGACGTGGGCGTTGTCGTGGAGCCACGAGACGACGCTCATCGTCTCGTCGGTCATCGGGAGGACGAGTCGCTCCTTCTCGCGGCGCGGGAGGGCGTAGGTGACGCGCTCGCGGAGGTCGTCAAGCCCGATTTCGTCGATCGCGCTCACGGCGACCGGGTTCGGTGCGAGCGCCGAGAGCGCCTCGCGCTTCTCGGCGAGTTCCTCGTCGGGTACCTGATCGACCTTGTTGAACACGGTGACGATCGGTGCCTCGTTGCGCTCGGAGAGCGTGTCGTGGGAGGTGGCGAGTTTCTCGCGGATCTCCCCGATCGGCTCGCTCGCGTCCACGACGAGCAACACGAGGTCCGCCTGATACACCGAATCGAGCGTCGGCTTGAACGATTCGACGAGCCAGTGGGGGAGGTCGCTGATGAAGCCGACCGTGTCCGTGAGGAGGACGTCGCGTTCCTCTACGTCCATGCGGCGCGTCGTCGTCCCGAGCGTCGTGAACAGCTCGTCGCGGGACTCCGCGGTGGTGTCGAGGTCGGGATGGAGCGCCTCGTTCTCGTCGAGGTCGAGATCCTCGGCGAGCGCGCGCATTAGCGTGGATTTTCCCGCGCTCGTGTAGCCCGCGAGCGCGACGAGGTCGAAGCCGGACTCGCGACGGCGATCGCGGCGCTGGCGCTCCGTCGTCTCGATCTGTTCGAGCTCGTCGCGAATGCGCGAGATCTGCGCTTTGATGTCCTGCTCGCGTGACTCGTCGTACTCGCCGAGTCCCATGAACCCCGGGCGCTCGTCGCGCTTCGCGAGGCTCGCCTTCGCCTCCGCGCGCGGCAGCTCGTAGCGTAACTCGGCGAGCTCCACTTGGAGTTGGGCCTTGCGCGTCTGCGCGCGCTGGCCGAAGATTTCCAGGATCAGCGTGAAGCGATCCATCACCGTGACGCCGCCCGGCAGGTGATCGCCGAGGTTGAACGTCTGGTAGGGCCCGAGGCGGTTGTCGAACACCACCGTCTTTGCACCCGTCTCGGCGACGAGCGCGGCGAGCTCTCCGACCTTCCCCTCGCCAAGCTGGAGGGCGGGATCGGCCGTGCGGCTCTGCGTAACCTCGCCCGCGACCTCGTAGCCGGCCGCGCGGACGAGTTCGCGGATCTCCTTCGTGTCGGGCTCCCCGTCGTCGACGCGTTTCGCCACGACGGCGGAAGCGGTAGATGCGCCTGTCACTCGGGTCGCCAATACGGGCCGAACCCACTTAAGCGCAATCCGTGTGCGCCGTCACACCTAACCCGTGTGCACCGCCCCCATCTCAGCGCTCGATCTCGAACCCATCGATATCCGCGGGCTCCTCGTACGTGACGTCGACGGCATCGACGTCCGCTGAGGGACTTCCGGTCTCGCACCACTCGACCATCGCCTCGACGGCCCCCCGCGGTCCCTCGAAGACCGCCTCGACGCGGCCATCGTCGAGGTTCCGCACCCAGCCGTCGACGCCACGCTCGCGCGCCGCATCGCGGGTGCTCGCTCGGTAATAGACACCCTGGACGCGCCCGATGACGTGGACGTGTGCGCGCACGGTCTCGTCGTCACTCCCGTCTCGATCGCCGTTGTCGCTCATGGACGGACACTCGTCCGCCGGCCACTTAGCTGCCGTCCTCGCCGTCGCCGCTGCGCAGATAGTGGAAGACGTAGGTCTGCGTATAACCGGCGTTCGGCCCGAACGCCTCACGGATCGCGCGCGACGTCTCGGCGTAGTTCCCCGTCGCGCAGTCGGGATAATACTCGTCGATGGCCGTGCGGATCCAAGTGTCGAGCGGGACGGCGTCGCGATAGCCGAGCGAGAAGAGTGCGACGCAGTCCGCGACCTTGTCGCCGACGCCGACGTACCCCTTCAGGGCCTCGCGGGTAGCCTCCAAGTCCTCGTGGCGAACGTCGTCCTCCGTCAGTTCGCCCGAGGCGACCAGCTCCGCCGTTCGGGAGACGTAAGGGGCGCGATAGCCGAGGCTCAACTCGCGGAGGTCGGCCTCGCTCGCTGTGGCGAGCGCGTCGGGCGTCGGGAAGGCGTAGTAGGACCGCCCATCGAAGGTAATCTCCTCGCCGTACGTCTCGCGAAGCGCCTCCTGCATCCCGAAGATCCGCGCGACGCGCATCTGCGCCGAGCAGATGAAGGAGACGAGACAGCCGAAGAAGGGGTCACGAACGATCCGGAGGCCCCAGTAGCGTTCGTAGGCCTCACGGATCAGCTCGTCGTCGCTCGCCCCCTCACGGACGGCACACAGGTCGTCGTCGAGCGCGAGGAGGTCGAACAGGAGCTCCTCGGCGTCCGTCGTGCTCTGCCAGTCGAGGACGCCGTCGCGCTGGCGGACGCGCAGCACCTCGCCGTCGACGACGGTGCTGTACCACGCGTCGCCACCGTGCGCGCCGTCCGCGTCGTACGTCGCACCATCCTCACGCGTCCAGAGGTAGGTCTGTCCGCTCTCCAGGGTCGCCTGCAGATCGAAGCCACCGGCGAGGTCGGCGAGCGGCACCGAACCGGTTCGCATTGCGTTCGCTCGGCGGCGCGGGGGCCAAAGGGTGTCGGTTTCGTCCGCGAGGAACAGCCGTCGCTACGTGATCGTACGGATACGGACCCGGCTCGTCGTCGGGTTTCAGTCGGCCTGGGCCGCGACTTTCTCCGTGCTCTCCTCGGAGTCCATCGCGGTCGTGATGTCGCCGGCCAGCGCGAAAACAGCCGCCTTGTGGTCGGTCTTCGACTTGTGAATCGATGTCGGTCGGATGCCCAGTTCTTCGTACTCATCGAGGTCAAGCGAGGCCTCGCCCTCACACTTCGCGTAGTAGTTGCCTACCTCTGCGAGAAGCCCGTGAAGGTGGATGAGCTCCTGTTTCTTCATGACATCAATTCCTATCGCCCGGAGGGTTATAGTATTATCTTGATAACTGTTGACACACGGTTTTTCGGCGGGTAGAACGCGAGAGGCGTCGGTCGGGTGTGGGGCTGAAACGCTTTTAGGCCGCCGGCGTTTCCCCCCGTGTATGGGATACGACGAGCAACTCGACCGGGCGATGTCGGAGAAGTCCGAGATCGACGCCGACGAGTCGCGTTTCGACGTGCCGGATCCGGACGTCCGCACCGAGGGCAACTTCACCATCTACGAGAACTTCCCGGCGACGCTCGACCGCCTCGATCGCGACCAGCGCCACGTCCTCCAGTTCATCCAGAGCGACCTCGGGACGGCCGCACAGGTCGACGAGAACGGGCGCGTCCGGCTCACCGGCGAGTTCGACGCCGAGCGCATCGCGGAGTCGCTCGACGACTACGTCGAGCAGTACGTCCGCTGTCCGGAGTGCGGACTCCCGGACACGAACCTCGTCGAGGAGGACGGCACGACACACCTGCAGTGTGACGCGTGCGGTGCGCGGACGACGCTCTGAGGACGCGACGCCTCAGGACTGCAACCGCTTCAGGTTCTCGAGGTCCCGGTCAGTACGCATGAACTCGCTCGTCCGGTAGGTCGCCGCACAGTCCGGACAGTCGAAGTTCTCGTCGGGCGCGGGGAGGTCGCTCGGCGACTCCTCCCAGTGTTTCGTACAGTCGGGACACAGCAGTTGAACGTAGGCTTCGTTCGGCATACCTGTTTGCTGGGTGGGCCGGCGAAAAAAAGGTACTGGCGGACGGGTCAGTAGTACGACTCGTCTTCGAGGAGCTCGAAGATCCCGTCGTACTCCGCGGGCAGCTGGGCGGTCACGTCGTCCAGCTCCGTATCCGGGACGGCGTCCTCGACGACGTCGACGACGACCTTCGCGTAGAAGGCCGCATCGGACGGCTCGACGCCGGCGCGCTGTGAGACGCGCGAGACGAACTCGTCGTAGTCGAAGATCTGCCCGGAGTCGGCCTCGTGGAGGAAGCGATCGATCTCCATGGGGAGCGGGCCAGCGAGGTCCGCGGCCTCGTCGGCCTGGAGGCGCTCGCCGAGCGTCGTCAGGACGGCGCGCGTCGCCCGGATAGCCTCGCCGTTCGATGCCAGTTCGAGTCGATGCTGCACGTCGCCGACGAACTCGTCGTGTTGCATGCGACTCGATTGTACCAGCGCACCCGCCTAAGGCTACTGGCCGCCCGCAAGTCGTCACGTCTCGGTGCGACGATCACTCCGTGAACAGGTGGCCTTCAGTCGGGACGTCGAAGAGGCCGATTCGCGCGCCCGCGTCGAGCCACGCGTGGCCGTAGCTGAACGCGGCGAGGGCGTTCACCGGGTCGTCGTGCTCGCGGAAATGGCGTCCGTCCTCGAGGTACGAACGCGCCATCTCCTCGTACTCGGCGGTGGCGTCGGCGAGCGGCGTTCCCTCGGGCGCGACCGGCTCCGCTTCGGCGAGGGCCTCGGCGAGCAGCGCCTCGTAGCGGTCCGTCTTCTCGGCGAGTTCGGCGGGCATACCCCTACTGCGTCGCCCTTCCGGCGTAAGCGTGTCGTCGTGGTCGTCCGGGTGGGTGCGCGCCGTGGGCGTTCAGACGATCGCACCTCGTTTTTCGCCCTCGCCCGCGTGCACGCGACACCGGCCAGCCTCCCGGGTGGCGCAACCTACAAGCCCCCGAATCCCGTTCTAGCGCGTATGAGCGACGATCCGCGCGTAGAGATCTACACGAAGATCGACTGCCCGTACTGCGAGAAGGCAAAGGACCTCTTCGACGCGAAGGGCGTCGACTACGTGACGTACAACGTCACGGACGACGAGGAGCGCTTCGCAGAGATGAAAGAGCGCGCGAACGGCCGCGAAACGGCCCCCGAAGTGTTCATCGACGACGAACTCATCGGCGGCTGGGACGACACCTCCGCGCTCGACGCCACAGGCGAACTCGACGAGAAGCTCGGCATCGCCGACGAGAGCGACGACGACGTCGTCGAACACCGCGAGCTCATCGTCACCGGCACGGGGATCGCAGCGCTCACCGCCGGCATCTACGCGGCGCGCTCCGACAACGATCCGCTGCTCTTCGAGGGCGACGAGCCCGGCGGCCAGCTCACTCTCACGAGCGAGGTCGACAACTACCCCGGCTTCCCCGAGGGGATCAACGGGTCGACGCTCGTCAACGATATGAAAGAGCAGGCCACGCGCTTCGGTGCGGAGCTCGAACACGGCATCGTCGCGTCCGTCGACGACGACGTTCGTCCCTTCCGCGTCACCCTCGAAAATGGCGACGTCTACACCGCAGACGCCGTTATCGCCGCCTCCGGGGCGTCCGCGCGGACGCTCGGCATCCCTGGCGAGGACGAACTGATGGGCTACGGCGTCTCGACGTGTGCGACGTGTGATGGCGCGTTCTTCCGCGGCGAGGACATGGTCGTCGTCGGCGGCGGCGACGCCGCGGCCGAGGAGGCCGTCTTCCTCACGAAGTTCGCGGAGACCGTCTACCTCGTCCACCGCCGCGACGAGCTGCGCGCGGAGGACTACTGGGAGAACCGGGTGCAGGAGCACGTCGAGGAGGGCGACATCGAGGTCCTCTGGAACACCGAGGCGACCGAAATCCACGGGAGCCCGCAGGACGGCGTCGACAGCGTCGACCTCGTCTACCACCCCGAAGGCCACCCCACGGCGAAACTCGACGACGGCCAGACCGAAGAGCGCACGCTCGACGTCGGCGCGTTCTTCGTCGCCATCGGCCACACACCGAACACGTCCTACCTAGAGGACACGGGCGTCGAACTCGACGACGAAGGCTATCTCCGCACGCAGGGTGGCCACGGTGCCGGCCAGACCGCGACCGACGTCGAGGGAATCTTCGGCGCGGGCGACGTCGTCGACTTCCACTACCAGCAGGCCGTGACAGCTGCCGGGATGGGCTCGAAGGCCGCGCTCGACGCCGACGAGTACCTCGAGGGCGCACTGCCGGAAGCGACCGGCGAAGCCGAGGGCAGCGCGGAAGCGCCCGCGGACGACTAACCGTCTCTGTCCGGCTCGGATTCGCTTCGCGAACCATTCGCTCGAAAAAGGCGGAAGAAACGGGCGGCTCCGCTCGCTGACGCTCACCGCGCCCCTACGATCCCGGGAGAATGTCGCCGAGCGCGGCCCCGATGGCCGTCGGGGCCCACGCGACAACGACGATACAGACGGCCAGCCAGGGGTCGTTCCAGTCAATCTGTCCCCAGCCGGTGAAGAGGAGGACGGTAATGCCGAGCGAGATCGTGATGACGCCAGCGAGGCGTCGCGGGATAACCCCGAATAACGGGTTTTTGACGCGGACGTCCTGGATGTCGGCAACGTAGAGGATCCCGTACACCATCGCGACAGTGGCGGCGACCGTCCCGAGGAATCCGATGGGGTGGGAGGTCATATGGATGCCGACATCGCGCGTCCCGCCTTCGACGACCATCGGCATCGCGAACAGCACGCTGCCAAGGGTGGCCTCCGCGGCATCCGCGCGGTCGAAGCCGTGGATGACGCGACCGAACGCGCCACGGTGGCCGAGTTCGGCCGCGGTCGCCATCGCTTCGGCGACGGCCTCGCGGCCCGCCGGACTCTCCACATGGGATTCGAGCGCTTCGAGGTCGTCCATGAGGTCGGAGACGTCCGACGGACCATCATCGTCCCCATTCGCCGTCTCCGTGTCGCCCATGGATCGAATGATGTTGCGACGGTACAAAAAGTCGGCCGCCACGCCTTTGGGGAATCCACGCGACATTCTCACTCATGCCAGAACTCCCGGACTATCCGGAGCCGCGACAGCTCGATAAGGGAATGACCGTCGAGATCGAGCAGGGCGAGGGCAAGGAGCCCATTATCGGCGAAGTCGGTGCCGTCGTCGAGGAAGCCGATCCGGAGGGTACCGTCGTCAAACTGAAGTCCGGTGCCGAGGGCCGCGTCCGGAAGATCACGCACGAGTAGTCGCGCGCCGCTCTTCTTCCCGCGTTCGGGAACGCCTATACGACCGGACGGCGTAGCCGGGCGCATGACCGACCAGACGCCCGCGAGTGCGGGCTGGTTCGCCGGTGTCGAGACCGGTGACACCGACGCCGCGGTGGCGGCCGTCCGTGAGGGCAGCGCGGACGCGCCCGCCGACTGGCCCGAGCGGGCTGTCGAGGCTGGCTTCGCGGCCGACGAGGACGACTATTACGACGCACTCCACGAGGCGACGGTAGCGGCGACACGCCGCGCCGTCCGCGAACGCGAATCCGCCGACGACCGACAGGTCGTCCACGCGATCCGCGCGATGGACGACCTCGCCGCGACGACGAACGAACTCGCCGAACGCCTCGCGGAGTGGGGCGGCGCGATCGACGACGACCCCGGGACGGGCGTGGCCTACGCCCGCGACCTCGCGGGGCGCGACCCCGAGACCGACGCCGAGGAGCGTATCGTCTCGCTCGCCGAGCGTGTCGTCGCGCTCGCCGAGGAGCGCGACGCCGAGCGGGCGTTCCTCGAACGCCAGGTGCCGGCGGTCGCGCCGAACCTCGCGTCGATGGCCGGCCCGATCCTCGCGGCGCGGCTGATCGAACTCGCCGGCGGCCTCGAGGCTCTCGCGAAGATGCCCTCGGGCACCGTCCAGGTGCTCGGCGCGGAGGACGCGCTATTCGCGCACCTCCGCGGGAACGCCCCCTCGCCGAAGCACGGCGTGATCTACACGCACGAGTACGTCCGCGGAACCCACCCCGACGAGCGCGGGTCGGCGGCGCGCGCGCTCGCCGGCAAGCTGACGATCGGCGCGCGGATCGATCACTATTCGGGCGACTACCGGCCGTCGATCGAGGACGAACTCGACGAGCGCATCGCGACGATCCGCGCACGGTACGGCGACGGGGAGGGCAACGAATGAGCGAGCACGATCTTCCCGCCGGCATCGCGCGCCACGACTTCGGCGACGGCCCGGCGCTCGCGACGCGCGGATCGCCGGTGTACGGCGAACCGACCGACGGCGAGTGGCGGCGCTGGGACCCGCATCGATCGAAGCTCGGCGCAACGCTGGCGAAGGGCCTCGACACCGGCCTCGACGCGGGCGATTCGGTGCTCTACCTCGGCGCGGCGAACGGGACGACGGTGAGCCACGTCGCGGACGTCGCCGGGCCGACGTATGCCGTCGAGTTCGCACCGCGCTCCGCACGCGACCTGCTCGACGTCGCAGAGAACCGGCCGAACCTCTTCCCTCTCCTGAAGGACGCTCGCAAGCCCGAGACATACGCACACGTCGTCGAGGGCGATCTCGACGTGCTCGTGCAGGACGTGGCGACGCGTGGACAGGCGCGCGTCGCCGCCGAGAACGCGCGGTTCCTCGCACCCGACGGCCGGCTCGTGCTCTCGATCAAGGCCCGAAGCGAGGACGTCACTGCCGATCCCGAGGACGTCTTCGCGGACGCGCTCGCGGATCTGCGCGAGACCTACGAGGTGGTCGCGCGCGAGCGCCTCGAACCGTACCACGACGATCACCTCGCGGTCGTCGCGACCCCGCGCTGAGGGCCGCCTTCGGTACTTATAAACTCGGCCCACTCGAAAGCCGGGTGAATGACGACGGGTTCACCGGACGCGTTCAGTGAGCTCGGGACGCTCGGCGTCGAGGAGGAGTTCTTCCTCGTCGATACCGACGGACGCCCGACGGCGGGGAGCGACACGCTCGTGTACGAGGCCGACCCCCCCGCGCTCTTGGCCGACCGGCTCGATCACGAGCTGTTCAAGTTCGTCATCGAGACCCAGACGCCGAAACTCGACGGGCCGGACGACGCCGGCGCGACGATCCGCGAGATCCGGGACACTCTCGTCTCCTACGCGGCCGAACACGGCTACGGCGTCGCCGCCGCCGGCCTCCACCCGGGCGCACGCTGGCGCGAGCACGAACACGCCGAGAAACCCCGCTATCGCTCGCAACTCGATCGGATCCAATACCCCCAACACCGGAACACGACCGCGGGGCTCCACGTCCACGTCGGCGTCGACGACGCGGATAAGGCGATGTGGATCGCCAACGAGATCCGATGGTACCTCCCCGTGATGTTGGCGCTCTCCGCGAACTCGCCCTTCTGGGACGGCCACGACACCGGGCTCTCCTCCGCACGCGCGAAGGTCTTCGAGAACCTCCCGAACACGGGGATGCCGACGGCGTTCGACTCCTACGCGGCGTTCGACGCCTTCGAGGAGCGGATGGTCGAGCACGGGTCGATGGAGGACCGTGGCGAGATCTGGTGGGACGTCCGTCCCCACTCAGGCCACGGCACCGTCGAGGTCCGCGCGCCTGACGCCCAGCACGACCCGGCGGTCGTCGAGGCGTTCGTCCGGTACGTGCACGCGCTCGTCGTCGACCTCGCGGAGCGGTATGCGGACGGCGAACCCGGCTACGGCCACCGGCGCGAACTCCTCGACGAGAACAAGTGGCGCGCGACGCGTCGCGGTCATGACGCCTCGTTCATCGCCCGCGACGGCGACGGGACCGTGACGCTCGGCGAAGTCGTCGATCGAGAGTGCGAACGACTGGGCGTCACGGGTATCCGCGACGTCTACGAGGCCGAAAGCGGGGCGGCGTTCCAGCGCCGCGTCCACGAACGCGAGGGCGCGCGTGCACTCTACGACGCGATCCGGCTCTGACGAGCAAGAAGTTTTTACGCGGTCGGGGCTTGTGTTCTCCCGAGAACGACGTATGTCCGAGGACACAGCAGACACACCCGAGGACGAGGGGGAGCGAAGCGCTCGCGACCGGATCGGTGAGGGCGCGGATCGGGCGCGATCCGGGTTCGACGAGCGCGTCGTCGACATCCTCTCGTGGATGCTCGACACCGAGACGCGCGCGCGGATCTACGTCTACCTTCGACAGCATCCGTGGAGCACGAGCGAGGAGGTTGCCGAAGGGACCGGCCTCTACCCGAGCACGGTGCGCGAGGCGCTCGCCGAGCTCGCCACCGAGGACACCGTCGAGCGCCGCAAGCGCGAGAGCGAGGGCGCGGGCAACAACCCCTACGAGTACACCGCCATCGCGCCGAGCGACCTCGTCGGCGGTGTCGTCGGCGGCGTACAGGACGAACTGAACACAATCTTCACCCTCGGGAGTGAGGACGGCGCGGACGGGCAGCCGGTCCGTATCGAGGTGGATGAAGACGACGAGGAGGACGGCGTCGAGGGCGACGCGGCGACGGCCGACGAGAGCGACGAGCGGAACGCCTGAGACCCAAACGGCTAAACATAGCGGAACCCTCGGCCGGTGTATGAACGTTGCGCTGGGCGGGACGTTCGACCCCATCCACGACGGTCATCGGGCGCTCTTCGAGCGGGCGTTCGAACTCGGGGACGTCACCGTCGGCCTGACGAGCGACGACCTCGCACCCCGCACCCGTCAGGAGGAGCGCCACGTCCGCCCCTTCTCGGCGCGAAAACGCGACCTCGCGGACGAACTCGAACGGTTCGCCAACGAGTACGGGCGTGACTACGAGATCCGCGAACTCACCGAGCCGACCGGCATCGCCGTCGAACCCGAATTCGACGCGCTCGTCGTCTCCCCCGAGACCGAGGCGGGTGCCGAGCGTGTCAACGAGATCCGCCGCGAACGTGGCTACGACCCCCTCCGAATCGAGGTCGTCCCTCGCGTCGAAGCCGAGGACGACGGCGTCATCTCTTCGACGCGGATCGTCAACGGCGAGATCGACGAACACGGCAACGTGACGCCCGACGCGGCACCGCGGGAGTGACCTACCACGTCGGCGGTTCGAGACCTGCATCCGCGAGGAGGTCCTTCCAGCGCCCCTGAACGGACTGCCTCGAGACGTCCGCGGCCTCCGCGACCGCTGTCTGCGAGCGCTGATCGCCCGCGACGAGTGACCCCGCGTAGACCGCCGCTGCGAGCGCCGCGCGCTTCGAGCGCTCCTCTTCGGGGACCCCGGAGAGGAAGAGGTCCTCGGCGCTCGAACGCGCCTCGGCGTCGAGATCGAGTCTGTCCGCGACGCGATCGAGTTTTGCCACCCACTCGGCGTTCGCGAACGCGTCGCCCGCACGGTACATACCGTCCATGAGGCGGTCGAGCGACATAAGCCCACGGCGAAGGCGACACCCGCTTCGGGAACTTCGTCGAGACGCACACACGCTGCGTCCAGTGCTATCGTGAGAGATGCAAGGATGGTGACATGAGAATGGGGGACACACACCGTGCGTCCAGTGCTTTTCACGTAGTCGACTGCCCTGTCGACCTGATTGAACGCCAATGAGCAAGTCTACCAGGTCGAAGAGTTGTTCGGATACAGTGGCTGCGGAGGATACTGTATCAGGTCGAACAGCTGACGATCCTCACGCTTGCTTTCCGCTGTAAGCACAGTGGAACGGACGTCCGAACGTCCGAACTCTACGGGACGTACGAACGTCTCTGCGAGAAGAATGCGACGACGCCACTCTCACAGCGACGGTTCCGTGACCGTCTCGACGATCTCGCGATGCTTGGGCTAGCAACGAAACAGCAGAACAACGACGGCCTTTCTGACGGAAAGTACAACTCCTACGAGACGGATATCGGCTTCGAGACAATTGCAGAGGCCCTCAACGATCTCGATACTCCCACACACCTCTAGCGAAGAGCAGTGGACGCACGGTGTGTACCCCTGACTCGCGTTGCTCTTGCACTACTGGTCCCACCAGAGCACTGGACGCGACGTGTGTGTCTGTGGCCAGCAGTAAGCTACCACACCCCGAAGGGTCAGAGGCGTGTCGACCACAGACTCATTCGACCGAGAACGGATTGCTTCGGGCGTATGACGGTCTGAGAGCTGTCAAAGGGACAGACCGTCCATGAGGCGGTCGAGCGACAGAATCCCACGGCGAAGGCGACACCCTCTTAGGGAACTCGGCCCATCGTCGAGGTGCGCACGGGTAGCCAAGCCTGGCCAACGGCGTAGCGCTTAGGACGCTATCCCGAAGGGGTCCGCCGGTTCGAATCCGGTCCCGTGCACTGAGCGAGCGGCGCGAGTGAGGGAATCGGAGCGGGTTCGAACCCTATCAGGCGCGCGCAGCAGTGCGAGCACGTCTGGTTCCGGTTCGAATCCGTCTCCTGTGCATGTTCTGATCGAGGTTCGAGCGGAACGAACCGGTCGATGGCGAGTGCCTTTAAGTTTCGAGACGTGCATCTTCCTGATAGGGTCTACCTATCACCATGGTTTACAAGAAAATCGACCTCGTCGGAACTAGTACCGAGAGCTTCGACGACGCCGTCGACGACGCGCTCGATCGCGCCGAGGAGACGCTCGACAACGTCTCGTGGGCCGAAGTCGTCGAGCAGCGCGTCGGGATCGAGGGGCGCGATGGACGACAGTATCAGGTCGAAGTGGAAGTCGCGTTCGGCCTCGACGACGACTGACGCGCCGATCGCCGTCCGTTTTTTGCAACTCGACGACAGGACGAGAGCGCCGCCGCTCGGTTCTTGCTGGTTGCGTCGCGTTCTTCGAGACCGTTATTGGAACCCGCGCCCGCCGCTCACGTAGTCGGGGCGCGCCGGCGGGTTCTCCTCGTCGCCCGCCAGCGCCGGGAGGTCGAGGATGCGGTAGTAGGCGTGGTACGCCCGCGCAACCGTCGACGTGACGGCGCGGACGGCGTCGTCGAAGTCCTCGGCCGCGAATCGCCCGCTGGGGAAGAGTCGACGGTGGACGTAGAAGTCCACGAGCGCGCCGTTGCGCGTGTAGTGGGGTTCGTAGAGGACATCCGTCGTGTCGCAGTCGTCCTCGATGGTCTCGATGGCCTCGCGCATTCCCTCAGCCTCGTCGATGACGGCGCGCGCGGCGACGTGGCGCTCGGGTTCGTCGCCGTCCTCGTAGGCGATGTCCCGCGAGGCGTACTCCTCGATGTCGGACTCACCGAGTTCGAACCCGACCGCCTGGACCGGGGAGTGATGCGAGGTGACGTAGAGGTACTCGGCGGTCTCCGGGCCGTAGACCAAGAAGGGTTCGTCATCGGTCGTCGTGAAGCGATAGCCGCGACAGTCCGTACCGTGGCGGTCCGTGAACGATTCGAGGGTTCCCTCGTGGGTGTGGCGGGCGGCCTCGGCGTAGCCCGCGACGGTCCCGAGGGCGTCCGCGCGCGTGCTGGGCATATCCCCACGTGGGAGAGCGCGCCTAAATCAGGTGCGGAAGGATTCGCCGCAGCCACACTCGGCCTCGACGTTCGGGTTCGTGACGTCGAAGCCGGCGGCTTGCAGGCCGCTCTCGTAGTCGAGTTCGCTTCCCGCGATGTACTGCTCGCTCGCCGGGTCGACGAAGACGCGCAGGCCGTGGGCCTCGACGATCGTGTCGTCCTCCTCGGGGGCGTCGTCGAACCGCATCCCGTAGGAGAGACCGGCACAGCCGCCCTGCTGGACGAAGAGGCGCAGCCCCGCGACATCCGTGTCGAGCCCCTCGCCGTCGAGCAGCGAGAGGGCCTGTTCGGCGGCGTCCTCCGTGACGCTGACCGTCCCGGTCGTCGAACCGCCGTCGACAGTCGTGCTCATAGTCGGCGTAACGTCGCCCAGATGGTTAACTGTGGCGTCGGGTCGGCCATCCGCCGGTATCGCTGACTCAGAACGGGGCTGGGCCACCAGCGGTCGTGAGCAGGACGAGGACGTTCGTCAGCGCGAACGCGAGGTAGACGAGTATCGAAGCGAGCAGCGACGCGCTCCGCTCGTAGACGAGCGCGGCGAGTGCGAGGACACCGACTCGCGCGAGGGCGTACGCGACGCCGGCGATCGAGTCGACACCGAGGAGAGCCGACCCGACGATTGCGATGCCGACGAGGAGGAGGCCACCGAGGACGAACAGCCGCCGCCAACCGTCCACGTCGCGCGCGTTCACGACGACGCCGAGGCCGACGAGCGCCGCGAGCAGGGCGACACCGAACAGCCGGCCGATCGACGGGACGGCTGCGAGGCCGCCGGTATCACTGACGAATGCGACGCTCGTGAGCACCGTCGTCGCGATGACGGCGCGCTCGCCGCCGAAGACGGCGCGGAGTGGCGTCTGGACGAGGACCTGACAGACGAGGGCGAGCCCCGGAACGCTCACGAGGACGCCGAGACCGGCAACGGCGAGTACGGGCGCAATCGGATCGAGCGTCCCGTACTGCACCTTCGCAAGCGCGCCGTAGGGAACGGCGGTCAGTGCACCGAGCACGGCGGTCGCAGCGATGAGTGCAACGGCACCGGACCCGGCGACGACGATCAACGGCCAGTGCGCGCGTGCCGGCCACTTGACCCCGAGGTCGACGCCGCGGTATCGCGCCCAGCCGACGGCGAGGAGTGCGAGTCCGACGAGGAACACGGCGGCGGAGAGGAATCCGCTGAAGACGAGGCCGTCGAACGGGAGGGACGCGACCGCAGCGCGCGTCACGACGCGAACGGCCCGCTGCCAGACGACGACGGCGGTGAGGAACGCGACGACCGCACCGACGTGTGTCGCCACCCGCCGCGATCGGGTACGCGACGGCGTATGAGTCGCCATGTTGAGTACTCGTCGACACCGGTGTTAGCTGTTGGGGCATCTCATCTGCCGACACGTCGCGGCGTCCCGTCGCCTCACGCCTGCCTCGCCCGGCGTCCCGTCACCTCACGCCCGAACCGCCCGGCGTTGCGCTCGTCGAGCGGGCCCACGGGCATCGACTCACTCCTCGTCCGTGAAGCGCGTCTCGACGCTGTTCGCGTGGCCCTCCAACCCTTCCGCGTTCGCGAGCGTCGTCACGGTCCCACGGAGGTCCGCGAGTGCGTCTCGATCGAGGCGCTGCACGGTGCTCGCACGGAGGAACGTATCGACGCTCAGTCCGCCGGTCACTCGCGCGCCCGCGTTCGTCGGGAGGACGTGGTTCGTCCCGGTCGCGTAGTCGCCCGCCGCAACGGGCGTGTACGGCCCGAGAAAGACGCTCCCGGCGTCGTCGATCCGATCCAGGATCGCCTCGTCGTCGTCGGCCTGGATGGAGAGGTGTTCAGCAGCGTACTCTTCCGCGAACAACACGGCCTCGCTCATCGAGCGCGCGTGGAAGACGCCGCTGGCGTCGGAGTCGAGCGCCGCTTCGATGACGTCGGCGCGCTCGCGCTCATCGAGGTGCGCCGCGACGGCCGCAGAGATCGCGTCCGCGGTGCGCTCGTCGTCCGTCACCGCGACGACGGACGCGTTGGGATCGTGTTCGGCCTGTGCGAGCAGGTCGGCGGCGACGTAGTCGGGATCTGCGGTCTCGTCGGCGACAACGCAGATCTCGGAGGGACCAGCCAAAAAGTCGATCTCGACGTCCCCACGCACTTCGGCCTTCCCCGCAGTTACCCACTTGTTGCCCGGTCCGACGATCAACTGGGCGCGATCGACCGTCTCCGTCCCGTAGGCGAGTGCGGCGATGGCCTGCGCGCCGCCCGCGGCGTACACTCTGTCCGCGCCCGCCGCGTGACAAGCCGCGAGCGTCACGGGGTGCATCTCCTCCGCAGGTGGGGTTGCAACCGCCACTTGCTCGACGCCCGCGACTTTCGCGGGGACGACGGTCATGATGACGCTGGAGGGGTACGTCGCCGCCCCGCCCGGGGCATACGCGCCGACGCGCTCGACTGGCCGGAACCGTCGCCCCAATTCGCGTCCATCGAACGTCTCCGTCCAGTCCGCCGGCATCTGGGCCTCGTGGAACGCCCGGACGTTCCCGATCGCGGTCTCGATCGCCTCGCGGACGTCGTCGTCGATGTCGTCGTACGCGCGCTCGGCTTGGTCGGTGACGTCGATGTTCCCGACCTCGACGCCGTCGAACTCGCTCGCGAACTCGCGGAGCGCGGCGTCACCCTCCGTACGGACGCGTGAGACGATGTCGCTGACGTCCTCGCGGACCGCGTCGATCCCGGCGTCGCGCTCGAACAGCGCGCGCCGTCGCGCCGGCCCGAGATCCGCGAGCGCCTCGGCTTCGATGGTCATACCCGATACGTCGCGCGGGCGGCGGTAAACCGTTACGCTACGCGGGATGGGCGAGAGAGCGCACGCGACGGTCACCGGCAGGCCACCACCTTATTGCCCGAGGCGTTCGCGACATCTGCCCGTGGGATCGACTCACGAGAACGGGGAAGCAAACACGAACAGAGCCGGGGAGACACCGGCGCAGGTCGGCCATCCCGAGGAGGTCACGGACGAGACGACAGTGACCGAGGAGGGGACGGAACTCGAACGCTCGATCGGTCTCACAGGCGGGATCGCCATCGGCGTCGGGACGATGATCGGCGCGGGCATCTTCGTCTTCCCGGGGATCGCTGCGGGACGCGCCGGTCCGGCGGCCGCCGGGTCGTTCGCCATCGGTGCCGTCATCGCCCTGCTGGTCGCGCTTCCCGCCTCCGAGCTCGCGACCGCGATGCCGAAATCCGGCGGCGGCTACTACTTCATCTCGCGGGCGCTCGGGGCGCTCCCCGGCGCGGTCGTCGGTATCAGCATCTGGCTTGGGCTCGTCTTCGCGACCGCGTTCTACCTCGTCGGCTTCGGCAACTACGCGGTGGAGATGCTCCAACAGGCCGGCCTCCCCACGGCCATCGCGGGTATCGGTGTCGTCACGCCGCTCGCGCTCGTCTTCGGCGTGCTCCTCACGATCCTCAACCTCGTCGGGACGGAGAACGCCGCCAAACTCCAGAACTACGTCGTCGGCCTCCTGCTCTCCATCCTCGTCGCCTTCCTCGGCTACGGCGGGCTCGACGCGCTCGGCGTCTTCGGGACGCAGACGACGCCCGAGACGTTCATGCCGTTCGGGGTCGCCCCGGTGTTCACGACCGCGGCGCTCGTCTTCACCTCCTACCTCGGCTTCGCGCAGGTCGCGACGGTCGCCGGCGACATCAAAAAACCCGGCCGGAACCTCCCGCTCGCGATGGTCGGCTCCGTTCTCATCGTCGGCGTGCTCTACGTCGCCACGATCTTCGTCGCGACGAGCGCGATGGGCTACGAGGCACTCCGGCAGGCCGGCGAGACCGCCATCGTCAACGTCGCGAATCAGTTCCTCGGGCCGGTCGGCGTCGTGGCCATCCTCCTCGCCGGCCTGCTCGCAACTGTCTCCTCCGCGAACGCCTCCATCCTCTCGACATCGCGTGCCGTCTTCGCCGTCAGCAAAGACGCGCTCATTCCCGAGCAGGCCAGCCGCATGAACCTGAAGTACGGGACGCCACACGTCGCGCTCGCCATGGCGGGCGGGCCGGTCCTCGTGCTCGTTGCGCTCGGCGAGACCGAGGTGCTCGCCGAAGTCGCCTCCTTCCTCCACCTCATCATGTACGGGCTGATGTGCGTCGCGCTCATCGCGATGCGCCGGAACGAGCCCGAGTGGTACGACCCGGATTTCCGCGTGCCAGCCTACCCGCTCGTCGCGGGTCTCGGCGCGATTTCGAGTTTCGGCCTCATCTTCTTCATGCAGCTCGCGTCGCAGATCATCGGCGTCGCCATCATGATCGCGGCCGCCGGATGGTACAAGTACTACGCGAGCGACGTGACGCTCAAGGGGGTGCTCTAGATGTCCGAGACCGATCTCGCGATCCGTGAACCGCCGAAGGTGCTCGTACCTGTCGAAGTGCTCGAAGGAGAGTCGATCTCGTCGTCGCTCGCGGCGTTCCTCGCGCCCGCGGACGTCGTCGTCCTCGGCTATCACGTCCTCCCCGAGCAGACCCCGACCGAACAGGCGAGCATGCAGTTCGAGGACCGCGCACGGGAGGCCGTCGAGGACCTCGCCGCGGTCTTCCGCGAGTCTGGTGGCGACGTCGAGACGCGCGTCTCGTTTACCCACGACCGCGACCAGACCGTCGAGCGCGTCGCTGCCGAGGTCGGCGCGACTGCCATCCTCCTCCCGAACCCCGTCAGTGAGGTCTCCGACATCGTCGTCCCGTTCCGCGGCGCGATTGACCACGAGCGCCTCGCGGACCTCGTCGCCACGCTCCTCGCAGACGGCGAGGGGACCGTGACGCTCTGGGGGATCGAAAGCGGCGGCTTCGACGCCGAGGAGACCGTTCAGCACGCCCGAACGAGCCTGCGCGAGCGCGGCCTGGACGCCGCGCGGATCACGACGGAGACGACCGTCGCCGAGTCACCGATCCGCGACATCGTAGCGCGCTCCGCGGCGTTCGATCTCATCGTCATGGGTGCCGGCGAGGAGTCGCTCTGGTCCGCACTGTTCGGCGAGGACGCAGAACGCGTCGCCGAGGGCGCTGTCGCGCCCGTGCTCGTTGTGCGCGAGCGCGAGGCGTAACGCGCCTTTTCCCGCGCTCGCACAGCTCAAACGAACGGCGGCGAGAAAGTTTGTGTCTCGATGGTTCTGAACGAGAAACGAGGGTATCTGTTCGGCGGCCGAGCGGTTCGGAGTCCGCGCGAGCCGAAGGCGAGTGCGGGTAAGCGAGAACCTCGGCCTCACCGAGGACCCGGAAGGTCGCCGATTCACTCTTGCGAACGAACGTGAGCGAGGTCGAGGAGCGACTGAAAGGAACGACGACGGTTTTTGTCGCCAGAACGGCGTAGCTAGCCGTTCTGGCTGGACGGCGGGAAATCGCTGATTTTCCGCAGTGGTCGAGTTTTTGCAAACGAGCGTAGCGTGGTCGATAGACGCAACTCGTCGCGTCTTTCGGCATCCCACGAGACGCGAAGCGTCTCGTTCACGACTGCAAAAGGTCGTATGTACTGCCCGGAACACTAACGACCGGCCTCATCCCGAGGCGGCGTGCCGCGTCGGCCGGGAAACCCTCGTGCCGGGCAGGATCGCCGCGGGGTCAGTTGGGCCCCACGGGGGGCGTGACGTGCCCTAATCGCGCGGTCCCTCGCGGAACCGCGGAATGCTGCGCACCCGGGTTCTCCACGCGTCATCGCACCCAGAGTGGGCGGGCTCAGGTGGGGACTAAAGGCGCGCGTCCGGGTCTACGAGCGCGGTGCGTTTGAGGGCTGCGCTTACGCGTGGGCGTCGACGTCGCGGGCGTCCTCGTCGAGCTGGTAGACTTGCTCGCGGGTCTCGCAGACGCCACAGACACACTCGGCGTAGCCGGCGTCCGCGAGCTCGGCGAGCGCGTTGCGCGCTTCGTCCTCGTCGATACGGGCCTCGCTCGCCACCTCCGCGGGCGAGAGGGGGCCGCGGTTGTCGAGGACCACGCGGGCGAGCTTCGCGTGGCACGAGAGGGAAACGGTGCCGCTCATACCGCGACGTTGCCGATGCCCGCCAAAAACCCTTGCCTTACCGGCGAGGACGGTGTCAGCCGAGAGTACGGGCGGCGCTCGCGGCTATCGACACGAGGAACGTCGTAGCGGCGGGACGACGACGCGGAGCGGGACGACGCAACGGACGACATCCCGCAAATGGGTGCGACGCCGGCAGACCGGAAGTAGACGTTCGTCCACCGTTCCGAGCCGGCACAAAGCTTGATAACGTATGGCATGCTATTAGCGAGCATGGAGCAAAAACAACTCGACGTCGATCGGTACGTCCCGAGCGACTACCTCAAACGCCAGCTCCTCGCCGGGGAGATCGAGACGCTGACGCTCCACGAACGCGTCGCCAACCCGGGCGACACCTTCGAGATACACGGCGCGACGTTCGAGATAACGGCCGTCGAAGTACGTGACGCGGCGGACCTAGACGTTCCCGACGAGGAGGGGAACGCCGTCGTCCACTTCTTTGAGCGTGTGTCCTGAGCCGACTCAGCAATTTCGAGGCGGAGCCCCCGGCCTCACGGAGTGAGGGCTTCCGACTGGTCGGAAGCGCGAAGCGAGTGGGCCGGGGAGGAAGCCGACACTCATGACACAACCCACGAGCCAATAGCTTCCCGACTCCCGAATCATTAAGTACCGATAGTCAAACATCTGAACTATGGAGGTCAGACGTACCGCGCCGGTCAAACTTGTCGTTCCTGACGAGTACCACGACGACCTCCACGAAACCGCCGAGCAATTCCGTTACTGCGCGAACGAAGCCAGTGACTACTGCTGGGACAACACCAGCTACGAAGACTGTATCACCTCGAACGTGCCAGCGAGAAACGCCCTGTATGACCGGCTCCGCGAGGAGACTAGCCTCACGGCAAACCTCGTCCAAGAAGCCATTCGGCGTGCCGTCCACGCAGTCGATAGTGGTGTTGACCGCTGGAAGAAGGGCAAGCGGACGAACAAACCAGAGTTCACCTCGTGGAGTATGGTGTACGATAAGCGGAGTGCGACGTTCTACCGGAACAAAATTTCACTGTCAACAGTGAACGGACGCATTGAGTGTGACTTTGAGTTGCCAGCAGACAGCCCCACACCATATGAGGAGTACGTCTTGTCTGAAGGGTACGAGTTTCGAACGAGTACACTCCAGTACGACCAAGCGACCAACGAGTTTTATTTCCACGTCAAAACGCGGAAAGTAGACGGAGACGGTGACGCTATTGAAATCGAGGTTTCGGACGATACCGGGCACCAGACAGTCCTCGGAATCGACCTCGGTGTGAACAGTCTCGCTGTCGCCAGTACGGGGACATTCTGGAGTGGTGACAAGTATGACCACTGGATCCGAGAGTTCGAGAAACGGCGGGCGAAGATGCAACAGCGCGGCACACAAGCCGCTCACAACGCCGTCCTTCGACTCGGGAAACGAGAACGAGCATGGCGGAAACAGTATATCCACACCGTCGCCAACGAGATGGTTTCCGAAGCGGTTGCACAGGACTGCGACGTGATCGTGTTCGAGGAGTTAACGGATATTCGAGAGCGACTCCCTCACGCTGACTGGCATCATGTGTGGGCGTTCCGCCGTCTCATCGAATACGTCGAACACAAGGCACCACACCGAGGGGTGGCTGTAGAGCAGGTAGAGCCTGCCCACACGAGTCAACGGTGTTCTCGGACTGATTGTGGGTTCACGCACGAAGATAACCGCGACGGCGAGCAGTTCCAGTGTCTGAAGTGCGGGTACGAAATCAACGCGGATTACAACGGCGCGAAAAACGTCGGGCTCCGATATATGCGGAAGCGACAGCACAGCCTGCGTTCCTCGCCCACGTCGGGGGGCGCAGACGCACCAGTAGACGTGCGTGTAACTGGTGGGACGTTGAACGGTGACGGCTATCGGCCAATCGCCGACAGTTGAGTCCCGGGAGTCCACATCAAAGCCCCTCCCTCAACGAGCGAACCCCTTGCGGGTGAGCGAAGTAGGGTGGGGTGGTTTACAGCCAGCCGTTGCGATCGAGCAGTTCGCCGTTGAGCAGGGAGGCCCCGGCCGCCCCGCGGAGCGTGTTGTGCGCGAGCGTGTTGTACTGGACGCCCGCGGGCGTCTCCTGCACGCCGCCGGCTGCGACCGCCATGCCGTTCCCGAGGAACCGATCGAGACGTGGCTGCGGGCGGTCCGGTTCGTCGAACGTCTCGATCAGCGGGTCGGGCGCGCTGTGGAGGTCCTGCGTCGCGGCGTCGTCGAAGGCCGCGTAGATCTCGGCGACCGTCGGGTCGTCCGAGAGCTCGGCCCAGACGTTTTCCAGGTGACCGTCGAGCGTCGCGACGCGGTTACACGACGCCGATACCTCGACGTCGTGCCACTGCACCTGACTGCCGTCGAACTCGCCGAGGAGCTTGCGCGACTCTGTCTCCATCTTCTCCTCCTCGCCGCCGATGTACGGGATGACGTTGTCGAGGATCTCCATCGACGTCACGCCGGAGTAGCCCGCGCCGGAGACGGCCTGCAGGGTCGAGACGTGCACGCGCTCCAGGCCGAACGCGTCGAGCGTGGCGAGCGTCGGCACCATCGTGATCGTCGAGCAGTTCGGGTTCTTCACGAGCGCGCCGTCCCAGCCACGATTGTCGCGCTGGACCTCGATGAGGTCGAGGTGGTCCGGGTTGATCTCGGGAATGACGAGGGGGACATCGTCGGCCCCGCGCTCGTTCGAGGAGTTCGAGGAGACGACGTAGCCGGCCTCGCAGAAGTCCGATTCGACGCGCTCGGCGACGGAGGAGGGGAGCGAGGAGAAGATCAGATCGACATCGTCGGGGACAGCCTCGGGCGTCGTCTCGACGACTTCGACGTCCGCGACGGCCTCGGGGATCGGCGTGTCGACGCGCCACTTCGCGGCCTCGCGGTAGGGGCTGCCGGCCGAATCGGCCGACGCGGTCAGGGCGGCGATCTCGAACGTCGGGTGGTCGGAGAGGAGTTGGATGAATCGCTGTCCGACGGCACCGGTCGCTCCGAGTACGGCAACGCGTGTCATCACCTCACGAAATGTGTGAGGGCGACAAAGTGGCTTCGATTTCGACGCTCAGTTACGCTTGTGCGTGATGTAGCCCGCGATGCGGTTGCGGACTTCCTTGGACTCGATGTTCGTGAGCTCGGAGACGGCGTCCTTGTTGTGCTCGAAGTCCTGGCGGCTGAACGCGTCCGGATATCGTTCGAGGAGGATCTTCCCCGTCTTCTTGACGTAGTCGGGCTTGATGGCCATGGTCGGGGTTCGACCGGCGGGCGTTAAAACGTTCTGTATTCGACTCCGCCGGACGCGGTCGCGAATCGTCACTCGTCCGCGAACCACGTCGTGACGGCGTCGCGAACCCGCACCCTGACCGCGCGGTTGTCGCTCGGCCGGCCGATCGAGACCGCGTCCGCGCCGTAGGCGAGGTATTCGCGGACCGTCGCGCGGTCTCGAACGCCGTTGTTGGCGATGAGGAAGCCATCGAAGGCGTCGCGAACGCTCGCGATGGTTTCCTCCGAGTCCATCGCGTCGACGTGCAGAACGTCGGTACCGGCCGTATCGAGGTCACGCGTGAGTGACGGGAGGTCGACACCCGGTACCTCCGCACGGACCTTGACGCTCGTCGCCGCGCCCTCGTCACTCGCGGCCGTGACAATGTTGCACAGCCGGTCTGTGTCCGCGAGCAGCGTCTCGCCCGCGCCCGCCGCACACATCTCCGACTGCCGGCAGTGGGCGTTCACCTCCAGGATCGCGTTACGCGCCGCGCAGACCCGTGCGACCGGCCTGATCGCGCCCGGCGTCGTCGCCCGGACGTTCACGGCCGCGTCGATCGGCGAGTCGGCGAGGCGGTCGAGTTCGTCGGCGACGAACGCCACGGGATTCGCGGGGAGGAATTCGGTACGGTCCCGGTCGGCGGCCATCCGCTCCGCCGCCGTTCGCGTCGGGTCGTCGACCGCGATCCCGCCGAGGAAGGCGAGGCCGGCCTCGCGGCTCGCGGCACGCGCCCAGTCGGCGTCCGCCTCCCCGGAGAGGCTGGCGAGCGCGACCCGCGGATGGAAGTCCACGTCACCCATCGACGGTCTCCAGCGCCTCCGCACAGGCCCGCGCGACGCGCGCCGCGTCCGCGCCGTCGTCCATTCGGGTGTCCGTGCGGACGACCGGCCGATCGAGCGCGGTCGTGTCCGCCGTGTCGAGCACGAACGCGTCCGCGAAGTCGTAGGCCGCGGCGACGCCGGCGGTACTCGGCTCGCGGCCAGTCGCGCGCATGAGGTCGTCCGCGGGCCCGCTGAACACCTCGTCCTCGATGAACGGGGAGACGGCGACAACAGCCGTCTCGTGAAGGGCCTCGCGCACGCCATCGAGGGCGATCAGCGGCCCGATACTCGTCACGGGGTTCGACGGGCCGACGATCACGGGTCCGTCGCGGAGCGCGTCGAGTACCGCGTCGGTCGCGCTCGCCTCGGCGGCCCCGCGGAACTCCACGTCCGCGATTTCGACGTCGGCGCGCCGTTCCACCCAGAACTCCTGAAAGTGCATGACGCCCTCCGACGCGTGGCTCGCGGCTTCACCGCTCGCACGTTCCGCGTCGTCGCTTCGCTCCGACGCGTGGCCCGCGGCTTCACCGCTCGCACGTTCCGCGTCGTCGCTTCGCTCCGACGCGTGGATCAGCGTCGCCACCGGGTCGTCGCTCATCGGGAGAAGCGTCACGTCGAGGTCGAACGCGTCGGCGAGCGTTCGGGTCACTTCGGTCAGCGTCCGCCCCTCGTCGAGGAGGCTCGTCCGCAAGAGGTGGACGGCGCGATCTCGATCGCCGATGGTCATGAACTCGCGCGCCGCGGAGAAGCGTCGCCAACGCGCGATCTCGCGGCCGTTCGTCTGCGCCTCGGCGTCGAGGTAGCGCGGCCCCGGATCGAGGCCCGCGCGGTCCGCGAGGCGTTCGAGTTCGTCGTGGGTCTCGTGGGTATCGCCCGCGATTCCCCACCAGAACTCCCGGTCGAGGACGCCACCGCGATCGAAGAGCACCGTATCGAGATCTGGCGAGACGAGGAACCCACCGAGTTCGACGTCGTCGCCCGTGTTGGCGACCACAGTCGTCTCGGCGGGATCGAAGACGTCGGCCGCACCGGCGAGAAGCTTGGGGGTTCCGGTCCCCCCGGAGAGGAACGTCGGCATGGGTCCGGAGAGGGGCGGCGGCGAGTAAACGCTTGCGTCGCCGGCGCGCCGACCGGGTTACGCCGACGCGTTTGCCGTCGTCGTGGTCGACGTGGTCGTTTCGTTAGACGTCGACGTGGTCGTTTCGTTAGACGTTGACGTGGTCGATGTCGTCGTCGTGGTCGCCGACTCATTTGCGTTCGGCGTCGTGGTCGACGTCTCGTTGGCGAAGCGCTGCTCAGCCTGGCTCAGCCACGCGGGCGTCGGATCGGTCGAGCCGACCTCGGTGTACGTCCGGGTGGAGTCGAGCGTGGCCTGGTCGGTCGCGACGTGGAACTGCTGGTGCTTGACGAGCCCGTCGCTCGTGATCCCGAGCCGGACGGTGACGTTTGCCTCGCTCGCGTTCCCGAACGCCGAAGTGTTCGCGATGGGCAACGTCGTGGGGTGCGCGACGTACGTGTGGAGGGTACTCCCGTCGAACTGTGTCGTACCGTTGTACGTGAAGTTCGCGCGGTCGGTGAGGGAGGCGACACCCGGCGAGACGTACCCGCTCGCGTTCACGGAACGGAGCGCGCCCTGCGCGTACGCGGTCCGGTTGCCAGTGGTGATTCGCGTGTAGGCCGTCCCGTTCGGCCCCTCGTACACTTGGCTATCCTGAGCGCCCTGGAGGAGGCGGAGGGAGTATGCCCCGGTGTCGAGGTCCGCGCGGATCGTGGTCAGACGCGACGCCGATTGGCCACTCGCGTAGCTGGCATTCGTCTCGGTTCGATATGTGAAGCTCCCGGCATCGCGGATCGTCTCGACGTGCTGTTGGTCGACCTGCGATCCGTTCAGCGGGGTCTGGTAGGGCTGGGCAGTCGTCGCGTCGTCGCCGCTCTGCGGACCGGAGATCGCGCTACAACCCGCGAGGGCGACGAGCGCGACAAGGCAGAGGGAGATGAGGACGTTCGTGTGTCGCACGCCCCGGACTCGGGACGCTGCCGGGTATAAACTGTCGATCCACAGGGTACCCCCGGCGGTTTTTGTAGGGTGGCGCGCGAACGACGACCCGTGACGACGATCAAGGACAGCGTCCACGACCACATCGAGGTGGCGGGCGTCGCGTCCGCCCTCCTCGACACGCCGCCCGTCCAGCGTCTCCGGCGCGTCCAACAGCTCGGTACCGCGAGCCTCGTCTATCCCGCCGCGAACCATACCCGCTTCGAGCACAGTCTCGGCGTCTACCACCTCGCCTGCGAGGCGCTCGACGGCCTCGGCGTGGACGGCATCCGGGCGAAACGCGTCCGCGCCGCCGCAATCCTTCATGACATCGGTCACGGCCCGTTCAGCCACGCGATCGAGGGATTGATCCACGACCGCACCGGGAAGTACCACGACGACGTCGACGACCTGCTCGCGTCCGGCGACGTCGCCCGCATCCTCGACGAACACGGCCTCGATCCCGCCCGCGTCGCTGCGATGGTGCGCGGCGAGGGCGACCTCGCGGGGATTGTCGCGGGCGAACTCGACGTTGACCGGATGGACTACCTCGTCCGTGACGCCCATCACACCGGCGTCCCGTACGGCACAATCGATCACGGACGCCTCGTCCGCGGGCTCACCATCCACGACGGCGCGCTCGTCCTCGACGAAGGGAACGTCCAGAGCGCCGAGTCGCTCCTGCTCGCGCGCGCCCTGATGAACCCCACCGTCTACAACCACCACGTCGCGCGGATCTCGACAGCGATGCTCAGACGCGCCACCGAGCGCCTGCTCGCGACGACGGACACCACGCCCGAAACGCTCCGCCGGATGGACGACCCCGCGCTCCGAATCGCGCTCCGCGAGTGCGACGCCAGCGCCGCGTTCGCCCGCCAACTCGATCAGCGTGACCTCTACAAGCGCGCCGTCTGGGCGGAGATGGCCGATGTGACTGACGATCCCTTCGACGACGACCCGCTTCTCGACGCCGATCGGGGCGAGATCCGCGCGTACGAACGCGAGATTGCCGCCCGAGCGGACGTCGAGCGCGACGCCGTCCTCCTCGACGTCCGCCCGCGTCCGACGATGCGCGAATCCGACTCGCGCGTCCTCGTCAACGGCGAAGTGCGACAGCTCGACGAGCAATCGACGCTCGTGCGCGCCCTCCAAATGGCCCAGCGCGAGCAGTGGCGACTCGGCGTCTACGCGCCCGCCGGCGACGTGGACGCGGTCGGCCGCGCCGCGGTGGACGTCCTCGGCCTCGATATCGACGGCGCGCTCGTCAGCGAAATGACGCGGGGACAGTACAGTCTGGACGAGTTCGACGAAACATAGTTTCGTCGGGCAATCGAATCTCTGATTCGCCCAGTTCGACGGGACTTACATCCCGTCCGTCCGTCGTGGTGAGCATGGAGCTAGAGGGTACGATCCTCGCCGGCCGCGACTTCGAGGCCGTGGAAGGCCGCGTCATCGTCGAGGACGGACGAATAGTCGCCGTGGAAGAGGCACCGACCGAGAGTGACGACATCGTCCTCCCGGCGTTCGTGAACGCGCATACGCACATCGGCGACTCGATCGCGAAGGACGCGGGCCGCGGGCTCTCGCTCGAGGAGCTCGTCGCGCCGCCGGACGGGCTGAAACACCGGCTCCTCCGCGAGGCGGAGCGCGAGGAGTTGATCAAGGGGATGCACCGCTCGCTCCGCTATATGGCCGAGTCGGGGACGGCGGCGACGCTGGAGTTCCGCGAGGGCGGCATCGCGGGCGTCGAGGCGCTCCGCGAGGCCGCGGCCGGCGTCGATATCGACGCGATCGCCTTCGGTCGCGACGACCCGGACGTCCTCGACGTCGCGGACGGATACGGCGCGAGCGGGGCGAACGATGCTGACTTCACCATCGAGCGCGGTCGAGCGCGCGACGCCGAGAAACCGTTCGCGATCCACGCGGGCGAGGTCGACGAGACGGACATCCATCCGGCGCTCGACCACGACCCGGATCTGCTCGTCCACATGGTCCACGCCGACGACGAGCATGTCGAGCGCGTCGCGGCGTCCGAAACGCCGATCGCGGTCTGCCCGCGTTCCAACCTCGTGACGGATGTCGGTCTCCCGGACATCCCCGAGTTGCTCGAGCACACGACGGTCGCGCTCGGGACGGACAACGTGATGTTGAACTCGCCCTCGATGTTCCGCGAGATGGCCTATACGGCGAAACGCTACGACGTGAGCGCAGTCGAGGTCCTACGGATGGCGACGACCGCGGGCGCGGAAATCGCGGAGCGAAACGACGGGCTGATTGAGGCAGGACGGGACGCGAACCTGCTCGTGCTTGATGGCGACTCGCACAACCTCGCGGGCTACCGTGATCCCGTGCGCGCGGCCGTCCGGCGCGCGAGCACGAGTGACGTGAAACACGCCACCCACGCGACGTAATCGGACGGGGACGGCCTATGGGAGACGGAGACGGCTATGGGAGGTCGAGTCACTCTGCGGGTCGGAGGTGTTCGCAGTCGCCGGCGTGGACGACGCGGCGTTCGGACCCGGTGTCGACGACGAGCGCGCCGACATCCGTCACGTCCACGGCGTCACCCACGATCGTCTCGGAGGGGAGCGTGACGCGCACGCGCTGGCCGAGCGTCGCCGCGTGCTCGCGCCACGCGTCGCGTGCGGCGTCGGGATCGGTGCGCAGGGCGTCGAAGCGCTCGAGGAAGCGCTGGGTGAGCACGCGGCGATCGACCGGGTCGCCGTCGCGCTCTCCGAGGAGGCTCGTCGCGTCCGGCGGGAGGTCGTCGGGTGCGACGTTCGCGTTCAGGCCGAGACCGAGCACGACCCACGAGACCTTCCCCGCCTCGCCCTCCATCTCGGTGAGGAGCCCCGCGAGCTTCCGGCCGCCGCGCGCGGCGTCGGGATCGGGGACGAGCAGGTCGTTCGGCCACTTGATGCGCGCGTCGATCCCGGTTTCGCGGACGGCCCCGCAGGCCGCGGCGCTCGCGGCGACGGTGAGCAGGGAGACGCGCGACGGCGCGAGCGCCGGCCGACAGACGACGCTCAGCCAGACGCCGCCCGTGGGCGACGACCACGCGCGATCGAGGCGACCGCGCCCGCCGGTCTGCTCGTCCGCGAGGACGACATCGTCCTCGGCACCCTCCGCGGCGAGGGCGCGCGCGCGGTCGTTCGTGCTCGGGATGCTGTTGTGATACTCGATCTCAAACGGCGCGTCGAGGCCGTACTCGACGGCGGGGCCGCCGAACTCCGGGACTTCGTCGAGGACGTAGCCGTCGCTCGCGCTCGTGATCTCGAAGCCGGCGTCGCGCAGCGCCTCGACATGCTTCCACACCGCGGCGCGCGAGACACCGAGACGCTCGGCGAGCGCGGGGCCGCCGATCGGGCCGTCGGCGAGCGCATCGAGGACCGCGCGGCGCGTGTCGTTCATGCACTGGGGTAGGGAGTGGATCCCCAAGAGTCGCGCGGCGCGTGCACCGCCGGCGTCATTCGATGACGACGATCGTATCGCCCATATCGACGCTGTCGCCCTCCGTGACGGCGACTTTGGAGACGGTGCCGCCGTGGGAGGCGACGACGTCATTCTCCATCTTCATCGCTTCCAGGACGACGAGGACGTCGCCCGGTTCGACGACGTCACCCGGTTCGACGTCGACGGCGAGGATCGTCCCCTGCATCTCCGCCGCGACCGTCTCGCCGCCACCCTCGACGACCATCCCCGTGTCGTCGTCCGTGGCGTACGCCGGCGGTTCGGTACTCCCGTCGTCGCCAACGGCGTCGAGATCGACGTCGCCGAGGGCGGGCGCGTCGTGGGCTTCGAGGTTCACCTCGAAGCGCTTACCGTTCACCTCGACGGTGAACTCGCGCTCGCTCGTCTCGTCGTCGCTCGCCGGGGTGCTCGCCTCGCTTCCCCACCGCTCTTGGGCTTCGAGGAGGCGCGTCTCGTCGAAGCGCTCGTCGAGGTACGTCGTCGTGTGCTCGCCGGCGACGAAACGGTCGTCGTCGAGCATCAGCCGGTGGAAGGGGACGACTGTGACGATCCCCTCGATCGCGTACTCGGCGAGCGCGCGCTTCGCCCGCGAGATGCACTCCGCGCGGTCGGCCCCCGAGACGATCAGCTTCGCCACCATCGAGTCGTAGTCGGTGACGAGGTCGTCGCCCTGCCGGAGCGCGTCGTCGACGCGAACGCCGATCCCCCCCGGCGGATCGTACGTTTCTAGACGGCCGCCGGTCGCGGGTGCAAAGTCGTCCGCGGCGTTCTCGGCGTTGATGCGGAACTCCATCGCGTGGCCCTCGGTGGCGACGTCGTCCTGGGCGAAGTCGAGTTCCTCGCCCGCGGCGACGCGGAGTTGCCACTTCACGATGTCGACGCCCGTGATCTCCTCCGTGACGGTGTGCTCAACCTGAATGCGGGTGTTCACTTCGAGGAAGTAGAACTCACCGCCGGAGACGAGGAACTCCACGGTGCCGGCGTTCACGTAGTCGGCGGCCGCGACGCCGCGGCGGGCGGCCGCGTGGATCTCCTCGCGGAGGTCGTCGTCGAGAGTCGGGCTCGGGCCCTCCTCGATGATCTTCTGGTGGCGGCGCTGGAGCGAACAGTCGCGCTCGCCGAGGTGACGGACGGCCCCGGATTCGTCCGCGAGCACCTGCACCTCGATGTGTTTCGGGTCCGCGAGATAGCGCTCGAGGTAGACCGAGTCGTTGCCGAAGTAGGCCTCACCCTCGCGTTTGGCGGCGTCGAGTTGCGCCTCGATCTCGCGCTCCTGCTCGACGACCTTCATGCCGCGCCCGCCGCCGCCGCCCTCGGCCTTGATCGCGATAGGGTAGCCGTGTTCGTCGCCGAACGCGCGGACCTCCGCGGCGTCGGTGACGGGCTCGGTCGTTCCGGGGACGATCGGGACGTCCGCCTCGGCCATCACTTCGCGTGCGCCCGTCTTCTCTCCGAGGCGACGCATCGACGCGGCGGAGGGGCCAACCCACGTCACGCCGTCGGTGTCGTGCACCCGTTCCGCGAAGTCGGCGTTCTCCGCGAGGAAGCCGTAGCCGGGATGGATGGCGTCCGCGCCCGCCTCCTCGGCCGCGGCGACGATGGCCTCGCCGTCGAGGTACGACTCGGCGGCGCGGGCCGGCCCGACACGATAGGCTTCGTCCGCGTATCGGACGTGGCCGGCGTGCTTGTCGGCCGCCGAGTAGATCGCGACCGTCTCGATACCGAGGTCTTCGCACGCCCGCATCACGCGCACGGCGATCTCGCCTCGGTTCGCGACGAGCACCTTCTCGAACATACCCCCGCTTTCCGACAGCGGCCACCTTAGCGTGTCGATTCTCGCTATCGACGATCGTCGGGAAGCCCGCGAGACGACACCCCTATATCCGCGAAGGCGCTCCTGGCGGAGGGGCATGACTCTCAGCGACAGGCTCGCCGCCATCTTCGACCTCGACGCACACGATACCGACCTCCGTACCGAAGTCCTCGCCGGCATCACGACGTTCCTCACGATGTCGTACATCGTCGTCGTCAACCCTGCCATCCTCGTCGCCGCCATCGACACGGGCGCAGGCGATGCCGCGACGATGCAGATGCTCGCCGTCGTCACCGCACTCTCCGCCGGGATCGCGACGCTCGTGATGGCGTTCTACGCGAATCGGCCGTTCGGCCTTGCGCCCGGTATGGGCCTCAACGCCTTCTTCGCGTTCACCGTGGTCGGCGCGATGGGCGTGCCGTGGGAGACGGCACTCGCCGCCATCGTCGTCGAGGGCGTCCTGTTCATCGCGCTCACACTCGTCGGCGCGCGCGAGTACGTCATCAAACTCTTCCCCGAGCCCGTCAAATTCGCCGTCGGCGCGGCGCTCGGGCTCTTCCTCGCCATTATCGGCCTCGAGAAGACGTTCATCGTCGTCGCCGACCCCTCGACGCTCCTCACGCTCGGGGCCGTCGCCTCCGACCCCGTGGCGATCCTCAGCGTCCTCGGGCTCTTCCTCACCTTCGGGCTCTACGTTCGTGGCGTCACGGGGAGCATCGTCATCGGCGTCGCCGTGACGAGCATCCTCGGCTGGGGCGCGGCCGCCCTCGGCATCGCCAGCCCGCACGCCTCGGTGCCACTCGCGCCGAGCCTCCCCGCCCCGACGTGGGATGTCTCGCCGCTGGCCGGCGCGTTCCTTCGCGGCCTCGCCGACCTCGACGCCCTCGCGTTCACCCTCGTCGTGCTCACGTTCTTCTTCGTGGACTTCCTCGAAACCGCGGGCACGCTCGTCGGCGTCAGTCAGGTTGGCGGCTTCCTCGACGATGACGGTGACCTTCCCAACATGGACGAGCCGCTGATGGCGGACGCGGTCGGAACGACCGTCGGCGGGATGCTCGGCACCTCCACCGTCACGACGTACGTCGAGTCCGCGACCGGCATCGAGGAGGGCGGTCGCACGGGTCTGACTGCGCTCGTCGTCGCGCTCGGCTTCTTCGCCGCGGTCGCCTTCGTCCCGTTCGCCGCCGCGATCCCGCAGTACGCGAGCCACATCGCGCTCGTCGTCGTCGCCGTCCTGATGCTCGGCAACGTCGCCGAGGTCGACTGGCACGATCCGACGCACGCCGTCCCCGCCGGCCTCACCGTCATCGTCATGCCGTTCACCTACTCCATCGCGTACGGCATCGCTGCCGGCGTCATCGCCTACCCGGTGATGAAAGCGTTCGCAGGCGAGCGCGCCGACGTCCACCTCGGCCAGTGGGTCCTCGCCGCCCTCTTCGCGGGCTACTTCGTCCTCCGAACCGGCGGCGTGCTCGGGAGCGTGTAGGGCCGCAGAAACGTCTCGAACCTCAGAAACGATCTGCGCGGCCCGCCGCGCTCCACGCGTCCGTCGGCGCGCCGTCCGGAACGCGCCGACCGCCGCGGCCGTCTGTCGCCGCCAAGCGACCGGCGAAGCGCCACTTCTCGCCGTCCCACGTCTCCTCGTCGGCACTCGCCGCCGCGGCCGCGGCGGCGAGCGTGGCACGCTCCTCGTCGAGATAGGCGCTCACGGCCGCAATCGCGGCGGCCGCCTCCGCGTCGCTCGCCGACGGGGGGGCCTCAACGGTCGGGTTCATAGCGGGATGTTGCCGTGTTTCTTGTCCGGGCCGTCCTCACGTTTCGTGGAGAGCATCTCCAGGTCGCTGATGAGGCGCACGCGCGTCTCGGCGGGCTCGATCACGTCGTCGAGGAAGCCGCGGTCCGCGGCCGCGTAGGGGTTCGCGAACTCCTCTCTGTATTCCTCGACGAGCGCGTCGCGGAGTTCGTCCTCGTCTTCGGCCTCCGCGAGCTCCGAGCGGTAGAGGACGTTGACGGCACCGCGCGGGCCCATCACGGCGATCTCGGCCGTTGGCCACGCGTAGTTGACGTCCGCGCCGAGGTGTTTCGAGGCCATGACGTCGTACGCGCCGCCGTACGCCTTGCGCGTGATGACGGTGAGGAGCGGGACGCTCGCCTCCGAGTACGCGTAGAGCAGTTTCGCGCCGTGGCGAATGATTCCCTCGTGCTCCTGGTCGGTCCCGGGGAGGAAGCCAGGCACGTCCACGAAGGAGACGATCGGAACGTTGAACGAGTCGCAAAAGCGCACGAATCGGGAGGCCTTCTCGGAGGCGTCGATGTCGAGTGTCCCCGCGTTCACGCGGGGCTGGTTCGCGACGATCCCGACGGAGCGGCCGTCGAGGCGCGCGAAGCCGACGACGAGGTTCTTCGCGTAGTCGGCTTGGACCTCGAAGAAGGAGCCCTCGTCCATCACCTCATCGACGACGTCCGTCGCGTCGTAGGGTTTGCGCGGTTCGTCCGGGACGATGTCTTCGAGGGCCTCGGGGCGTCGCTCGGGATCGTCCCACGGGTCGACGCGCGGCGGGTCCTCAACGTTGTTCTGTGGGAGATAGCTGAGGAGGCGCTTGATGTTGTCGAGGGCCCCCTCCTCCGTCTCCTCGGCGAAGTGCGCGACGCCGGAGGTCGCCGTATGCGTCGTCGCGCCACCCAGTTCGTCGAAGCCGACCTCCTCGCCCGTGACGGTCTCGATGACGTCCGGGCCGGTGATGAACATGTGGCTCGTCTCCTTCACCATGAAGACGAAGTCCGTCAGGGCGGGCGAGTAGACCGCACCGCCCGCGCACGGACCCATGATCGCCGAGATCTGCGGGACGACGCCGCTCGCCTCCTGGTTCTTCCGGAAGATCTCGCCGACGCCGCCAAGGGACTCGACGCCCTCCTGGATGCGCGCGCCCGCGGAGTCGTTGAGGCCGACGACGGGCGCACCGACCTCCATCGCCTTATCCATGACCTTACAGACCTTCTCGCAGAACACCTCACCGAGCGACCCGCCGTAGGCCGTGAAGTCGTGGGCGAAGACGAACGTCTTTCGCCCGTCGACCTCGCCGTAGCCCGTGACGACGCCGTCGCCGGGGAGTTTGTTCTCCTCCATGCCGAAGTTGTGCGAGCGATGCGTCCGCAGCGCGTCGAACTCGCGGAACGTCCCATCGTCGAGGAAGTAGTCAATGCGCTCGCGCGCCGTCATCTTGCCCTTCTCGTGTTGGGACTCGATGCGGGCCTCGCCGCCCCCCTTCTCGGCGCGGCGTTTGCGCTCGCGCAACTCCTCGATGCGCTCGTCCATCGTCATCTGTTGAATCCCGTTTCACCGGTCGTCGTCAAAAGGACACCGACACCGCGTCGCGGATCGAGGTGTGCGCCTCAGAAGACCGAGTCGGGCCGTCGGAGACCGACGACGGCGAGTGCCGTCAACACGACCGCGGCGGCGAGCACGGCCGACGAGGACGCGACGGTGACGCCAAGCGTGCTGAGCAGCCGGCTGATGACGGTGAACAGTAAGAAGATCGGGATCGGGACGCCGACGAAGAGGAGCCACGGCGACCCGGCAGCACGCCCGAGCGCGCCCGCGCCGGCCTCGTACTCCTCAAGGGCGTTCTTCCCAAGTACCCAACCGGCGAAGAGGAGGAAGCCGGCGAGGCCCGTCGGCATCAGGAGGTTCACGAGTGTGTCCGTGAAGAGGCTGAAGACGCTTGCGTCGAGCGCACAGACTGCGGCTCCAACGGCGACGACACCGGACATGATGGCGGTCGCCCGCGCCCGCGAGAAGTCGCGTTCATCGACGAGATAGGCGACCGGGATCTCCAGCATGCTAATCGAGGAGGAGAGCGCGGCGAGGAGGACGACCGCGAAGAAGACGACGCCGAGGACACGACCGAAGACGCCGAGCGTGGCGAACGCGCTCGCGACCGAGACGAAGATCGCACCGGGGCCACCACTCCCGACGTCGAGCCCGAAACTGAACAGCAGCGGGAAGACGAGCAGGCCCGCGAGGACGCCGACCGCCGTATTGAGGACGGCGATGGTGGTCGCGTCGAATGGAAGGGAGCGCTCCTCACCGAGGTAGGAGGCGTACGTGACCATCGTCCCCGTGCCGACGGAGAGCGTGAACATGGCCTGTCCGACGGCCGCCGGGAGGATGTCGAGGAAGTTTGCTCGGAGGTACGCGATGTCGGGCGAGAGGAAGAACGTGAGCCCATCCATCGAGCCGGGGCGGCTGAACGTCCATGCGATGAGCGCGATGAGGAGGACGACGATGGCGGGCATCATCACCTTCGTCGCGCGCTCGATCCCGCGCTCGACGCCGCCGTAGACGATGGCCGCCGTCGCGGCGAGGAAGAGCAGCGCGAAGCCGAACGCCGGGAGGCCGTAGTTCACGGAGCCGAAGTACGCGCCGGGCTGGGCGAAGTAGGCCCCCGTCACTGAGGCGGCGGTGTAGCGGACGAACCAGCCGCCGACGACGGTGTAGAACGAGACGAGGAGGACGGTCGTACAGACTGCGAGCAGCCCGAACGCGCCCCAGAGCCGCGAGCCGCCGGAGAGCGACCGGAGCGCGCCGACGGGGTTGCGCTTCGAGCGCCGCCCGATGACGAACGCCCCGAGGAGCCCGGGGACGCCGACCAGTACGATGATACAGAGATACAAGAGGAGAAACGCGCTTCCGCCGTTGTTCGCGGTCATCCACGGGAAGCGCCAGACGTTCCCGAGGCCGACCGCAGAGCCGACCGCGGCGAGGATGAACCCCACCTGTGTCTTCCACGTCTCTCGTGTCATGGCACGCCGTAGCGTGCAGGTGCTCAAGAGGGTTTCGTATGCCCTGTGGACGAGCGACAAAAGCGAAAAACCGCGTTCGAAACGCGAGACGCGCGGGCCCTCAGAAGTACGCGCCGGTCGTCAGACCGGTGTAGAAGTTCGTCACGCCGAGGTAGAGCGTGATGATGACTGCGATGGGGACGACGATGCGCACCCACCAGAGCCAGAGGGTCGTAAGCGGGGCCGTCCCGGGGATCGACCCGACGACGCTCCCCTGGCCGAGTTCTTTGATCGCGTCCGCGTCCACGATCCACCCGGCGAACAGCGCGATGAACAGCACTGCGATCGGAAGGAGGATGTTGAACACGAAGTCGTTGAACAGCCCGACGTAGCCGTACGCGGGCACGATCCCGATGACGAAGCTGACGAGCCCGACGCCGACGGCGACCTTCGGGCGGTCGATACCGTACCGGTCGACGACGTACGACGAGGGGGCCTCCAGCAGGCTAATCGAGGAGGAGAGCGCGGCGAACAGCAGGACGACGAAGAAGACGAGGCCGATGATCTGGCCGGCCGGAAGCTGGCCGAACGCGCCTGCGAGCGCGACGAACGCGGTGCCGGCCCCCGTCGAGCCGGTGAGTGCGTCCGTCGCGGCGAGAATCGGGAAGACGGCGAAGCCGGCGAGCAGCGCGACGATCGTGTTGAGGACGACGATGATCGCGCTGTCCGCGGGGAGGCTGTCGTCGCGGCCGAGGTAGGAGGCGTACGCGATCATCACGCCGAACCCGAGCGAGAGCGTGAAGAACGCCTGGCCCATCGCCGAGGGGACGATGGAGCCGACGTTGGCGGCGAGCACACCGAAGTCCGGCGAGAGGTAGTACGCGTACCCGGCAGCGGAACCGGTAAGCGTCGACCCCCACGCGGCGAGGCCGACGAGGAGGACGAGGATCGCGGGAATCATCACCTTCGTCGCGCGCTCGATACCGTTCGCGACGCCGCCCGCGACGATGGCGATCGTGATCGCCATGAAGAGGGCGTGTGCACCGATCGCGACGGTCCCCGAGGAGACGGAGCCGAAGAAGGTGCTGGCCTGTCCGAGGTAGCCGCCGGTGACGCTGCCGACGATGTAGCTGATCACCCAGCCACCGACGACGCTGTAAAAGGACAGCGTGATGAACGACGCGAAGACGCCGATAGCGCCGGCGAACGTCCAGTTCCCGTACCCCAGTTCGGAGAAGGCAGAAACCGCGTTCTGTTTCGAGCGCCGCCCGATGACGAACTCGATGAGCATCGTCGGGAAGCCGATGAGGAACACGGCAAACAGATAGACGACGAGGAACGCCGCCCCGCCGTTCGACGCCGTCTGGAACGGGAACGACCAGATGTTCCCCAAGCCGACCGCGCTACCTACCGCGGCGAAGATGAATCCGACGCGTGATGTCCAGGTCTCCCGTTGTGCCATATCTACTCACATGATGATGTGGGGAACTTATTAAGGGTATGTTTCCACGAAGCGCGGACGACGCTTCAGGGCTCGATGACGAGTTTGCCGAAGACGGAGTCCTCAACGACGGCCCGCTGTGCCTCTGCGGCCTCGTTGAGGGCGTACGTGCGCGCGACCTCGGGCGCGAGTCGGCCATCGGCGAGCAGCCCCGCGAGCCGGCCGAGGACGCGGCCGATGTCGGGTGTGTTGTACATGCTCATCAGCGAGACGGTGAGTTCTTTCGCCCGCGCCCCTGGGACGTCCGGGAGCGTCGCCGCCGGCTCGGTGTTGCCGAGCGCGACGAGGCGTGCGCCGTGTGCGGCGACGTCCGCGTCGAGACCGAAGTAGTCATTCAGGCGGTGATCGACGATCACGTCCGGCGCGCCCGCCTCCACGATGGCGTCGGCGAGATCGTCACGGCGATAGTCGAGGACCGTGTCCGCGCCGAGTGTCCGCAGTCGATCGTGGTACGCCTCGCTCGCGGTCGTCGTGACCGTTGCACCCGCGGCGTCCGCGATCTGGACGGCAACGTGACCGACGCCGCCCGAGCCGCCGTGGATCAGACACGTCTCCGCCGGTTCGACGCCGGCGTGGTCGACGAGCGCGCGCCACGCCGTGACGCCGACGACGGCGATTGCCGCACCCTCCGCGAACGAGACGCCGGCCGGGAGCGCGGCGAGGGTCCCGGCGTCCGCGGCGGTGTACTCCGCGTACGACCCCTGCCCGCTCGCGCCGATGCCGGTCCCGAACACGCGATCGCCCGCTTCCCACGCCGTGACGCCCGGGCCGACGGCGTCGACGACGCCCGCGACGTCGTCACCGGGGATCGCGGGGAGGCCGGGCAGCTCGTAGTCACCTTCGCGGTAGTAGGTGTCCACGGGGTTGACGGCCGCGGCGGCCACGTCGATACGAACCTCGCCGTGGCCGGGCTCGGGCGTCGGGACGTCGTCCTCGACCTGCAGTACCTCCGGGCCGCCGGTCTCGTGATAGCGGACAGCGCGCATACGCGTCCCATCGTGGGGGCAGTGAATAAGTGTAATCGGTGCGTCGCGGGGCCTATGCCAGATCCGGTCTGTCCCGACTGCGACGTCGAGATGGCGGAGACGAACTGCGACACGACGGGGACGAACGACCGGATCCACCTCCGCGGCGAGGGCCTCCGGGGCGCGCTCGGCGTCGGCCGCCGGGACGTGGTCGCCTACGTCTGTCCCGCGTGTTCGCTCGTCCGGTTCTACGCGGCGTAGCCGCTCGGGGAGTCCGCCCAAGCCTCCATCGCCATCACGACCATCGAGGCGAGGAGACAGATGCCCCAGACGAAGGCGAGCATCCCGAGTTGCGGGAGACCGAGCACTGCCTGAGCCACGAGGGTCGCGGGAAGGAGCCACTGCCCGACGACGAACCCCCAGACTGCGACGGTGCGGCGCGTCCCCGACGTCCCGTACTGATCAACGGCGAGTCCCGTAACGACGGCGAGGATACCGAGGACGCCGAAGTGGGCGTGCGCGCCGACGATCTGCCCCCAGTAGGGCGGGACACCGACGATGTGGCCCGCGACGTTCCCCATCCCCCAGAGCATCTGCACCGCGAGTCCGACGAACCCGGACACCGTGAGCACTCTCGACATCGACCGATACTAGACATATTTCATATATAATCGTTGTGCCGGCTAGCGGCGGCGCGACGGCCGGTGTGTGTACACCGGTCACGTTCCGACACTACTAACTCACCCTCCCGGGAACCTACGGAACGAGTTACAAATGAGGCTGCACGAGTACCAGGCGAAGGACGTCTTCGCCGACGCGGGTGTCCCGACGCCCCCGTCCGCGCTCGCGACGACCGTCGACGAGGTCGTCGAGCACGCGGAGGAGATCGGGTATCCGGTCGCGGTGAAGGCACAGGTCCACGTCGGCGGACGTGGGAAGGCCGGCGGCATCGAGCTCGTCGAGAACGCAGACGAGGCCCGTGAGGCCGCCGAATCCATCCTCGGAATGGACCTCAAGGGCTACCACGTCGATAAGGTCCTCGTCGAGGGCGCGGTCGACTTCAAGAACGAGCTCTACGTGGGCGTCACGATGGACCGCGGCGAGGGCAAACCCGTCGCCATGGTCTCCACGCAGGGCGGCGTGAACATCGAGGAGGTGGCCGCGGAGAACCCCGAGGCCATCGCCCGCGAGCACATCGATCCGGCGTTCGGAATGCACCCGTATCAGGCCCGCAAGGCCGTCTACGATGCGGGCGTCCCCAACGCGGTCGCACGCGACGTGGCGAGCGTCCTCACGACGCTCTACGACCTCTGGGCGGATACCGACGCGAGCGACGCCGAAATCAACCCGCTGATGATCACCGAGGACGACGAGGTCATCGCGGCCGACGCCGTCCTCAACGTCGACGACGACGCGCTCTTCCGCCACCCCGACCTCGCCGAGATGGAGGACGAGGCTGCGGAGGACGACCTCGAAGCCAAGGCCAACGAGTACGGCTTCGACTACGTCCGTCTCGACGGCAACGTCGGCATCATCGGGAACGGTGCGGGGCTCGTCATGACGACGCTCGACCTCGTCGACTACTACGGCGGTGAGCCCGCGAACTTCCTCGACATCGGCGGCGGTGCGAAGGCCGAGCGCGTCGTGAACGCCCTCGATATGGTGTTCAGTGACGAGAACGTCGACGCGGTCGTCTTCAACATCTTCGGCGGCATCACGCGCGGCGACGAGGTCGCCAAGGGCATCAACGAGGCGCTCGGGCAGTTCGACGAGATCCCCAAACCCGTCGTCGTCCGACTCGCCGGGACGAACGCCGTCGAGGGGCGCGAGATCCTCAACGACGAACTCGTCACGGTCGAAGAGACCCTCGAAGGGGCGGTCCAGCGGACCGTCGAATACGCGGAGGACGCACAATGAGCATTCTAGTCGACGAAGACACCCGCGTCGTCGTGCAGGGTATCACGGGCGGCGAGGGCAAGTTCCACACCGAACAGATGATCGAGTACGGGACGAACGTCGTCGCCGGCACCTCGCCCGGCAAGGGCGGCCAGGAGGTCGCCGGCGTCCCCGTCTACGACACGGTCGAGGAGGCCGTTGAGGAGGAGGACGCCGACGCATCCGTCGTGTTTGTACCGCCGGCGTTCGCCGCCGACGCCATCTTCGAGGCTCTCGATACGGACCTCGACCTCGTCGTCGCCATCACCGAGGGCATCCCGACGCAGGACATGGCGAAAGTCAACAAGCGCCTCGATGAGGTCGACACGCGCCTCCAGGGGCCGAACTGCCCGGGCATCATCACGCCCGGCGAGGCGAAACTCGGCATCCTCCCCGGCAACATCTTCTCCGAGGGGAACGTCGGGCTCGTCTCCCGATCCGGGACGCTGACCTACCAGGTCGTCGACTCGCTCACCCAGCGCGGTATCGGCCAGACCACCGCCATCGGCATCGGCGGCGACCCCATCATCGGTACGTCGTTCATCGACGCCCTCGAAGCGTTCGAGAACGACCCCGAGACGGACGTCATCGCGATGTGCGGTGAGATCGGTGGCGAGGACGAGGAGGAGGCCGCCGCGTACATCGCGGAGAACATGGACACGCCCGTCGTCGGCTTCATCGCCGGCCGCACCGCGCCGCCGGGCAAGCGCATGGGCCACGCCGGCGCGATCGTCTCCGGGAGCGGGACGGGCACCGCCGAATCGAAGATCGACGCCCTCAACGACGCCGGCGTCCCCGTCGGCGACACCCCCGAAGAGGTCGCCGACAACGTCGAAGACCTGCTCTAAGCACGAGCACACACCCCGTTTTTTCGACCGGTGGGTCTACCCGTCCGAGAGACGTGTCTCTCCCCATGGTCGACGACGAACTCGGTCGCGCGACGATCGTCTACGAGAACCCGGACGGTGACACCGTCGAGCAGACGGTCCAGAACGAACACCTCGTCTACGTCCAGGACCACTGGCTCCTCGACGTGAGCGACGAGGAGGCCGGGACGGACACCGTCCGTCGCATCCCGATCCAGCGCGTTTACCACGTCGAGCGCGAGGTCGAGGAGTTCGAGGACGAACTCTCGACGCTCCGCCAACAGGTCGAATCCGTCGCCGACGACGTCCGCGCGCGACTGCTCGGCGACGACAGCGACGACGGCAACCGGGAGGGCGAACCCGTCCACATCGACGTCGAGGAGACGGACGACGGGGAACGCTGAGGCGGGCGCTCAGTCGAAGAAGGCGTCGAACAGTTTGCGCTCGCCGGCGCGGAGGTGCTGGTAGAACGTGGGTGGTGAGACGCCCATCGTCTCCGCGAGGTCCTCGCCGCTCGACTCGCGGGGCCACTCCAGATAGCCGGCGTGGTAGGCCGTTCTGAGCGCCGTGTACTGTCGGTCGGTGAGATCGTCGAGAACGTCGTCGCGAACGTCGGTGAACGCATCGGGCTGGCGTTCGATCTCGCGCTTCGAGACGAGGTCGGCGTTCGGGTGGAGCCGGCGGACGTGATCGACGAGCCCGCGGACGTCGGTGTCCGGGGCGGTCTGGACGACGAAGTGCACCTCGCCGTTCGCGGCGACCGCGCTATCGACGCGGGCACCCGCGTCCGCGAGTATCGGGACGACGCCGCCGTCGGAGAGGCTGACCTCCACCAGCCCGCCGTCGTCCCGCTCCCGGATGACGCGGGTGTGGGCGGCCGTATCGTCGAGCGCGTCGAGCGCGCGGTCGGGCGCGCAGCCGTCGACATCGACGTAGAGCGTCGAGAGTCCGCCCTTCGGGACGATCCCGTCGAGCGTCAGCGTGCAGTCCGTGTTCGCCGTCATCGCGACCAGCGGCGAGTCGGACGCGACGCGGAGTTCGAGTTCGAGGAGCGTGTCCGCGTAGAGGAGTTTGCGCTGTTCGCTCGACCGGATGGCGTTCGCGACGATCCGTCCGATATCCCGAAGCGTATCGGAGAGCCCGTCGAACGCGCGCGTCTCGGTCGCATAGAGACAGAGAACGCCGTACACCGTCCCTTCGAGGGCGACGGGGATGGCTGCGGCCGAGCGGAACCCGTGGTCGAGGGCGGCCTCGCGCCACGGTCCGAATCGCGGGGCATCGCTGACGTCCGCGACCGTCGTCACGTCGGTCGTGTCGAGTGCGCGCGCCGCCGGGCCGCGGCCCGTCGCGGAGTCGTCCGTCGTCACCTCGGCGACGTCGAGATACCCCTCGGGCGACCCCGGTCCCGATCCCGCCCACGCGGCCGGTTCGACCGTGGCGGACGCGAGTCGCGGCCGCCCGAGCCACGCGAACGCGTACGGGTCGGATTCGATGAGTCGCTCGCAGGCGACGCGCTCGATCTCGCTCCGGTCGTCCGCGTCGACGACGGCGCGCGTGAGGTCACGGACGAGCGTATCGACGCGCTCGATCTGGTCGCGTTCCTCGCGGAGCCTGTGGCGCTCGCGAGCCGCGACCGACGCCGGTTCGGAGACGCGACACACTGCGGCGATGTACTGCGTGCCCTCCACCGTGAACGCGTGGGTATCGACGAGCAACGATGTCGTCCCGTGATCGGTGCACACGGTGAGCGACGCGTCTCCCCACGCGACCGACTCGTCCGGATCAACGGCCCGATCGCGGAGGCGCTCGTACCCCTCGCCGGGCGTGCTGTCGGGGAGGAGGGCCGCGAACGGTTCGCCACGGAGGGCGTCCGCGTCGCGACCGAAGACCGTGCACACGTCGTCGCTCGCGTCGACGACAGTGCCGTCGGGCGCGAGGACGACGACGGGGTCGGCCGCCTCGTGGACGAGCGTCTGATACAGGGGGGCGTTCCCGAGGGCGTCCGGCGTCCGCTCTGTTGGTGAAGATGTCGTCATTAATCGTGTCTCCATGGGCAGGAAGTCGTGGCGACCACGGCGAGATCCCGGCGGCCCGGCAAGTCGCCCCGACGGGCACCGAGGACGGCATACCGTGGGCTATGTCGACCCAGGGGGTTAAAGTTGTCCGCGACCCCACGACTGCGTATGCCGGCCGCCGCCAGCCGGGGACGTCTCCCCGGGTTCTTCTACCGGTTCGCACACCCGGAACTCGCCGTCCTCAGCACGCTGGGCAGCCTCCTCTGGCTCGTTGGGTTCGCCCTCGCCGGCGCTGGCGTCGGGCTCCGGGCGAGCGAGCCGACGACGGCGTACGCGCTGTTCTACTACGGGGGCCTCGTCAGTTTCGTCGGTGTCGCCCTCATCGCCGCCGTCGTCGCCTACCTGCTCGTCCTCTGGCTCCTTCGGGACGTCCTCGACGTGCTCGACTGGGAGAAACCCGACCCCGGCGCGCGACGCTAACGCCGTATCCGAACGGTTAACCCCGCGGCAGTGCCACGCTTTCGCATGGAGACCACCCACCGCGTCGTCGCCGACGACGCGCGGGACCTCGCCGCCCTCGACGACGACAGCGTCGACCTCGTCGTCACCTCCCCGCCCTACCCGATGGTCGAGATGTGGGACGACCTCTTCTGCAACCTCGATCCCGCCGTCGGCGACGCTCTCGACGCCGACGACGGCCAGCGCGCCTACGACGCGATGCACGGAGCCCTCGACGATGTCTGGGACGAGGTCGCACGCGTCGTCGCGCCCGGCGGGATCGCCTGCCTCGACGTCGGCGACGCCACGCGTACCATCGAGAACTACCGGGTGTACCGCAACCACGACCGCGTCGCCGACGCATTCGCCGAACGGGGCTTTCACCCCCTTCCGGGCGTCCTCTGGCGCAAACCCACCAACACCGCCGCGAAGTTCATGGGCAGCGGCACCCTCCCGCCCAACGCCTACGTTACCCTCGAACACGAACACCTCCTCGTCCTCCGCAACGGCCCCGAGCCGCGCGACTTCCCGCCGCACGACCCCGATCGCTACGCCGCCGCTTACTTCTGGGAGGAACGCAACCGCTGGTTCAGCGACGTGTGGACCGATGTCCGGGGCCGCCGTCAGTCCCTCCCCGCCGCCAGCGGCGACCGCGAGCGATCCGCCGCCTACCCCTTCGAGATCCCGTATCGCCTCATCAACATGTACAGCGTCCGGGACGACACCGTCCTCGATCCCTTCTGGGGGACCGGCACGACGACACTCGCCGCGATGGCGAGCGCGCGCTCCTCGGTGGGGTACGAACTCGACGACGGCCTCGTCGAGGCGTTCGCAGAGCGCCTCGACGGGATCGAGGCGTTCAGCGCCGACGTCGCGCGCGAGCGCCTCGAACGCCACCGCAAGTTCGTCCACGAGACCGACACCACCTTCGACTACGACGCGACGCATTACGACGTTCCCGTGAAGACCAAACGCGAGCGCGACATCCGCCTCTATCGGGTGCGCGATGTCGACGCCGAGGAGTGGGGCTACCGGGCGAGACACGAACCGATCGAAAAATGAGAGACAGCCTGCTCCTCCACAGCCGTCAGGAGAATGAGTGTCTCTCTCAGACATGGATATTGTAGGAACTGACCGTTCACCAGACTGGTTCCGATTACTGGGGTGGGTAGGCCGCCATCGCAGGACAGACGGAATCGCTCCGTTCTACGTCGATTCCTACCAACACGTTCGACTGCCTGCCAGCTAAGACTCCGTGTGTCAACTGCCCGGCGCAGGGTGGCGCGGGGCTTGTCAGTGAACTCGGCCTCTGCCGACGTTAGTCGGACGGGACGAATCCCCGATTCGGCGTCACCGTTCCTGACTTCAGGGCGAGTTGACTGTCGCCCGTCCGTCGCGACGACTGGAGGCCGCGACGGACGTACCGCCACCCAACGTTCTTCGCTCCAACATAATCCGCATTCGCTGTCGCACCACACTTCTCACAATTGAAATCTCAGGCTGCACCACGAACCGTGGTCTGGTGCTCGGAGTGACGGCGCGTATCCACGGCGTAAACGCGTGGTATTGCGCCTGCTCAGCCAAGAACACATCAAAAAGCCCATGCCTCCGATCCACGTAACCTCAAAAACACTCGCAACTCTCGATGCCTACTCCTAGCCCCTCTGTCGGTCTCGCTGTGCCAGCGTACGAACCGGACCTCGAACGCCTCTGCCCGTATCTCGACACGCTCGCCGCAACGGTCGCCGACGAGGTTCTCGTCGCACTGGACGACCCCGATCCCGGTATCGCGGACGCGTTGCGCGAGCATGCCCGCGTGTCGGTGTCGCCCGAGCGTCGTGGGAAAGGCGCGGCCGTGACGGACGCTTTCGACGCGCTCGCGGACGACGGTGTTGACCGATTGGTGCTCGCGGACGCCGACGCCAGCACACCCCCCGAATCGATCGCCGGGATCGTCGCAGCGCTCGACGGCGGCGACGCGGGAGCGCACGAAGATGGCCCCCTCAGAGACACGAGTGCCACAGTCGCCGTCGGCACTCGTCGCCACCCCGACGCGGACGTTCGCTCCCATCAGTCCCTCGCCCGACGAGGGCTCGGTGCGGGGTTCGTCTCCCTCGCACGCACCCTCTTAGGCGTCCGATTGAGTGACTACCAGTGTGGGGCGAAGGCGGTCACGACCGACGTGTGGCGCGACGTTCGGCCGTATCTCCATGAACCGGGGTTCGCGTGGGACGTTGAGTTCGTCGCCGTCGCCGACGCACTGGGCGAACGGATCGTCGAGGTTCCCGTCACTTGGGAGGACCAACCGAATAAGACGGTGTCACCGATCGGTGATACGCTCTCGATGGCCCGGGGCTTGCTCGCCGCGCGCGAACGCGCGGCGACCGTGCGGGGCGCGTCGTCCCCGCTCGCTCGCATCGTCTGTCGACCGACGCCGCTCGTCGAGACCCATGAATAGGCTTCAATCGCTCGCCCGCGGCGGGCTGCTCGGGCGCTATCTCTCGGTTGGCGTGACCGGCGCGTCGGTCGAGTCGATCGTAGTCCTCGCGTTGACGGCGACCGCGCTTACCGGGTCGCTCGTCGCGAAGGCCGTGGGTGCGGAGATTTCTATCTCGTTGATGTTCGTCCTCAATGACCGCTGGACGTTCGCGGACGCCGGCGCAGCCGGCATCCGCTCGTTCGTCGATCGCTTCCTCCGATCACACGCCGTGCGCGCCGTCGGGCTCGCCGTCGGATTTGTCGTCCTCATCGCACTCACGGACTTCGTCACCGTCTCCGTTCGCCTCGCAGGTCTCGAGCTGTGGCCCACGCTCGCTAACCTCATCGGCATCGGGACTGGCTTCGCGGTGAACTATATCGGTGAAGGGCTATTCACATGGAACCCGGCAGAAACGTGAATCGCGAACCGCTCGCCCCTTAAGACGAGGCGTTGTCGGCTCGAACGCTGTAGATCGTCACGGTCCCCTTTTCGAAGACGGGCGTGATACGCTCGTGGGAACCGAACTCCCGGAGGTCGTAGCGCTCGCGCTCGTTCGGGCCGACGTAGATGTACTCGACGTCGTATTTCTCGGCGATCGCGAGCGTGGTGTTCGCGTTGGATTCGTAGAGCCGTTCCACGTCTTCCCGCCGGTCCTCGTAGGCTTTTGAGCCCCGATACCCCTTCTCGTGAACCCACCCGAGGACCGTCGGGATCCCGGTCAGGCTAGAAGGGGCGTTCATCCATTGATAGATCGCGATCCCCGGTGCGGACGTGATCGTCGGGGTTCCCTCACGGCTGTCTAACCACGCGATAGCCGCGCCCGCATCGGGGTGCGAGTCGTTGACGTATCCGAGCCCGTCGAGAGTCGCTTCTCCTTCGATAGCGGCGTTCGCCCGTTCGCCGCCCGCAAACGCCGGGAACACGGCCATCGCGGAGACGACGGCAACGACGAGCAGGACGGCGGCGACCGGCCGAACGCGTTCGCCGCTGCTCCGTGCCGACAGCCCACGGAGCGCCTTCGAGAGGATCGCTGCGACAGCGACGCCGCCACCGATCCCCCACAGTATCCACACCGAGTGATAGATCTTGTAGACCGTGTTCCAGCGGAGCGCGTTCGGATTGTACGGCCATACCTTCGCGTACGCCAGTTCGGCGAAGATGAGGAGGCCGACACCGGCGAGCACTAACAGGACGGTGAAGCCACCGCTGCGCTGCGACACATCGCCGTCGTGCTCCGCGCGTTGGCGTCGAACGACGACCCACGCCGCGAGGCCAAACACGGCGAGGAGCGCGACGGGTGCGAAGCCCGCGACGGCGAGTGCCGCGACACCGATCGCGAGACCCAGTAGGAGCGCACGCGTCCCGCCGACGTTACGGAGGGTATGGCGTGTCGGCGTCCAGAGCAGGAGCGCAAACAGGACGAGAAACCCGCCGTGGACGAGCAGGAACGGGACGAGGGGGCTTCCGGGCGGGAGGAAGCCCACACCATCGCTCGTCGCGGTATGGTAGAGGAAGTACGGCGCGACCCACGCGACTGCGATGGCACCGACGACGAGTGCGGCGACACCGCCACCGAGCAGACGGCCTACATCGCGTCGAATGATCGAGTGGAGACCTTCGAAACGGGGGAACCGAGAGCCGGCAGGGCCGAGGAGGCTCCGTGGATCAGCGTCCGCGAAAGTGACTGCGAGGAACGTGAGACCGACGACGACGGGGAGTTCCCATGTGTTCACGACACCGAGCAGCCCACCGAGCGCCGGAAGGACGAAGAGGAGGAGGGCGCGCCGACGCCAGACATCCTCCTCGGGCGTTCGATAGTACGCGAACACCAGCGCCGCCGCGAGGACGAGGAACGGCGCGCTCGTCATATGCGGACGTAGATCCCCGTTCACGAACGTCCACGAGGGGAACACGTCCACCGTTCTGGGGATGACGTACCGGCCCAGCCAGTAGGACCACTCTCCGGGGGTCGTCGCTTGGGCGAAGGCCTCCCCGTAGGGTGCCCGAATGCCGCTCACGATGGCGCGCCCGTATTCGCGCGCCAGCTGCTCGGGGAAGAGCCCCAACAGGAGGCGCGCCGGCGTGGCGAGCGTCCCCGACGCCGTCGACAGAAACGCCGCGGCGAGGCCCGCCACGACAGGGGGGGAGCCGCTTCGGTCAGCGATAGCTGCCGCGAGCCCGTACGCACCGGTCGCGAGCGCGGCGTAAAACGTCGGGACGAGGAGATTGTACGCGTAGCGGGCCTCCAACCCGCTGAGCGTCGTGAGGAACCCCGAGATGAGATAGCCGCCGTAGTAGTATCTGACCGTCCGCCCGGCGAACCACGGATCCTCCGGCGGGAAGGTTTCGGCCCGAAGCACGGCCTTGAGCAGGGAGAAGTCGAGGAACTTCTCCCCGCCGGCGGGGACGATCCAAGGGTAGCCGAGACGGACGACCAGAAGCGCGCCGAAGGCGACGGCGAACACGGCCAGCGGGATACGGAGCGTTTTCGGGTCGGGCCAGGTACCCGTGCGGAGGGTGAGCAAAGAGAGCGTAAGGAGTGTGAGTCCGCCGACGACGAAGCCAGCGGTCGCGTCGAGTTTTCCGACCCAGTACGCGGGGAGCGAAACGACGAACAAGGCGACGGGAAGTCCGAAGGCGGCACCCGCAGTCGGGAACCGTGGGAAGAGCCGTTTCGTGAGCGGAAGCGCCGCCGCCCAGAGCACGGCGAGCATGAGAGACCAGCGAAGAAGGGCGAGGAATTCCACATCGGGCCGTGGCGACGAAGCGCCAAGAGTGTACTGTATTTATGTGAACCACCCTGCCCTACTTCGCTCACCCTGCCGGGTTCGCTCGTGGAGGGTGGGGCTTTGATATGTTCCTCGCTCTCAATCACACCTGAGACCCTATTTTCTAGGGGTCTCGTCCGAGTGCCTTCGAGGTCTACGGTCCCACTATTCGTCGGCCGGTTCACTGCGGCCTGTACTGGTCGGGACTTCTGTCGGACCAGCACTCCCAGACACGTCGGATCGACAAACGATCGCGCCCTGCTTCGCCACGCACTACGCCCCGCCCTACGCTCTCGCTCCGCTCGGGCGTTGCGGACGCGCGCTCCGCGCTACCGCGATGCTGAACAGCGTCGCAATCGGGGAGAAGTACGAACTGGACGACATTGTCGGCGACGGCGGCGCGATCGTCGAAGGGACCGCCACGAACAGCTATCGTGGTGTACATGTTGGCCGCCGGAGTTAAGCGGCGGTCGGCCGTTCCGTTCAGACACGCGATGCACGACCTCACCGGCTTTCAGCGCGACCTCCTCTTCGTTACCAGCGGGCTGGACGAACCCAACGGGCTCGACATCAAGGACGAACTCGAAGATTACTACGGCACGACGATCAACCACGGCCGCCTCTATCCGAACCTCGACACGCTCTGCGAGAAGGGGCTGCTCGATAAGCGCAAACAGGACGAGCGGACGAACGCCTACTCGCTGACCAGACGGGGCCGCCGCGAGATCGTCGATCGCGAGAGCTGGGAGCATCAGTACATCTCCGAGCTCCTCGAAGAGGAAGCCGAACGCGCCCACTGACTGTCGTCCTCAGGACCGACGGAGCCGGTTTTCTGCCGCCTCGAACGCCGCTCGCGTGTTCAGGTTCGTGAACGTCCCCGGTGCGGCGTGCGTATCGATCTCTCGCTCGGTGACGACGCCGACGTCGAGGTCGTCGAGCGGCGCGTCCGCGCGGCGTCGCCCGTCGGCGAGCGCGCGCTCGATCGCATCGACGGTTGGTCTGACTTCGTAGACCGCGTGGAGCGGCTCCGCGTACCCCTCGCGGTACGGCACCGCGGCCTCGCGTGCCGCCGCCCGATCGAGGAGGTAGCGGACGAACGCCGGATCGACGAACGGTACGTCGCAGGCGACGACAAAGGCGCGCTCGGCGTCCGTCGCGCGCAACCCAGTTCCCATTCCGGCGAGCGGGCCCTTGTCGGCACGGGCGGGCGCGTCAAGCGCGTACGTCACCGGGAGCGGGACGCCGGCGAGCGCGCGTTCGATCGCGTCGCGCTGGTCGGGCCGGCAGTTCACGACGAGCGTCTCGACGGGGCCGGTGACCCTGTCGGCCACCCGTCGGATCAGGGGCGTTCCGGCGAGCGACGCGGTGGCTTTGTCCCGATCGCCGAACCGGGTCGAGCGACCGCCCGCGACGACGACGGCGGCGTGCACAGTGCGACGTCGGTGTGCCGCGCACAAGAACGCTCGGGCGAACGAGGGGTAAGGTTAACCTCAAGCCGCGTCAATCCACAAGGTATGAACGAGGACGCAGCGGCGTTCGTCGCCGCGCTCCGCGAGGCGGACGTGGGGCAGATACGGCGCGCCATCGCTTACGACGGCGAGACGCACGACAGCCTCTACATCCGCGACGACATCGCGGACGCACAGACCCCCGAGGAGATCGAGGAGATCACCAAGAACCTCATCCTCAAGGGGTTCGACGACGAACTTGAGCAGCCCGAGTTCGCCCGCTATGGCCACCTCGATCTGAGCGTTCGCTGGTTCCACGAGGTCGTCGTCCTCCAAGTGCCACTCGGGGAGTGGAGCGGCGTCATCGTCGCCTTCGATCGCGACACCGTCGTCGACACGGGTGCGTTCACCGACATCGCACTCGACTACATCGAGAACCCGTCGAGCGACTTCCGCGAGCCCGAGCCCGAACCGGACGGAGAGGAACTCGACGACGCCGTCGAAGAGCGCTTCTCCTGACTTAGTAGGATACCCACTCCGTCGGCGATGACGTCACGCCGACGACGCGGAGTTGCCGCTCGCCGCCCTCGTTCGTTCGCGTCTGCACCATTCCGTCGAAGAGCGGGGCGAACCGGTCGAACGACTCCCGGTCGCCGAGTTCGATGAGCGCGAACCCGAGCTGGCCGGCCGACTGGATCCGACCGGTGTAGACGTGGAGGAACCGAAAGAGCCGCCGCGGCTCGGTGTACATCAGCATCGTCGGGATGGAGACGAAGCCGGAGCGGACGCGCTCTACCGCCTGCTCGTCGAGCGCCTGAAAGAGCCCCGCCGAGCGGATCCCGATCTCCGTCACGTCTCCCGGCGAGGACGCGTACCGGATCCACCGGGTGTCGCGCACGTCCTCGCCACGCTCTCGCGTCACGCAGTCGACGATGCCCGCGCGCCCCTCCGCGACCGCGTTCGCGAGCGGCTCGGACCGATCGAGCAGTCGGTCCGCGTCGTCGCGCATCGTGACGACGAGCGCGCCCTCGCCCTGTCTGCACCCCGACTCGACGAGCGAGAGCGCGAGCTCCCGTTTCCCGGTCAGCGGCGGCCCGCCGATCATCAGATTCGTCCCCGCCGGGATCCCGTCGATCGGGAGGGTGTCGCTCACGTCGTAACTGTCCCCCATCGGGCAACATCTTCGACCGACGGGCGTTAAAACGTACCGACCCCCGCTCCCGTGGCGTCAGGCCTCGCGCTCCGCGCGCAGTTCCGCCGCGAGCTGCTCGGTCGCCTCCCGAACCGCCTCGTCGCTCGACTGGCTCGGCTCCCAGCCGAGCGCCGCGAGCTTCTCGATCGAGAGACGCATCTTCGGGACGTCGCCCGTCCACCCGCGATCGCCGCCTGTGTACTCGTAGTCGGGGTCGCAGTCGAGGACGTCCGCGACGACGTCCGCGATGCGGTTCACGGAGGTCGTCGTCCGCGTGCCGAGGTTGTACGTGTTCACGTCCGCGTCGGCGTGCTCGACGACGTACTCGATGGCCTCGACACACTCCTCGACGTGCATGTAGGACTTCTGCTGGCGGCCGTTCCCGAGGATCTTCAGGGTGTCGGGATCGTCGAGCAGTTTCTCGATGAAGTCCGGGATCACGTTGCCGCGCTGGCGCGGCCCGACGATGTTCGCGAAGCGAAACATCCACACTTGGACATCGTAGGAGTGGCCGTAGACGGAGAGGAGCCCCTCGTCGGCGAGCTTGCTTGCGCCGTAGATGCTGATCGGTTCGAGGGGCGCGTAATCCTCGGGGGTCGGCATCGGCGCTTCACCGTACACCGTCGAGGAGGAGGTAAAGGCGATCTCCGAGGCACCGACGTCTTCCATCCGTTCGAGGACGTTGTACGTCATCGCCTGGTTCTCCTCGAAGAGCGTCCGGTCGTCGTCGAAGTTCGTGTCGGTGTACGCCGCGAAGTGGAAGACGACGTCGGTGCTCTCGGGGATCGCATCGGCCGTCTCGTTAGCGTCGCGGAGGTCGGCCTCGACGAACTCCACGCCGTCGGGCACGGCCGACCGGTCGCCCTTCGAGAGGTCGTCCACGCCGATCACGCGGTTGTCGTCGACGAGTCGCGCCGCGAGATGTGAGCCGACGAGCCCCGCAACGCCCGTCACGACGACGGTCCGGTCCGTGAGTTCCATACGCCATCGAGCGCGAGACGGTGCAAGTGTCTTTCTCCTCGGTTCCGTAAGCCGTTACCCGCCCACCCCCGTAGCGACCCGTATGCAGGACGATCCCGAGGTCGCCGTGCTCCGGTTCGGCCATCGACCGGGACGCGACGACCGGATGACGACGCACGTCGGGCTGACGGCGCGCGCGCTCGGCGCGGATCGCGTGATCCTCCCCGACAACGCCGGCCAGTCGCTGGAGACCATCCGCGACATCACGACGCGCTTTGGTGGCCCCTTCGACGCCGAACTCGACGACTCCCAGCCGGCGACGATCCGCGACTGGGAGGGCCGCGTCGTCCACCTGACGATGTACGGCGAGCGCGTGCAGGACGTCGAAGGCGAGGTGCGTACCGCACACCACGACGAGGGCGAGCCTCTCTTGGTCGTCGTCGGCGGCGAGAAGGTCCCCTTCGAGGTGTACGACGAGGCCGACTGGAACGTCGGCGTGACGAACCAACCCCACTCCGAGGTCGCCGGCCTCGCCGTCTTCCTCGATCGGTTCTTCGAGGGCGACGAACTAGACCGGGAGTGGGACGACGCAGAACAGGTCGTCGTCCCGGAGGAAACGGGGAAGACCGTCGTCTCGCCCGAGGAGCGCGAGTAGCGCGAGTAGCGGGGGGAAACGGCTCAGCGAAGACGACGCAACGGCGCGACGACGCGGTTGTAGAGCCACATGGGAAGCGCGAACGGATCGAATGCGTCGTTCGGGAGGTGATAGCGGCCCGCGGCGTCGCGTTCGACGGTCCCACGCGCGTCGAGGACCGCGAGCGCCCGCCGGACGCGTGCGGTGTCGACATCGAGCGCGACAGCGATATCCGCGGGGCGACGCGGTCCCGCGCGCAGCTCGCGCAGGAGTTCCCCCGCGAGGTCCGCGTCCGCGAACGCGTCGGCGTCGACATCAACGGTTCCGGGCGACTCGTCCGGCGGATTGCGCGCGTTGGTTCCGTTCACTCCACCCGCTGCCTCGCGCGCGCCCGCTCGCTGGGCGATCGCATCGAGGACGAACCAGCCGGCGGGCGGCGCGAGGACGAGGACGATCCAGCGCGCACCCCGGGCGAGCGCGACCGCAGCGAAAACACCACACGCAAGCGCGAGCGCCGCGTGCCGAGCCGCGATCACCGCGTCGTAGCGTGCGCCCGCGGCTTCGGCGAGACCCACGCCGAGTACGACGAGGCCGACGATGACGGCGATAGCGGGGCCGAGGCCGACGACGAACGCGAAGCCGGCAAGGACGGCGGCCTCGGCGGCGCGCCACCCGAGCGTGCGCAGGGACGACATCACCAGACACTACGCGCGTCACGCGAAAAGCGCGGTGGTCGACGCCGACACGCCGGGCTACGCCGCCGTCTCACGTCGGTAGTCGCGCAAGCCGAGGGCAAACAGGACGAGGCCACCGACGGCGAGCAGCACGTGAAGCACCGTCGCGAGGCCCAGGCTGAATTCACCGAGGAAGCCATACACCGAGAGGCAGAGCACGCCGAGGCCGAAGACGATGTGGACGACCGATCGCGCGACGCCGTACGCTTCCGTGACGACGAACACGAGTTCGAGGGCGACGATGAAGGCGTACAGCCCGAGGGCATCACGCAGCGACCAGCCCGCGACGAGCGCGAGGGCAGCGAAGACCACAGCGCCGCCGAGCATCTTCCGAATGAGGCCTCGGTCGCGGGCGGCGTCGCGAAATGCGGCGAGAGACACAATCGAGTGGTCGAGCGCGGGTCGTGCTAAACCTTCGGTTGCCGGGCGCGTGTCGCTCCCGATGGTCGCTCCGCGTTCGCTCGTTCCGCGGGACCTCGCCTACGGCTCGGCCCCGCGTGCATCGGACCCGATGGTTATAAGGGTCGTTCGGCCCCGAGTCTCACGTATCATGGCTTTCGAGGGGCTGTTGGAGGACCCAGTCGTACAGAAATACCTCCACGAACTTGTCGGACCAAAGGGGATGCCGGTGGCGGCGGCACCGCCGGACGGCGAAGTAACGGACGAGGAGCTCGCGGAGCGCCTCGATCTCGAACTGAACGACGTCCGTCGGGCGCTGTTCATCCTCTACGAGAACGATCTCGCGACCTATCGGCGGGTGCGCGACGAGGACTCCGGGTGGCTCACCTACCTCTGGACGTTCCACTACGAGAACGTCCCGGCCAATCTTCACGAGGAGATGGATCGCCTCCACGAGGCTTTGGAGGAACGCCGCGAGTACGAGCGGGACAACGAGTTCTACCTCTGTGAGGTCGACTCGATCCGCTTCAAGTTCGACGAGGCGATGGACTTCGGCTTCGAGTGCCCCGAGTGTGGCTCGCCGCTGGAGGCGATGGGGAACGACGACATGGTCGAGGCCATCGACGAGCGCTTGGAGGCGCTCGAATCCGAGCTGGGGATCGTCTGAATGGTCGTTCTCGCAACCAAAGTGTACGTCGAGGGCGACGCCCGCGAGCGTGCGCTCGACTCCCTCGGTTCGCTCGTCGGTAACGCCCTGGGCGATCTCGACGTCTCGTTCGACGTCGGCCTGCGCCACGACGGCTTCCCGTCCGTGACGCTCTCCGGCGACGACGCGCCCGTCGCGCGCAACGTCCTCGGCGAGGAGTGGGGCGTCATCACCCCCGAGTTCGAAGACGGCGAGACGTACGTCGGCACCTTAGAGGGGTGGAGCGACGACGGGTTCGTCCTCGACGCCGGTGAGGAGGTCGAGATCCCCGCGGACGGGCTCGACCTCGGTCCCGGGACGCCGGAGCAGGTGCGCACGCGCTTCGGGCTCGTGCAACACGTCCCCCTCCAGTTCGTCTACGACGAGACCGACGGGCACGCGCTCGCCGACGCGGAGCGCGACCGGCTCTACGACTGGACGCGCGCGGAGACGGGCCGGGTGAACGTGAACTCGGCGACGCGTGCGGAGGTGCGCGCGACCGTCAACCGCGCGGGGCACGCCCGCGACATCGTGACCGTCGAGCGCCTCGGGCTCTTGGAGCAGAGCGTCGTCTGCCGCGAGGGAACGGACCCGCCGGGCCTGCTCGCGAGTATCGGCGAGTACGTCCCGGCGGAGCTGCTCTGCGTGGTCCCCTGAGATGCGACGACGCTGGCTCCTCGTCCTCGCGGCGGTCGGTCTGCTCGCGGTGAGCGCCGGCTGTCTCGGCACGAGCACGGTCAGCGACCAGCAGCTCAATCAGAACGCGACGTACCAGTGGAACGCGACCGAGACGCAGAACGCCTCAGTTGTCGTGAACGCGACCGGCGGGCAGTACCAGGCGGTGTTGAACGTGACGGGGACGAACCAAAGCGAGATGCGCTTCTCGCAGTCAAGTCAGTTCACCGGCGAGAGCCCGATCCCGGTCCGCGCGATCCAGTTTCGCTACCCGAACGGGACGATCGTGAACGCCACGGCTATCCCGGTCTCGCAGTCGCGTGATGCGGTGACGGTGACGCCGCCGGCCGATCGCGGGAAGTTCGCGTACACCGCGCCGATGGGCGATCGGTCGCTCACCGTCCCCGTCGTCCTCCCGGGGCGCTCGCACGAGGTGATCCTCCCCACGGGAATGCGCGTTCGCATTCCGGTCTTCGGGAGCGTCAGCCCCGGCGGCTACGAGCGGACGATCGTCGACGACCGCGTGCATGTCCACTGGGACGTGGTGAACGCCAACTCGCTCAGCCTCCAGTTCTTCCTGATGCGCGACGTCTACCTCTTCGCGGGGCTGCTCGCACTCGGCGGGCTCGTCGCCATCGCCGGCGTCGTCTACTACCGTCGTCAGATCCGGCGGCTCGAACGCGATCGCGAGGAAAGTGGGCTCGACGTCCACGACGAGTGATGAGCCCGGGCTGACGACGGGCCCTTTTTGCTGACGGGTGCGGTGGATCGCCCATGGACGTGGCCGTACTGACGGTCGGCGACGAGGTGCTCGCGGGCGAGACGACGAACACGAACGCGGCGTGGCTCGGCCAGCGTCTCACGGAGCGCGGCGTCGACGTCGAGCGCGTCGTCGTCGTCCCCGACGAGCACGACACCATCGAGACGACCGTCCGCCGCCTCACGTCGGAGTATGACGCCGTGCTCGTCACCGGCGGACTCGGCCCAACGCCGGATGACGTGACGATGGCCGCGGTCGCGGCGGCGTTCGACCGCGGGATGGTGGACCATCCGGACGCGATCGCGTGGTTCGAAACCCACGACGGCTACTCGAACGACGCGAAGAGCGCGACCCGCCTCCCCGCGGACGCACGATTTCTCGCGAACGAAGCCGGCGTCGCGCCGGGTGCGGTCGTGGAGAACTGTTACGTGCTCCCGGGCGTGCCGAGCGAGATGCGAGCGATGTTTGAGCGCGTCGCCAGCGAGTTCACCGGTGCGAAGCGGTACGTCGAGACCGTGTACGCGGCCGAACCGGAGAGCGCGCTCGTCGATCGGATCGAGGGCATCCGCGACCGATTCGACGTCACGGTCGGAAGCTACCCCGGTGACGGCGTCAAGGTGCGACTCCGGGGCACGGACGGGGCGACCGTCGCGGAGGCGGCCGCGTGGCTGCGCGAGCGCGTCGAGAGCGGCGAGGAGAGGGGGACCTAGCGGACCTCGTAGGCCCACCACGCGGCTGCGAGGACGACACCGAGGACGAGGACGATCCAGCTCACCGCACTGATGGGGAGCGCGGTCTCCGCGAGGGGTACGAACATACGCAAGCGGTTCTGCCGGCGCGCCCTTAACGGTTTAGCATCGCCGCCGCGGGCGTGGCGAACGGGCTTTACGCGGCGCGTGCGAAGGGCCGGCGAATGCGCACGATCGGCGTCGTCGTCAACCCGATCGCGGGGATGGGTGGGCGCGTCGGCCTGAAGGGAACGGACGAGCGGGTCGCGGAGGCGCGCGACCGCGGCGCGGAGGCGCGCGCACCCGAACGAGCGACTGCGGCACTCCGGGCGCTCGCGGATGTGACGAACGCGGCAGGCGTGGCGGACGCGACGAACGCGGCGGACGGGGCCGACATTACACTGCTCACCTACGGCGGCGAGATGGGCGAGTCCGAGGCCCGCGAGGCCGGCTTCACTCCGACGGTCGTCGGTCATCCCGAAGACGCGGAGACGACGGCCGCGGACACCCGTGACGCGGTCAGGGGGTTCGTCGAGCGCGGCGTCGACCTCGTCCTCTTCGTCGGCGGGGACGGCACCGCGACGGACGTCGCGACGACGCTTGACGAGGCGGGAGTTGACGAGGCAGGGAGCAATACGCCGATGCTCGGCGTCCCGGCGGGTGTGAAGGTCTACTCGTCGGTATTCGCGCGGACACCGCGCGACGCGGGGCGGATCGCCGCGACGTTCGAGCGGACGGAACGCCGCGAGGTGAACGACATCGACGAGGACGCTTACCGCGAGGGGGAGGTCCGCGCGGCGCTGAAAGCGGTCGCGACGGTGCCGGTGGCCGAGGCGCTCCAGTCGGGTAAACAGCGCACGACGGGGAGCGTCGAGACCCTCGCGGCCGGGTTCGCCGCGGACGCCGAGGCGGGCGTGACGTACCTCTTCGGCCCCGGTGGGACGGTCGGCGCGATCGAGCGCGAACTCGGAATCGCGGGCTCCCCGCTCGGCGTCGACGTCTGGCGCGACGGCGACCTCCTCGTCCGCGACGGGAGCGAAGCGGAGTTGCTCGACGCGCTCGGGGAGCGCAACATCGTCGTCGTCTCGCCGATCGGCGGGCAGGGGTTCGTCCTCGGACGGGGGAACCAACAGCTCAGCCCGGCGGTCGTCCGCCAGTGTGACCTCTCGGTCGTCGCTTCGCCGGCGAAGCTCGCGGCGACCGGCGTGCTCCACGTCGACACGGGTGACACGGAGCTCGACGCCGACCTTCGGGGTTGGATCGGAGTCCGGACGGGCCGCCACACCAGCCAACTCGTGCGAATAGAATAGGTCCGTACGGACGTCAGGGGTGGCCCTCTCGATAGTGTCCCGGGCGTTCTCGTCCGGTTTTCGGCCATCTCGGTGTGCGAGTGATCGTTCGGATCGTCACGCGTGCGGTATCATCGGCCCACGAGCGCTCACCCTTAGAGAATATAATGTGTCGAGCGTAAGGTTAAGGTAGTATAGTGGCTACGGTCGGGATATGGAGAGCAGAAAGGTGCAGCGACTCGGGCCGTCGACGCTCGCGATGACGCTCCCGGCGGAGTGGGCCCGGGGGCAGAACGTCGAGAAGGGTGATGAGGTCACGGTCCGCGAGAGCGGGAAGGGGACGCTGACTGTGACGCCGGCGTCGGCGAGCGACGACGAGAGCGAGGCGACGATCCACGCTGAGACGTTCGACGCCGCGGCCGTCGAGCGCGCCATCGTCGGTCAGTACGTCCTCGGGCGGCGCGTCATCCACGTCACGGACGAGGACACGCTCGACAGCGACCACATCAACGCCGTCTACAAGGCCGAAACGCAGCTCATGGGGCTCGGCGTCGTCGAGGAGACGCCCGAGCGGATCACCATTCGCTGCTCGGTCGACCCCGAGGACTTTACGCTCGACAACCTCCTCCAGCGATTGGAGAACACGGGGAGCACGATGCGCGGCGAGGCCGTAAAGGCGCTCGCGCACGGCAACCCCGACCTCGCCGAGCGCGCGCTCAACCGTGAGCGACAGGCGAACAAGATCTTCGTCCTCCTCCTGCGGCTCATCTTCACCGCCTACGAGAACCCGAACCTCGCGCGCGCCGTCGGCCTCGACGATGGCTTCTCGCTCATCGGCTACCGCTCCGTCGCGAAGAACCTCGAGCTCACCGCCGACAACGCGGAGGACATCGCGGAAATCGTCCTCGAATCCGAGGGCCACACCCTCGACGTCGACAACGCGACGATGCGCCAGATTCGCGAGTTCACCGACCAGGTCGACGATCTGACCCGGCTCGCCGTCGAGGCCGTCGTCGAGCGCGACTACGCCAAACACGTCCAGTGTCGCGAACGCTTCGCACAGGTCGCCGACCTCGAAAGCGAGATGCTCGCAGCCCTCCCCGAGATGGAGAACCTCCGCCTGCTCCGCGTGCGGGACGTCCTCGTCAGCCTCCAGCAGATCGCCGAACTCGCGATGCGGAACGCGGAGATCGCCGCGAACCTCGCACTCAACGAGCAGTCCGCACACACGACCCTGGAGTAGCGTCAGAGCATCCCAACGGCGAGCAGGCCGTCAGTCGCCGTTCCGTCGGTCGTCGTTTCGTTCGTCGCCGATGTTCCGCTCGTCGCCGATGTCGCGCCATCGGTCGTCTCGTTCGTCGTTCCATCCGTTGTCGATGTCGTCGTTGCCGTCGTCGTTCTACTGGCTGTCGACGTCGTGCCCTCACCCCCGCTCGTCGTGCCATCACTCCCGCTCGTCGTGCCATCACTCCCGCTCGTCGTGCCATCGGTCGTCTCATCCGTTGTCCCGCTCTCAGTCGTCCTACCGTCGAACGCGCCCAGAACGCCGTCGTCGCTCGCCGTTCCGCTCGTCGAGCCATCGAAGACGAGCCCATCGAGGCCGCCGCCCGACTCGTTGGTTGCTGCGTTCTCCGACCCGTCGGTGGCGGACGCGTTGCTCGCGGACGCGTTCGTCGCGCTCGCGTTCTTCGTCCTGAAGATGTCCGTCTCGATGGTCTGCCGGTACGTGAGACCGCGGAGCGGCACGCGTATCGCTTGGCCGTTTCCAGCGGAGAGACGGGCGTAGAAGTCGATGACGACGCGCGTCGTCTGGTTCCGCTGAAGGTGTGTCACCCACCACTCGTCGATCCGGTCGGTGTCGATGACCGTCTCGGCACGCAGGGTTCGTGTCCCGCCGGGCGGGATGACGACGGTGTTTTCGCTCTGGCCGCTCCCGACGGCGACGTCGTTCATCGCCACGTCGTAGCCGATCCCGCCGATCGTGACCGGCACGGACTTGGGGTTGTGAATGACGAACGATGTCTCCAGGGGCGTCGAGTCGTTTGTCACGGTCCCCCAGTGCGCACGCGTCTCGTCAACGACGAGGACGGGGTCGCTCACGAGCGGGAGGCCGGCCTCGATCGGCCGATCGGCCGTCGAGTTGAACTGGTTGCTGATGTTCGTCGTCACCGATCGCGTGACCGGGACGACGTGGGTGGTCCGACCAACGGTCCCCGAGGTGACGTTCGCGGCGACCGTCACCGTCGTTTCCTCGCCGTTGCGGACGTGGCTCGTCCACCATGTAGGGATCCGCTCGTTGCGGATGTAGCTCGCGAAACGGAGGGTCGTGTTCCCGGTGCCGACTGCGACACCGCGCTTTGCGCCGTACGCCAGCCCGACATCGTTCATCGAGACAGTGTAGTCGACGCTCACACCGCCGAGTTTGACGGCGATCGGGTTCGGATTGTGGACCGTCAGCGACGTATCGACGGTCGTCGTCGTCTGGTTCACGCCGGCGAAGCTGTTCTGTGTCGCGACGACCGACGGCACGCCGATCCAACCGAGCGCGACGGCCGCACCGACGACGCCGAGGACGGCAACGAGCGCGACCGCAGCCGACCGCCAGCGCGTGCCGAACGCGAGCGTGCGGATGTCCATACTCGGTACGGGGCCGCAACGGTCGAAAACGTTGCGTCACGCGACGGGGGACCACAGGCGCTAAGTCGCGCGCGTCGGTAGGCGGGCGTATGGCCGACACTACCACCGACAAGAGTATCGGGGTCGGATTGCTCTGCGGCGCGGTCGCAACGCTCGGCGCGCTCGGCGTGCTTACGGGAATGGCCGTGTCGACCGGCTTCGCCGTCGCGGTCGCGTTCGGTGCCCTCGCCGTCGCGGCGTTCCACGCGTTCGCGTGAGGCGGAGTCGTGGGGAGTCGTGGACCGGAAACGGTTAAGCACGCGAGGCGTTTACACGGGACTATGACGGAGTACACCGAGGACGAACGCCGCATCCTCGCCTACCTCAACGAGAGCGTCGAGGCCGGCGAACGGTATTTCCGGGCGAAGACGATCGCCGGCCACCTCGGACTCACCGCCAAGCAGGTCGGGGCGCGTCTCCCCCGCCTCGCCGAGAAATCCGACGACGTCGACATCGAGAAATGGGGGCGCTCGAAGTCGACGACGTGGCGGGTCGAACCCGCCTGAATCGAACCGGCGGTTTTTTGCTCGCGCTAGTCCACCTCCGCGTATGACTGTCCGGGTCGAACGGACGTTCGAGTTGGACGTCCCCGCGGCGGATGTCTGGGAGTTCATCGCCGACCCGACCAAGCGTGCCTCGGCGATCAGCGTCGTCACCGGCCACGAGCGCCGCGGCGACGTCACCGTCTGGTTCGTCGAGCTGCCGGTCGTCCGTCGGACCATCGAGGTCGAGACGCGCGACGTCGACCGCCGTGAGGGCGAGTACGTCGAGTTCGTCGGGAAGTCCTCCGTGCTGAACGTCACCGGCGAGCACGAGCTCGAACCGACCGAGGACGGCTGTCTGCTCCACAACACGTTCGTCGTCGAGGGGAAGTTCCCCGGCGTCGAGTCCTTCTTCAAGCGCAAGCTCGACGACGAACTCGACAACCTCGAGGCCGAACTCGCCTCCCGGGGGCCGTAAGCGGCGATGCACCTCGCACTCGCACAGATCGCGCCCACCGCGGGCGACGTTCCCGCGAACGAGCGGACAGCACACGACGCCATCACAACAGCGGCCGACCGCGGTGCCGATCTCGTCGCTCTCCCCGAACTCTGGGACGTCGGCTACTTCGCGTTCGACGACTACCCGGACGCCGCACAGGGACTCGACGGTCCGCGCCTCTCCGCGATCGCCGATGCCGCCGCAGATCACGGGATCGCCGTTCTCGCGGGAAGCGTCGTTGAGGACCTCGGGGCGAGCGCCGATGCCGGGTTCGACACGCCGGCGTCGGCCGGGTACGCGAACACGAGCGTCCTCTTCGATGCGGCCGGCGAGCGCCACCTCGTCTACCGCAAACACCACCTCTTCGGCTACGACTCGCGCGAAGCCGACCTGCTCGTCTCGGGCGCGCGCCTCGACACCGCCGACGTCGGCGGGTTCACGGTCGCGGCGACGACGTGTTACGACCTCCGGTTCCCCGAGCTCTACCGCGAACTCCTCACCCGGGGCGTCACGCTCGTCCTCGTGCCGTCGGCGTGGCCGTACCCGCGCGTCGAGCATTGGCGGACGCTCGCGCGGGCCCGCGCCGTCGAGAACCAGTGGTACCTCGGTGCGGTCAACGGCGTCGGCGAACAGGGCGACTCGCGGCTACTCGGGCGCTCGACCGTCCACGACCCGTGGGGCACGCCGATCGCGAGCGCGGGCGACGAGTCGACGCTCGTCGTCGCAGACCTCGACCCCGAACGCGTCCGGTCGGTCCGTGCGTCGTTCCCCGCGCTCGACGACCGGCGGTCATGAGTGCCTGTCGGTGGATAGGTTTTTACGCTCGGAGGGCAAATTGACGGATGCCGACGCGAGACGCTTTTCTCGTCGCGTGTTGGCACTAACGCCCGCACCTCGTCTCCACGCCGACTCGAGTCGTCCGGAAGCCCGCGCCGGACGACCACCGGCCCCGACGGACCAGGTGGGGCCACTCCCTCGTCGCCTCCCGCCTTTCGCTTCACTCCTCTTGAGCCAGTTCGTCGATATCGGTGTCGATGACGAGGTCCTGTAACGCGCTTCGCAGCAGGTAGCTCGTCCGGTCGTTCTCCGCGTGCTGTAAGGCGTCCTCAAGTTTTTCCTGTACCGTCGCGTCCCGCTCGTCCCCCTCCATGCGGCTCACCTCCTGCTCAGGTGCGTATAATGATGGCGGAGGACGCAGCGATCGCCGCTTCGGTTGGGCGGCTCGGCTCACCCCTCGCTTCGCTCGTTCGCCGCCCCTTCGAGTTCGCCGCGGAGCGCGGCGGCGTCGAAATCGTGGTCGGGACGGATGGCGACGAAGTCGAGGAATTCCCGGGCGGCGAGCAGGGACTCGACCTCGAACGCCTCGCGTGCCGCCTCAACGGCGACTTCCGCGCCGACGAGCGGTTCGAGGACGGCGAGCGCGCACGCGAGGTCGTACGCCTGTGCGGTGCGCTCGGCGTCCGCGTCCGCGCGAACCCGCGTCGCGTCGATGAAGTAGAGGTCGTCGCGGTAGACGAGAACGTTCTCGGCGCGGAGGTCGCCGTGCGCGAGGCCGTGTTCGTGCATCGTCCGCAGCGCGTCGAACAGCGCCGGCGCGCGCGTCTCGATCTCGGCGGCCGACAGATCATCGAGGGTCTCGAAATCAGGGAGGTACTCCATCACGAGGACGGCGAGGTCGTCGACGGCGAACACCTCGATCGGTTCGGGGACGTTCAAGCCGGCTTCGCGCATCCGCCGAGTCGCCTCTAGTTCGTGTTCGGCCATCTCGACAGGTCCGTCGAACGGCTCGAAAAAGCCCTCCGCACCGGCCGAGAATACGCCGAGGTTCCGCATCCCCGTGAACAGCGAGTGGACGAAGGCGTTCTGCGGGGAGACGATCTTGCAGAACCACCGGTCGTTGACGACGGCGGGCGTGGAGAACCAGTTGTCCGCCTCCAGGAACTCGACGCGCACGCGCTCTTGGTCGTAGCGCTCTGCGAGCTCGCGGGCGACTGCTTCGAGCGACGACCACGGGACGGTGCCGCGGACGAATCGCCGGAGGCTCATGTCACCTAAAAAGCCGCCTCAACGTATAGTTCCTTTCGCACCGCGTCGGATCCCGCGAGGCTCACGGCAGTCCCCGTCTCCGCCCTTGGACTTTTCCGTCCGGCGGGCCCAACGAACCAGATAGGTGTCATGACGGACGAGCAAGCCGACTCCGAGACAGAAGAGGGGTGGGGTTCGAGCGCGATCGGCGACGCGTTCGAGACGCTCGAAACGGAGATCGAGCGGGCCGAGGCCGACGCCTCGGGAGCGCGGGCCATCGCGCTCTCACGGTCGCGCGACCTGCTCGCAAAGATCGAACGGACACTCAAGAAGACCGCGTGAGCGGCCACCGTTTTCTTCCGTGTCCCATCTGTGGATACAGCCGTCATGTCGAACTCGAACGACGGCGCGAGCGACTACGCGAACGCGGCGATCGAGAAGGCGACTGACGAACTGCGCAAGCACATCGACGAGGAGGAGCGCAACTCCGAGGGCAAGAAACGCAAGGCGCTCCAGAAAGCCCGCGAACACCTCGATGACGTCGAGGAGTCGCTGAAGAAGCGGACCTGAGGCGCGAGGCGGAGAGGAACGTAGGGGTTTTCGAATCCGGTAGGGCCGTCGGTTTCTCCTCGGCGTTCAGGGCCAGTTGCCGTTACCCGTGTAGGCGTCGACGACGCGTTGGATGGCGACGACGTAGGCAGCGATACGGAAGCTCGGGAGGTCGAGCGTCTCCTTGGCCTCGACGAGGCCGTCGAAGGCATCAACGATGACGGTCTCGAGTTCGTCGTTGACGCGCTCTTCCGACCAGGAGAAGCGCTGGCGGTTCTGGACCCACTCGAAGTAGGAGACGGTGACGCCGCCGGCGTTCGCGAGGATGTCGGGGATGACGGTGACGTCGCGCTCCCGAAGGACGTCGTCGGCATCAGGAGTGATCGGCCCGTTCGCGGCCTCAACGACGGCGTCGGCCTGCACGTCACGGGCGAGCGCCTCGTCGACGGCGTTTTCGAGGGCGGCGGGGACGAGGAGATCGACGTCGAGCGTGAGGAGATCGTCGTTAGTGACGTTCTCGGCACCCTCGTAGTCGGCGACGCTCCCGGTCTCGTTTTTGAACTCCTTGACGGCGCGCGGGTCGAGGCCGTCCGCGTCGTGAATCCCACCGGAGGAGTCGGAGACCGCGACGACGCTCGCGCCGAGATCGTCGATGAGCGTCGCGGCGACGGAGCCGGCGTTCCCGTAGCCTTGGACGGCGACCGTCGCACCCTCGATGTCCGTGTCGAGATAGTCGAAGAGTTCGCGCGCGGCGAGCATGACGGAGCGGCCGGTGGCCTCGACGCGGCCCTCGCTTCCGCCGTTCTCGATCCCCTTCCCGGTGACGACGCCGGGTTCGGTGGTGTGTTCGAGCGTCTCGTAGGTGCTTTTGATCCAGTTCATCTCCCGCTGGCCGGTGTTGACGTCGGGTGCGGGGATGTCCTGGTCCTCGCCGATGATCGGGCGGAGCTCTTCGGCGAACGAGCGCGTGAGGCGTTCGATCTCGTCAGCGCTGTACTCGCTGGGGTCGACGACGATCCCGCCCTTCGCCCCGCCGTACGGGATGTCGACGACGGCGCACTTGTACACCATCCACCCGGAGAGGGCCTTCACCTCGTCGCGCGAGACGTTCGGATGGTAGCGGATGCCGCCCTTGTACGGGCCGCGATCACCGTTGAACTGCGAGCGGTAGGCCGTGAACGTCTCGAGGCTGCCGTCGTCCATGTCGACGGTGAGGTTCGTCTCCAGCACGCGCTCGGGGTTCTTGAGACGCGTGATGACGTCGGCGTTGACGTCGGAGGGGAGATACGACGCCGCATCGTCGATCTGTTCTTGCAGGTTCGCGAAGGGGTTCTCATCGGACGCCATACCGTGTGGTGAACCCGAGGATCGAAGAAAGGTGCGGCCTACTCCGCCCGATCAGTCGAGTGCGCGTTCCGCGCGGTCGATGAGCGCGTCGTTGCCGAGATAGATTGGCGTCCGACTGTGGAGGTCGTCGGGGTCGGCGTCGAGGACGGAGTGTGCGCCGTTCGTCGAGGACCCACCGGCGGCCTCGACGATGTACGCCATCGGGATGGCCTCGAACTGCGTGCGGAGCTTGCCGCGCGGCCGGTCGCGGAGGCCCGGGTAGGCGAAGACGCCGCCGTAGGTGAGCACCTGGTTGACGTCGGCGACCATCGCGCCGCTATACCGGAGTTTCAGTTCGTCCTTGATCGCGCGGGCGTAGTCGGTGAAGTCGACCGTCCAGTCGGGGACGCGACCGCCGAAGCCGTACACGGTCGGGTCGTCGGGAAGGGACACGGACTCGTCAGTCCGCCGGCCGTCGGAAGCGATCGTGTACCGCGTCACCCCGTCGGCCGTCGCCGTCACCATCGTCGTGAGCGGGCCGTAGAGGACGTACGCGGCGGCGACGAGGTCACGGCCGGACGCGGGGAGCGGCGCATCGTAGACGCCAAGAATGGTCCCCGTCGGGTTGTTCGCGCTCAGGTTCGAGGAGCCATCGAGCGGGTCGACGCTGACCGAGAGCGGCCCCGCGCCGACGTCCCGAACGTGCTCGGCTTCCTCGCTGGCGTATTCGCCGACGGCGTCGAGCGCCCCGACGCGGTCGCGCAGGATCTCGTCGGCGTGGATGTCCGCGTGAAGCTGCCGGTCGCCGGTCGCGTTGTGGTCGTCGGTCTCACCGGCGCGTCCGGCGAACCCCGCCCGGATCTCTGGCGCGGCCGCGGCGAGCGCGTCGAACACGTCCGCCACCGCCACCCCATCGGACATCATCATCGGTTTACCGTGGCCGTTCTATCGACTTAATCCTTTCCGACTATCGGCCGATTTCGAGCGGTATAGACCCCTAAACCATAAGTTTGGAAACTACGAGCCGAGTTAATTTTCGCCAGTAGCTACTCGGCCAGCCGATAGGAGCGCGCGGAGTTGGCGACGACGAGGAGGCTGGAGGCGGCCATCGCGATCGCCGCGAGCAACGGGTCGACGAGGCCGAGTGCGGCCAGCGGGAGCGTGATCGCGTTGTAGCCGAGCGCCCACCCGAAGTTCTGCCGGACGCGCGAGCGGGTCGTCGTCGCGATCGCGAACAGGCGGCGCACGGAGCGCAGACCGCCCTCGGTGACGGTGGCGTCCGCGGCCTCCGTCGCGAGTTCGGTGCCGGAGGCGAACGCGACGCCGAGATCCGCGGCGGCGAGCGCGGGCGCGTCGTTCGTCCCGTCGCCCACCATCGCCACCGTCCCCTCCGCGCCGCGGAGGCGCTCGACGACCGCGGCCTTCGCCTGCGGGAGCACACCGGCGAACACATCACCGATGTCCGGGTGCGCTTCGAACGCCGACACCCGCGACTGATCGTCGCCCGTCACGACGACGATCTCCCGCCCGTCGCCCGCGAGCGCCTCGACGGTCTCCCGCCAGTCGTCACGCGGCGTGTCGCGCGCCGCGAGGACGCCACGAGCCACCCCGTCCCAGCCGACGACCGTCGCAATCGCCCCGTTGGTCCGGGTGTCGGCAATCGCGCGCTCGACGGCATCGGGAACGCTCCAGTCGTCGGTCGCGAACAGGGCGGGATGGCCGACGAGGATGCGCGCCCCGTCGACGGTCCCAATCGCCCCACGTCGGCGCTCCTCGAAGTCCGCGACGCGTAGCGCGTCGGTCGCGGTGTCGTCCATTGAGTCGTCGGTCGCGGTGTCGTCCTCGTCTATCGGGTCGTCAGTCGTGGCGGACTGCCCGCCGTCGCTCGCCATATCGCGACCCGCGCCGTCGCCGGGCGTGCGCGCGTCGCGCCGTTCTGCGTGGTCCACGACGGCGTCCGCGACCGGGTGGTTCGCCTCACCTTCAATCGCCGCCGCGTAGCGGAGGACGTCGTCTTCGGAAGCGTCGGCGATCGCGACGTCGGTGACGCGCATCCGGCCCTCGGTGAGCGTGCCGGTCTTGTCGAAGGCGACGACGTCCACGTCCGCGAGCGAGGCCACGGCGTCCGTGTTCGTCACGAGCACGCCGTCGTCCGCAGCGCGCGAGACGCCGGCGGCCACGGCGACCGGTGTCGCAAGGCCGAACGAGCACGGACAGGAGACGACGAGCACGGAGACACCGATCGTGAGCGCCTCGCGGACGGGCGCGCCCGTGAGGAGCCAGCCGGCGGCAACGAGGACGGCCAATGTGAGGACGAAGGGCACGAAGAGCGCGGCGATCGTGTCCGCGAGGCGCTGTGTCCCCCCGGAGCCCGACTGGACGTTCCACAGCTGCGCGAGCAGCCGGTCGTACGTGCTCGCCGCGCGCTCGCCGACGCGGACGACGAGCCGGCCGTCCGTGGCGACCGAGCCGCCGATGACCGCGTCGCCCGCCCCCTTCGCCTCGGGGACGGATTCGCCAGTCACAAGCGCCTCGTCGAGCGCGGCCTCGCCCTCAACGATCGTCCCGTCGAGCGGGACGCGCTCGCCGCGTTTCACGACGACCTCGTCGCCGGGTTCGAGGGCGTCGACATCGACCTCGTGCGTCCCCACGTCGTCGCGGACGAGCGCGCTCGTCACGCGTCCGAAGTCGAGGTCGCCGACCGAGCCGAGTGCGCGGCGCTTCACGCGGCGCTGGACGAAGTCGCCGAGCGTCACGACGGCGACGATGGCGACCGCGACGTCGAAGTAGATGACAACCCCCCCGGTCACGACGACGTACATCGAGTAGGCGTACGAGGCGAGCGCGCCGCCCGCGACGAGGACGTCCATGCTCGGCGTCCCCGCCCGCAGGCTGACGTACGCCGAGCGGATGATCGGGTAGCCGACGAAGAAGACGACGAACGTCGAGAGCAGCGGGATGGGGACGAAGACCATCATGTGCGTCGCCGGCTCGCGGAGGAACGACTCCGAGTAGATTCCGAGATAGCTCGGGTAGACGAAGAGGACGTAGATCATCATCACCGACATCGCGCCGAGGACGCCGAGAACGGTCCGGAGTTCGTCGCGGCCAAAGCGTTCCTCCTCGGCTGCGGCCGTCCCCACCTCCGGGACGTTCGCGCGGTAGCCGAGGCGACTCACCGATTCGGCGATCGCGTCCTCGTCGGTCATCCCGTCGTCGTAGGTGACCTTCAGCATCTCCGTCGTGTAGCTCGCCTCGGCGTCGTAGACCCCGTCACCGTCCCGCGCGGTCGTCTCCAAGAACGCCTCGCAGGCCGTACAGTGCATGCCATCGACCGCCAGGAACGCCGTCTCGGCGTCGTCGGGGACGTCGCGGCCGGGTTCGTCGTCACCCTCAGCGAGGTCGTCCGCGGAGACCGCCTCCGGGTCGGTATCGCCGAGCGTGCGGTACACCTCAAGACACCCCTGACAGCAGAACGAGCCGTCGATGGACCCGTCGTCGTCCGTCACGGGCTCGCCGCGGATCGGGAGGTCACAGAGCGTGCAGGTGTCGGTCGTATCGGTCATGGTGTCGTGTTACGGCGTTGCGGCGTAGTGCGGGATGTGGAAGTGCGGGACCGGGACCCCGAGCAGGCCGAGGCCGGCGAGGAGCGGGACAAGGCCCAACAGGACGAATGCCCCGCCGAGGACGCGGTGGGCGGCCGCGCGTCGCGCCGCCGGCACCGAACCCAACACGGTCCCGTAGAGGAACATCGTGGGGATCGTCCCGACGCCGAGCGCGGCGAGGTTCAACGCGCCAGCCACGGGTCGTCCCTGCCCGAGCGCGTAGACGAACGCCGGGTAGAGAAGTGGACACGGGAGGAAGGCGTGGATCGCGCCGAGCAGGGCGATCTTCGGGCCGGTCGCGTAGTCGTCGACGCGTGCGCTCGCGTAGCCGGCGACCCGTGAGAAGACTGTCCCGACGCCGAGCGAGACCGGGACGAGGCCGTGGAGGCGGTCGTATCCGAGGACGCGCGTTAGCCCGACAGCGATCACGACGCAACCGATGGCGACGCCGACGACCCCGCGGAGAAGGTCGCCTACGCCTGTGCCGCCGAGTGCGACCCCCGCGCCCGCGTAGACGGTTGCGCCCACGAGGCCCAAGAGGCCGCCGACGAGCGCATAGCTCGCCGTTCGCCCGACGTTGAACAGGGCGTGCTGGCGGACCTCGAACCACGAGGGGCCCCCCGAGTCGGACGGCATCCGCTCGGCGTACGTCGTGACGAGCGGCCCGCACATCCCGAGGCAGTGTGCGCCACCGAGCAACCCCACGAGCGCGAAGAGCGCGAGTTCGGTCGGCGCGACGAGCGGGGGCATCTGTTCGCTCGTGGCTACGGTGTTCGGGCCTAAACCCTCACCGGGTTCGGGGCCGAGAACGCGGTCGTATCGGGGACGCACGATCCGGGAGGATTTATCGGCGCGGCGGCGGACGAACAGGTATGAACGCGCTCTGCGTCTACTGTGGATCGAGCCCGGGGGAGCGTCCCGCGTACCGCGCCGCCGCCGAGGAGTTGGGGCGCGAACTCGCCCGTCGCGACGTGACGCTGGTCTACGGCGGCGGTCGCGTCGGCCTGATGGGCGAGGTGGCGAACGCGACGCTCGCCGCCGGCGGCGAGGCCCACGGCGTCATCCCCGAATCGCTCGAAGCGAAGGAGATCGCCCACGAGGGACTCACCGACCTCGACGTCGTCGAGTCGATGCACGCCCGAAAGGCCCGGATGGCGGCGCTCGCGGACGGCTTCGTCGCGCTCCCCGGTGGCTTCGGCACCCTGGAGGAGATCGTCGAGGTGCTCACGTGGGCCCAGCTCGGCTTCCACGACGACCCGTGCGGGTTCCTCAACGTCGCGGGCTACTACGACGACCTCGCGGCGTTCTTCGACCACCAGGAGCGCGAGGGGTTCGTTGAGTCGAAACACCGCGAGATGGTGACGTTCGCGGACGGGGTCGACGACCTCTTCGACGTCTACGAGTCGTACGAGGCCCCGTCCGTGAAGTCAGTGCTGGAAGACACCGAGGAGACCTGAGGCGAGCCGACAGCCTGACTTACCGGGCGCGAGAATCGCCGATGATGACCGACACGGACGCCGACACCGTCGAGGCCGACGGCATCACGGCGCGCTACCACGAGACCGCGGAGGAGCGCGTACTGGAGTTTGAAGGCGATGGACGAACCGCCTGCGTCGCGCAGAACCGTGAGGGGTACGCGATGCTGAAGGTCCGGCCGAGCGCCGACGGCGACGAGCTCGAACGCTACTATGGATTCGACATGGCGCTCGATCACGCCGCCGAACTCCTCGGCGTCGACCCGAACGCCCTTCCCATCCCCGACGCGGCGGCGGACATGGGGATGTAGGGCGCGCTGCGCCGTCGTCGTCACTCTATCGTCGCCGCGCTATCGTCGTCACTCTATCGTCGTCACTCTATCGTCGCCGCGATACCGGTCGGCGGCGCGTGCCCGCCGCGCAGCCGACAAGCCGGCTGCGACGAAGCGCGCAGGATAAGGCGCGCGCACCGCAACGCGACGTATGAACGCACGCGGCGCGGTTCGCGCCCATCCGCGGTGGGTGACGGCCGCCATCTCCGTCGTCGGCTACGCACTCGTCATCGGGACGTTCGCCGGTGTCGTGCCGATCTTTCCCGAGATCAGTCGGGAGACGGTGTTGCTCTTCTCGGACCTCATCGCCGTCATCAACACCTGCGCACTGAGCGCGCTGCTCGTCGGGTACTACTGCATCCGGCAGGGGAAGGTCCGCACGCACCGCGCGGCGATGTTGACAGCGTTCGCGCTCATTATGGCCTTTCTCGTCGTCTACCTCTGGAAGGTCGGAGGCGGCTTCGAGAAGCGGATCGTCATCGAGCAGGGGCAGTTCCTCTGGCAGTACGCCGACATCGTCCACGGGGCCTACATCGCGATGCTCGCCATCCACATCCTCCTGAGCGTGGTCTCCGTGCCGGTCGTCCTCCACGCGGTCGTCCTCGGGCTCACCCACGATCCCGACGAACTCCCCAGCACGTCACACCCGACCGTCGGGAAGATCGCCGTCGCATCGTGGACGCTCAGCCTCGCCCTCGGCGTCGTCACCTACTGGATGCTGAATCACATGTACTCGTGGACGCCGATGGTCCGCTAGCGCTCCGCCCACGGGATGAGCCACGCGCCGAGCGCGAACGCGGCGACCGCGAGGACGAGCAGGACCGCGTAATCGGCGGCGACCGACCCCGGCCACCCGGCGTGGCTCCCCGGATACGTCGCCGCACGCACGCCGTACGCGAAGTAGCTGAGCGGCGAGAGATCCGTCACGGGGCGGAACCACGCGGGGAGCGATGCGGGGCCGAGGAAGGTGTTCGAGAGGAAGAGGAGCGGAAGCGCGATCCCGTTCGACGCCGTGATCGCGCCGTCCTGGCTATCCGCGAGCGATCCGAGGATCGCGCCGACCCCACAGAACAACACCGAACCCGTGAGCACGAACGGGACGAGCCACGGGGAGAGCCGGAACTGCGCGCCCGTGGCGGCGAGGAGGGCGAGCAACACCGCGCAGGCGAGCGCGATGAGCACGGTGTTGACGGCGGTCTGGGCGACGAGCCACTCCCAGCGGCGCATCGGCGACGCCGCGAGCTTCTCGAAGCGGTTGCCCTCGCGGAAGCGTGCCACCTCGCTCCCGACACGCGAGAGCGGGGTGAACAGGACGACGACGGCGAGGTACGCGGGCACGTAGTAGCCCGGCGGCTGACTGAACATCCCCGTCCCGCCCCCGCCCGTGCGGACGAGCCCCGCGAAGATGACGATAAGCAGGATCGGGAAGAAGAACGTGAAGAAGACGGCGACGCGCCGCCGGACGAACGACTTGTAGGCAGCGCGCGCCTCTGCCGCGATTCGGGATATACGTGTCACGCCTTGATCCCCGCTGTATCCGTCGTCGCGAGCGTCGGGTCGTCGGCCAGCCGGAGGTAGACATCCTCCAGATCGGGCTCCGTCCACGCGAGCGCGTCGAAGTCGATCCCGCGGACGTCGAGCTCGGCGGCGAGGTCACCGATCTCGGTCGGTTCAACGCCGAGTATGTGAAGCGAATCACCTTCGCGCGTCACGTCATAGTCGAGGTCGTCGAGGGCAGCCGGATCAGCTTCCGTCTCCACCGACACGTACTGCTCGCCGCCGTACTCGGCGATGAGGCTGGCGGGCGAGCCCGTCGCGACGAGTTCGCCGTCCGCGAGGAGGCCAACGCGGTCCGCGAGGCGCTCGGCCTCCGCCATGTAGTGCGTCGTGAGGAAGACGGTCGTTCCACGATCCGCGAGAGCCTCGAAGACGTCCCAGAGCGCGCGTCGTCCCGCGGGGTCGATCCCCGTCGTCGGCTCGTCGACGAAGAGGACGTCCGGATCGTTCGCGAGCGACGCCGCGACGCAGGTACGGCGCTGCTCGCCGCCGCTCAGGTCGCCGTACCACGTCTCGATGTCGGGGTCCATGCCGACGGTTCGAAGGAGGTCATCGGGGTCGCGCGCGTCGTCGTAGAGACCGGCGTAGTAGGCGACGAGCTCGCGCGCGCTCAACCGATCGGGGGGGTTGAAGTCCTGCGGGAGCAGGCCGAGACGCTCTTTTGCAGCCTCGTTCGGGGCCTCGTCGAGCAGTTCGACGCGCCCGCTATCCGGGGTTCGCGTGCCCGTGAGACAGCGCGTAAGCGTCGTCTTGCCGGCACCGTTCGGCCCGATGAGCGCGAACACCTCGCCCGCCTCGACGGTCAGCGAAACGCCGTCGAGCGCGACGGTGTCACCGTAGCGCTCGGAGACGTCGTCGGCGACTACGACCGGAGCCATCACTACTCGAGTGTGGGTGCGAGGGCGCGGTAAGGGTATCGCTCTCGCGCTAGCGCGTCGGTCGCCACGTTAGCGCGAGGACGGAGACGACGAAGACAACCGTCGAAACGCCGTACGCGCGGGTCATCGCGAGCGACGAGAGGGCCGAGGCGCTGCCGAAGAGCCCCGTCGCGATCGTCGCGAGCACCGGCCACGTACAGGAGACACAGGAGACGAGGCCGACGAGCCCGGAGAGCGCGGACGCCGAGGCGTCTCGGACGGTGACGGAGACGAGGTAGGCGAGCGCGGCGTACCCCACGACTTTGAACGGCATGAGGACGACAGTGAACGCGCTCGCGCTGTACACGGGTGCTGGCCCCCATCCCGGCGGGAGCCAGTGGATCGAGAGGCCGAGGCCCGCTCCGGAGAGGTGATAGAGGCCACCGGCGTAGCCGACGAGGAGAAAGTACACGATACCGACGACGGCCGCGGCCCAGCGGACGCGCTGCGACGTCGGCGTCGGCCGAACGCGCAGAACCGCCCACGCGGCGACGGTCACCCACACCCACGGGTAGACGTAGACGAGTGGGTCCGTCGGAATGTTCGGCGAGAGCAGGACGTACGCGAGCGTCACCAGGATCTCCGCGTTCACCACCGCGCCCCAGCGGAGGAGCGTCGCGGTGTCGGGCGTCGGGACGTGGTCGATGGTCGGGTGCATCGCGTCAGATCACGAGTGCATCGACGAGAACGGCGACGAGCATCGCGCCGAGGAAGGCGTTCGAGGCGTGGAACGAGCGCATCGCGGCGGCCCGATCGCGCTCCTCGTGGAGCCGAACGACCATCCAGAGGAAGACGCCGCCGAGCGCGACGACGGTCGCGGCGTAGATCCAACCAAGGTCAGCCACGGCGGCGAGGATGGCCGCGCCGACGAGCGTCGCGCCGAGCCAGCCGACGATGTGCTTGCGCGTGACCGCGGCCCCGCGGACGACCGGCATCATCGGGAAGCCGCCGCGCTCGTAGTCGTCGCGGTAGGCGAGCGCGAGGTTGTAGAAGTGTGCGGGCGTCCAGAGGAAGATGACGCCGGCGAGCGCGAGCGCCGGGACCCCGATCGACCCCGTGACGGCCGACCACCCGATGAGTGCCGGAAGTGCGCCCGCAGCACCACCGATGACGGTGTTCTGGACGGTGTTCGGCTTCAAGACAAGCGTGTACACGACGGAGTAGAAGACGATCGCCGTCAGACCGAGGAACGCGGTGAGCAAGCCGAGTCGGGAGAAGACGGTGATGGAGGCGAGGGCGAGGAAGGCACCGAATGCGAGCGCGTTCCGCTTCGGGATCGCGTCGTTCGCCAGCGGCCGGTCCGCGGTGCGGTTCATCTTCCGGTCGACGTCGCGCTCTAGGACGTGGTTGAACGTCCCGCTCGCGCCGATCGAGAGCACGCCGCCGAGGAGAGTGAGGACGACCGTCCGCGAGTCGAGGGCGGGACCGGCTGCAAGCGCCATCCCCGCCGAGGCGACGAGGCAGAGCAGCCACATCAGCCGCGGTTTCATCATCCGGAAGTAGGCACCGGCGAGCGCGCGCCACCCGAGGTCGCCGGGTGACGATGCGGCCGCCGACGGCGCGGGATCGTCGCCGTCCTTCGGTTCGCCGTCCCACTCCGCGGAGGGTTCGTCGGCGGTCCGCGATTCGAGCGCCCACGCGAGCGCGACCACGAGCGCGGCGAAGATGGCGACGCCGAGTCCAAGGTGAACCGCTGGGACGTAGGCAACGGCATTCGTCGCGGCGAGCGCGCCGACAGCGACTTGCAGCGGATAGCAGACGAGCGCGACACCGATCGCCCCCAGGACGCGGGTGTCAGTGTCGTCGACGTACGCGAGCGCGACCGTCCCCACGAGGAACACCCCGACGAGGACCGCGAGGAGGCGGTGTGCCCAGACGACCTCCAGCGGGAACGAGGTGAGTGCGAACCACTGGCCCTCGCAGGCCGGCCACGTCTGACAGGCCGCAGCGGCGTCCGTCAGCGCCGTCGTCGCACCGACGACGAGGAGCGCATAGACGCCGAGGATCGCGGCGACGAGCACGTGGGTGAGACGGGGACGTATCGGTCGCACGATGACTCTGTCGAGGGTTGGGTCGGGGCGTACTTATCCCCCCCGACTCCCGCCCACGGAGCCCGAGTCGGTAGTTACTTGTCCGGCACTTCCCAACGATCGGATAGCAATGTCCCGGAAGCGGCTCTCGTCCGTCCTTACGATGGGACTGATGGGGCTGGTGCCGTTCGTCGTCGCCGCACAACCGGCCGCCGCGGCGTCGTCGGTGACGAGCCAGTACATCAACAACGTCAGCAATCTACTGCTCGCCGTCGCACTTCCCATCACGATCATCGTCGAAGGGGTCCTCTTCTACGCCATCTGGAAGTTCCGGAAGGCCGACGAAGCGAAGCCCACTCAGGAGAACCGTCGTCTCGAAATCACGTGGACCGCCGCGACCGCAGTCGTCCTGTTGTTCGTCGGTCTCGTCGCGTACGGCGCAATGGGATCGCCGTACGTTCTCTCGTCCCAGGAGGACTCCCAGCAGATGATGGAGCAGCCCGACACGACCGTCGTCCACGTCGACTCCTACCAGTGGTCGTGGCAGTTCCACTACCAGCACGATGGGACGAACTTCACGTCCAGTAAGCTCGTTCTCCCCGCCGAGAAACAGGTGGTGTTACGGGTCACGTCACGCGACGTGCTCCACTCCGTCCACATCCCCGCACTCGGACTGAAGAAGGACGCCTTCCCCGCCCGGACGACGTACATCGCGACCGAGATCAATAGCGACTCCGTCCGCGAGGAGCCGTACGTCCTCTACTGTGCGGAGTTCTGTGGAGCGGGTCACTCCAACATGCTCGCCGACGTCATCGTGAAGAACCAGACGACGTACGAGCAGTGGGCGAGCCAGCAGGCCCAGCAGGCCCAACAGGAGGCCAGCGGATCGAGTAGCTCAGAATCGTCGAGTCCGTCCAGCGCGGCAACGACGAACGCGACCACGACTACGTCGAACGCAACGACGACGAACGCGACCACGACCGACGGGACTGCGGCGCTCGCGGCACCGTCGGTCTGACCCCGTCTCGATTCCGTTTTCCACCGCGGTACGTATTCTCGATGGCGAGAGGTATCCCTCGACTCGACGCCGGAATCGGACTCAGTTGGGAGGTTTTTTAACGTATCCCGCGTTACCCGCCAGTATATGGCTACGGAGGAAAGCGACGACCACGCACACTTCCTGCCCGCCGTCCGCGACTGGCCGCGCGGCTACGGCGAGGCGAGTTGGTGGCCGTTCGTCACGGCCCTCGGGTTACTGGTCGTCTACACCGGCGCATCGTTGTACGTGATCGGGCACGGCTCCGACCTCGTCTCGACGACGGTCGGCCTCGGCGTATTCGGCGCGGGCTGGATCGTCAGTATCGCCGGGATGCTCGGCTGGATCTATCAGGCGTTCATCGTCGACTTCTGGGACCGCGGGTCGCACAACGGCGGCGCGTCGCTCCGGCTCGGGATGCTCCTGTTCCTCGGGACGGACATCGCCACCTTCGGTGCCGGCTTCGCGTACTACTTCTTCATCCGTGTTGGCGGCTGGCACACGGAGTACCTCCCCGAGAGCGGGCTCCTCACGAGCGTCCTTGTCGTCAACACGATCCTGCTCGTGCTCTCCAGTTTCACTATCCACTGGGCCGAGGGCCAACTCCAGAAAGGGAACCACCAGGGCTTCATCCAAGGGCTTCTCGTCACCTTCCTCCTCGGCGTCGTCTTCATCGGCGGACAGATCTACGAGTACTACGAGCTCATCGTCCACGAGGGGTTCACCCTCGTCTCCGGGATCTTCGCGAGCGCCTTCTTCGGGCTCACCGGGATCCACGGACTGCACGTGTCCTTCGGTGTGCTCCTGCTCGGGATTCTCCTCGTGCGTGGGCTGCGCGGGCACTACGACGCCGACCGGCACGTCTCCGTCACGACTGTCTCGTGGTACTGGCACTTCGTCGACGCCATCTGGCTGTTCCTCGTCGCTGTCGTCTACATCGGCTCCGTCTTCGGGACGGAGTTCAGCCCGTTCTGAACGGCGACAATCCCGGAGCGATACGCTTCTTACGTCCGCGCTCCAACGCATCGGTATGGAAGAACAATCGGGCCTGAGCGAACAGTATCGTCGCGCGAGCCCGTGGCCGGTGTTCGTCGCGCTCGGACTCGTCCTCACCGAGTTCGGCGTGTTCCTCGGCAAATACCTTCTCCCGGTCGGAATCGGTGGTGTGCTGTTGCTCGAGACGAGTGTTGTCGGGATCCTCCGTGAGTCCGGCTACGTCGACTCGCTGTGGCCGGCATCGCTCGGGATGGGAGCTCTCGTCAGCGGCGTCGGCGTCGCGCTCCTCGTCTTTACGACGCGTCTCAACCGCGGGATCGCGCTCGCCGGCGCGGGCGGGATCGCGATACTCGCTGCGATCGCCTTCTTCTGTTACGAGCGGGGCTACCTCTGAGCGAAACCCTCAACATATATTTGCTCGGGGACCGCACAATCACGCAATGACGTCCAAATCCAGCGTGTTCGAGAAGGAGGTCCTCCTCGACATCGCGGTGAACATCATCCCGCTCGCCATAATCGTCGTTTTCGCGGCTGTTTTCTTCGTCGCCAATCCGTGGGCGAACGACACGACCTTCAGCCGAGTCCTCCAGTACGCGCTCCTCGTCCTCCCGTTCGTCGGACTCGCGATCCTGACGTACGTCGCTGCACGGCGGATCGAGGTCGAAGAGGACGTCGAGGTCGGCCCGTAATCGGCTGACGAGTCGGCTTCGGACGACCGGCGAACCCGTACCTTTCTTTACCGTGGGATCCCCACTTCCGAATATGGCAGTCTCCCCCGAACTCGTCTTCTCGGTGCTGATGGGGCTGCTGCTCCTGATCGTGGCGGGGTGGCTGACCCGCCTCGAAGACTGGCAGGCGTACACACCTGTCGGCGGGGGCGGCTACGGCGAAAGCACCGGGCACGGGCACGAAGAAAAACCGGCTGGACTGACTCGGTGGCTCACCACCGTCGACCACAAGGACCTCGGCATCCTCTACTCGCTCTTCGGCATCGTCGCGTTCGCCTGGGGCGGGATCACGGCGATGCTCATGCGTGTCGAACTCACGACACCGGGGATGGACTTCCTCGCGTCGTTCGGTGGGATCGGGCTCTACAACGCCCTACTCACCACACACGGGATCACGATGCTGTTCCTGTTCGCAGCCCCGCTCATCTTCGGGTTCGCGAACTACATGATCCCGCTACTCGTCGACGCCGACGACATGGCGTTCCCGCGGATCAACGCCATCGCGTTCTGGATCCTCCCGTTCGCCACGATCTTGATGTGGGCGGGCTTCTTCCTGCCGCTCATCGGTATCGACATTCAGGCTGCGAAGACGAGCTGGACGCTTTACACGCCCCTCTCGACTCAGATGCAGGGGACCGGCGTCGACGTGTTCCTCCTCGGGTTCCACCTCTCGGGATTCTCGACGACGATGGGCGCGATCAACTTCATCGCGACCATCGTCGCCGAGCGCGATAGCGTGAGCGTCCCGTGGAGCAAGCTCGACATCTTCAGCTGGACGATCCTGACTCAGGGGGGACTCATCCTGTTCGCCTTCCCGATCCTGACCGCAGCGATCACCATGCTGTTGCTCGATCGAAACTTCGGGACGACGTTCTTCGCCGGCGCAGGTGGCGGCGCGATGCTCTGGCAGCACCTCTTCTGGTTCTTCGGACACCCTGAGGTGTACATCCTCGTCCTGCCACCAATGGGGCTCGTTAGCCTCATCCTCCCGAGGTTCGCGGGCCGCAAGCTCTTCGGGTTCAAGTTCGTCGTCTACTCCACGCTCGCCATCGGGATCCTCTCCTTTGGCGTGTGGGCACACCACATGTTCACGACGGGTATGAACCCGCGGTTGACCGCTTCGTTCATGGCGATCTCGTTGGCCATCGGGATACCATCCGCCGTGAAGGTGTTCAACTGGATTACGACGCTGTGGAACGGGAAACTCCGGATGACCGCACCGATGCTGTTCTCGGTCGGCTTCGTCCAGAACTTCATCATCGGTGGCGTGACCGGCGTCTTCCTCGCCGCCGTGCCCTTCGACCTCGTGATGCAGGACACCTACTACGTCGTCGGGCACTTCCACTTCATCGTCTTCGGCGCGATCGGGTTCGCGCTCTTCGCGGCGATGTACTACTGGTTCCCGATCATGACCGGCCGGATGTACGACCGGAAGCTCGCCCTCTGGCACTTCTGGCTCTCTATCATCGGTGGGAACGTCACGTTCATCGCCATGCTGATCCTCGGCTACGGTGGGATGCCGCGCCGGTACGCCACGTACCTCCCGCAGTTCATGACGTGGCACGCCGTCGCGACGGTCGGCGCGTTCATCATGACATTCGGCGTGATCGCCTTCATCTGGAACATCTGGCAGTCCTCGAAGTACGGCAAGCGTATCGACTCCGCCGACCCGTGGAACCTCAAGCAGTCCGATCAGTTCAGCAACGAGTGGCAGTGGTATGAGGGGAAGCGACAAACGATGCTCGCCGACGGCGGCGAAGAAGAGTCAGACGACGTCGAGTCGAACACGGCCGACTGAGGCAGTAGTTCTTTTCGTGACGGTTCCGCTTTCGTCGTATTGCGTGGGTCGTTACGTGATGACCACGAGGAACGTCGCGACCAGCATCGTGGCGGCGACGCCGTAGAGCGTGATCAGCAGTTTCTCCTTCTCTTCCATAGGGGAACGAACGGTCGGCGACGGCAAAGGCTAATCGCCTTCGGCACCGAGAGACAGATGTGAGCACTATCGCGTCTACCGCGGGCCGTCGCGTCGTTTTCGTCATCTACGCCGTCGCGGTAGCCGTCTCCGCGCTCTTCGGCTACGTGCTCGGCTACGTCGTCCGACCGAACGTCCTCGACGGGACCGTCGGATCGCTGGGGCCGATCACGTTCGCGCTAACGCCGCTGAACCTCGCGATCTACGGGGCTGTGATGGTCGGGCTGACGCTCGGTGTATTGTTGGTGCTCGTCTCGTACGCCTCCCAGTACGACGATGCGACGCCGACGGACGTAGACGTAGACGCAGAGGAGTGACGAGCGGAAGGAGACGAGTCGCGGGACGCAGTGTTACAGAAGTACAAGGCGAAATCCCATCCTTCAGGGGTGGGAGGAGGTCAAAGCGCGCTCGCGAGTACCTCGAGATCCTCAACGATCAGGTCCGCGTCCCCGCCGACGCGCTCTGCGGGGTCGTTGTCGCGGTTCACCCACGCAGTCGCCATCCCGGCGGCGCTCGCGCCCGCGACGTCCCAGCCGTTCGAGGAGACGAGACGACACGCAGAGAGCGGTCGGTCGAGCTGGTCCGCGACGTGGGCGTACACGGCAGGGTCGGGCTTGAGCGCGCCGACATCGTCCGCGCTGACGAGGGCGTCCACGCGTGCGTCGATCCCGGTGTTCGTGGCGAGAGCGTCAAGCATCGCGGGCGTCCCGTTCGAGAAGACGACGGCGTCACGGTCCGCGCTGAGCGTGTCGAGCGCGTCGAGGACTTCCGGGTAGGGTTCGAGGTCGTCGTACGCGGTCATCAGCGCGTCCGCCGCGTCGGTATCGAGCCCGTAGTAGTCGAGCGCGTAGTCAAGCGCCTCACGCGTCACGGTGTCGAACGGTTCGTAGCGGTCCATCGCGCCGCGGTGGAAGGCGTACTCCATCTGTTTGGAGCGCCAGCAGGCGTCGATGTCGGCCGCGAGTCCGCCCGGGACGTCAAGTTCGCATTCGATCGCGTCCGTGACGCTGGAGACGTTACAGAGCGTGCCGTACATGTCGAAGCAGAGCGCTTCGTCGGCCATACGCGAACGATGAGGGCGGCCGCCCCTAAACCGTCCGGCCGCTCGGCGGGCCGCGGCCGTCGCGTCAGTCGTCGGACTTCCCGCGGATGTCCTCGACGATTTCCGGGTTCTGGAGCGTGGACGTATCGCCGAGCTCCTCGTCGTTCGCGATGTCTTCGAGGAGGCGGCGCATGATCTTCCCGGAGCGGGTCTTCGGGAGTTCGGGCGTGAAGACGACCGCTTCGGGGCGCGCGATGGGGCCGATGGCGTCCTCGACGCCCTCGACGATGGCCGCGCGCATCTCGTCGTCGCCCTCGTACCCCTCTTCGAGGATGACGTAGGCGTAGACGGCCTCGCCCTTCAAGTCGTGCTCGCCGCCGACGACGGCGGCCTCGGCGACGCCCTCGACGCCGACGATGGCGGACTCGATCTCCATCGTCCCGAGACGGTGCCCCGAGACGTTGATCACGTCGTCGACGCGGCCGAGTACGGTGATGTAGCCGTCCTCGTCGACCTTCGCACCGTCCTCGGGGAAGTAGACCCAGTCCTCGGGATCGTCGCTGTCCGTGTCGGAGTACTCCGCCCAGTACTCCTCGATGAAGCGCTCGTCGTTGTTGTAGAGCGTCCGAAGCATGCCCGGCCACGGCTTCTGGACGGTGAGGTAGCCCGCGCGTCCCTGCTCGACCGCCTCGCCGGACGTATCGACGATCTGGACGTCGAGGCCGGGGAGAGCGGGGCCGGCGCTCCCGGGTTTCATGTCGTTGACGCCGGGGAGCGTGGTCACCATGTGACCGCCGGTCTCGGTCTGCCACCAGGTGTCGACGATCGGTGCCTCCTCGTTCCCGATGTGCGTGTAGTACCACTTCCACGCGCGCGGGTTGATCGGTTCGCCGACGGTCCCGAGGAGCCGGAGGCTGGAGAGGTCGTGGCGCTCGGGGTACTCTTCGCCCCACTTCATGAACGAGCGGATCGCCGTCGGCGCGGTGTAGAGCTGATCGGCCTCGTACGCCTCGATGATCTCCCAGAGGCGCTCGCGGGTCGGGTAGTCGGGCGTTCCCTCGTACATCATCGAGGTGGTACCGAGGGCGAGCGGGCCGTAGACGATGTAGGAGTGCCCGGTGATCCACCCGATGTCGGCCGCACAGAAGTAGGTATCCTCCGGCTTAATGTCGAGGACGCTCTGCGAGGTCCACGCCGTCCATGCGAGGTAGCCGGCGGTGGTGTGCTTCACTCCCTTCGGCTGGCCGGTCGTGCCGGAGGTGTACATGAGGAAGAGCATGTCCTCGGCGTCGCGCTCGACCGGTTCGACCGTCGCGCCCTCGTGGTCGGCGAGCAGGTCGTCGTAGTCGTGCTGGTCGTCCGCGAGGTCGTGACCGAAGTCGTCGCCGTTCGAGCCGAGTCGATCGACGACGACGGTGTCGACGCCGTGCTCGACGTCCGCGAGACCCGTGTTGGTCTTCTCGAGGTGATCGAGGGGGTCGCCGCGGCGGTAGTAGCCGTCGCAGGTGACGAGGTATTCGGAGTCGGCGGCGTTCATCCGCGTGGCGAGCGCTTCGGCGGAGAAGCCGGCGAAGACGACGGAGTGGGGCGCGCCGATGCGCGCGCAGGCGAGCATGACGATGGGGAGCTGCGGGATCATCGGCATGTACAGCGTCACGATGTCGTCCTCACCGACGCCGAGGTCGCGAAGTACGGCGGCGGCCTCGTTGACCTCGCGGTGGAGTTCCTCGTAGGTTATCGTTCGGTTGTCCTCCTCGACCGGTTCGCCGACCCACTCAAGGGCAGCCTCGTCGGCACGCTCGGGGAGGTGGCGGTCGATACAGTTGTACGAGGCGTTCAGTTTGCCGCCGGTGAACCACTCGTAGAACGGCGGGTTCGAGTCGTCGAGCACCGTCTCGTAGTCCTCGTCCCACGAGAGCAGATCGGCAGCGCCCTCCCAACAGTCGGGCCAGTTCTCCTCGAACTCCTCGTAGATCCCCGCGTCCGTGACGTTGGCCTGTTCGACGAACGATTCGGGCGGCTCGAACTCGTCCTGTTCCGCGAGCCGAACCTCGAGCTCTACGTCGTCGTTGGATCCCTCGTCGGTCATGGTTCGTATATACAATACACGGAGGTGAGTATAAAAATCATCGATGGATAATGAGGGTTAGATGTGACCGGACAGAAATACGTGACGCCGGCAGGCCGCCCTACTGGAAGCGTTCGGTCGTCTCCACGAGTGGGTGGCGCGCGTAATCGACGACGTTCACGTCCTCGACAGACGCCAACCCCTCCTCGCGGGCCGTCCGGGCCATACCGAGGTCGACGCGCGTCCCGAGGTCGATGACGTACGCGTCCATCGTCTCGACGCCGGTCGTGTGCGCCGCCATCGCGCGGTGATGGCCGTCCGCGAGCAGGAGGTCGCCGCCGTTGTCGATGACCACGAGCGGCTCCGTGAGCCCGTGCTCGATCTCATAGCGCCGCCCTTCGAGTTCGTCCGCGTACACCTTCCCCTGCGTCGGCACGAGGTCCGCGATTGCCACCTCTCGACGCTCCTCGCTCGCGTCCACGTCGTGGATCGTCTCCAACGTCCGCAGTAGTTTCCCGACCTTCTCCGGCGTCGCACGCTCGATCTGCGAGCGGATGACGTCCGCGTTCGAGATAATGCCGACGAGCGTCCCCGCGTCGTCCACGACCGGGAGCTTCTGGATGCCCGAGCGGAGGATGACGCGCGCCGCGTCGTTGACGTCCATCTCCGGGTGTGCGACGAGTAAGTCATCCGACATCACGCGAAACATCGGCGTGACGTCGTCGGCGAGCAACAGGTCACGCGCCGTGACGAACCCCTCGACCTTCCGTCCCTGCGTCACCGGGAACCCGTTGTGGCCATCGCTCTCGACGATGCGTCGGGAAACCTCGGCGACGGTGTCCTCCGGTGCGACGGTTGCGACGTCCTGCGTCATGTAGTCTCGGACCCGCGGTTTCCCGCCGGCGTCGACGTCGAACGGTTCGTCCATCGTGTCGCATCGACGCGGTCGATCGACAAAAACGCGTTGCCACACCGCGACCACGATGGATGTATTCCCGCACGACAGCCCCGATTGTGGCGTTTCTCACGTCGACCGGCTGTGAGGCTACTCCGCGGTCGCGTCGCCGACCGGTGTGAGCGCCCCCGAGTCCACCTCGTCGCGTACCGCGGCGAAGAACCGCGGCGTGATCGCGCCCTCGAGGACCGCAGCCAACGTGTCGTCCTCGTCCTGGACGGCATCGAAGACGCCGAGCGGGAGTTGTGCACCCGCCATGTCCGTGTGGCCACCCGCGCTCCCGATGTCGTCGAACGCGACGCGGAGCACCTCGCCGAGATCGACGTCGTTCCCGCGACCGCGCGCGGAGGCGTAGATCGTCCCGTCCATGAACCCGTAGACGAAGGTGACGGTCACCCCCTGGATCGCGAGCAGCTGATCGGCGGCCTGCGCGATCGCGTCCCGGTCGGTTATCGCCCCGACACAGGAGGCCAACACGTCGCCCTCGACCTCCCGGTTCCGAATCCCGCGCGCGACCACCTCGAGGGTGTCCGCGCTGATCGAGGGGCTCTCGATCCGCTCCAAGATGTCGATGTCCGCGTTCGGAAGGAGGTCGGCTGCCGCCGTGAAGTCCTGCTGGGTGATCTCGCGTTTGAAGTCCTTCGTGTCGATCCGGATGCCGTAGAGGAGCGCGGTCGAGAGCATCTCTGTGCGCTCGACGCCGAAGCAGTCGAGATACTGCGTCATGATCGTGCTCGTCGCGCCGACGTCCTCACGGATGTCCGCGAACGGCACCGACACCTCGCCCTTCGCGGGATGGTGGTCGATGACAACGTCGACGTCGACGTCGGAGGCGAGCTGGTCGTTGACGCCGGGTGCGGAGTGATCGACGAGCGCGACGGCGTCGAAGGCGTACTCCTCCTCGGGGTCGAGACGCGTGAGTTCGAGTTCGAGGAGATTGACGAACGCGCGGTTCTCCTGGTGGCTAATGTCCCCGAAATAGCAGGGTTCGGCCTCGATGCCGAGCGCTTCGGCGATCCGACAGAGCGCGATCGCCGAGGCGATCGCGTCCGGGTCGGGGTTGTCGTGAGCGAGCACCGTCAGGGTCCCGTCCACGGCCTCGAGGGTCTCGCGGAGGCGGCGCGCCCGGGTGTCAGTCCCGCGTTCGACGCCCGCCTCGACGTGATCGACGACTGCCGCGCCGGCCGAACAGATCCGATCGGCGGCCGCGTGCAGCCGTCTCCGGTGGTCGGCGGTCGCACCCGTTCCGGTGTACGCGACGATGTAGGCGTCCGGAAGCGCCGTCGATGCGGCTTCGGCCGCAAGCGCGTTCCGCGTGGCGTCGTCGCTCGCGACGAACACGACGTCCGGGTCGCCACCGAGCGCGAGGATCGCCGCGGGGTCGGTGACGTCCGCCGTCTCGGCGGCGACCGTCTCGTTGCGCAGCGACTCGATGCGGCTCTCGTCGGGGTCGAGGACGAGCAGTTCGCCGGAGCGCTCGTGGATCGCCTCCAGAACGGTGTGTGCGACCGTCCCGCTACCGAGCACCAGACGAGATACCATCTACGTTAGTTCTGGGCCGACGGGCAGTAAAGCCTGCCGTCTCCGCCGGTTACGCGCTCACGAGCGCGCTCGCCGCCGCGTCAGCCCACGAGAAGACGACGTCGGGGGCGACGAGGAGCGCGACGGTGACGACGGCGGCGGCGACGACGGCGGCGTAGATGCCGGCCGGCCGTTCGCGGGCGACGCCCGTCTCGCCGGGGTCGTCCACCCAAACGGCCTTGACGAGCCGGCTGTAGTAGAACAGCGAGAGCGCACTGTTGACGACGCCGACGGCGGCGAGCCACCAGAGGCCCGACTGGACGGCACCGAGGAAGAGGGCGTACTTCGTCCAGAAGCCACCCCCGACCGGGAGGCCGGCGAGGCTGAACAGGAGGACGGCGAGAACCGCGGACGCGACCGGGGCCGACCGGCCGAGGCCGGCGTAGTCGTCGAACGTCTGCCCGACACCCCAGCGCTCGACGAGCGCGACGACGAGGAATGCGCCGGTGTTCGTGAAGCCGTAGACGAACAGGTGGGCGAAGCTCGCCCCGACGACCGCGACGTCGCTCGACGCCGGGCCGGAGAGCGCGGCGAGCCCAATGAGTACGTAGCCGGCGTGCCCGATGCTCGAGTAGGCGAGCATCCGCTTGACGTTCGTCTGCGTCGCCGCAGCGACGTTGCCGAGCGTCATTGTGGCGACGGCGAGGACGACGAAGACGAGCGTCCACGGAATCCCGAGCCCCTCGAACGCCGCGAGCGGGAAGGCGAGCAGGAAGACGCGGAACGCGAGCACGAACCCGGCGGCCTTCGAGGCCGACGAGAGGAACGCGCTGATCGGCGCGGGCGCGCCCTCGTAGGCCTCGGGGGCCCAGAAGTGGAAGGGGACGCTCGCGGTCTTGAACGCGAAGCCGCCGATCAGCATGACGACGCCGGCACCAAGCACGGTGGCGTGTTCGGTGCGTTGGACGGCCGTCGCGAGCGCGTCGAAGCCGAAGACCCCCGTCGCGGCGTAGACGAGGCTGATGCCGTAGACGAGGATCGCGGAGGAGAGCGCGCCGACGAGGAAGTACTTCAGGCCGGCTTCGGCACTCCCCGCGTCGCGCTTGAGGTACGCGACGAGCGCGTACGCCGGGAGGCTGACGAGTTCGATCGCCAGGAACCCGGTGACGAGGGAGTTCGCGGCCGCCATAACGCTCATCCCGGCGGTCGCGAGCAGGATGAGCGCGTAGTAGGCCGCGCGATGCGGTTCGTCGCGCACGTAGTCGTAGCTCGCGACGGCGACGAGCGCGGCGACGCAGCCGAAGACCACGGTGAAGAACGAGGTCGAGGCGTCGACGGCGAACGCGCCGTCGAAGAGCGTCGTGCGCCCCGCGCCGCTCGCGAGGAACCACGCGGCGACGCCGGCGCTCGTCACGCCCGCGAGCGTCGTGATCCCGGCGAGCAGGCCGTTCTTCCGCGTCGTCGGCGCGATCGCGTCGACGGCGAGGACGAGCAGTGCGGCGAGACCGAGGACGTACTGGGGGGTGAGTGGGGGAAGCGCCATTTAGAGACCACCTCCGATGAGCGCGACGAGCGCCCCGACGGCGTCCTGAATCGTCCCCATCAGCGACCCGGGGGCGACCCCGAGATAGATCGAGAGGAGGACGAGGACGACCGCGGGCGCGAGTTCGCGCCGCGAGCGGGCCGTCACCGTCGTCGGTGCCTCCAGCGGCCCCATGAGGACGCGCTGGAGGAGCCGCAGTAAGTAGCCGGCGATGACGACGATCCCGAACATCGCGACAGCGGTGACGAGCTGTGCGTGCGGGTACGACGCGGCGAACGAGCCGGTGAAGACGAAGAACTCGCCCGCGAAACCGGACATGAGCGGGAGGCCCATGTAGCCGAACGCGCCGGCGACGAGCACCGCCGCCGCCACGGGGAGCCGATCGGCGAGCCCGCTCAGCTTGTTGATCATCCGCGTGCCCGTCGCGTCCTCGACGTAGCCGACGGCGAGGAAGAGCGCGCCGACGAGCAGGCCGTGGCTCACCATCTGGAAGGTCGCGCCGGCGAGCCCGTAGTTCGTCGCGGCGACGCTTCCGAGGAGCACGAAGCCCATCGACGGGATCGACGTGTAGGCGACGAGACGTTTAGCGTCACGCTGTGCGAGCGCCGCGAGCGACCCGTAGAGGACGGTGAGGACCGCGAGCACGGCGAGCGGGAGCGCCCACTGACGAATCAGGTCGGGGAACATCGTGACGTTGAAGCGCAACAGCGAGTACGTCCCCATCTTCGTGACGACGCCCGCGAGCAGCACTGTGACGGGCGTCGGGGCCTCCGTGTACGCATCCGGGAGCCACGTGTGGAACGGGACGAACGCGCTCTTGACGGCGAAGCCGAAGAAGAGCGCGAGGAAGGCGACGCCGGTGAGCGCACTCGCCGAGAGCCCGAACGCCCCCGTGACCGCACCCGACCGGACCGCCTCGGCGACGGCCGCGAGCCCGAAGCTCTCGACCGGCGTCGCGACGACGAGCATCGCGAAGCCGACGAACAGCACGAGGCTCGCGACGTTCGTGTAGACGAAGAACTTGATCGCGGCGTAGCGCCGGCGCGGACCGCCGTACACTGCGACGAGCAGGTACATCGGCACGAGGACGAACTCCCAGAAGACGAACCAGACGAAGAAGTCCAGCGCCGAGAAGACGCCGAACAGGCTCGCCTCCGTGAACAGGAGGAGCGCGTAGAACAGCGAGCGGCGCTCCTCGATCGTGTCCCACGCCGCGACGACGGCGACCGTCGTTAGAACGGCTGTGAGAAGGACGAGCGGGAGACTGATCCCGTCGAGGCCGACGTGCCAGTTGATCGCGTAGCCGCCGATTTCAACCCAGGGGGCGGTCGTCTCGAAGGCCGGCGTCCCACCGAGTAGGGCATTGTTCGTCCCGTCGAACGTCGTGTACGCGTACAGGCTCCCGACGAGCGGGGCTAGGCTGAGGACGGCCGCGAGGCGACCGGCGTACTTCGACGGGGCGAGTAGCACGGCGAACGCGGCGACGAACGTGACGGCGAGTAGGGCTTCTACGAGCATGTCAGAACCACCCCCCGAGAAGGAGGACGAGGACGAGTAAGACGACGAGGCCGAAGACGAGCTGCGTCGTGTACGTCGTCACGACGCCGGTCTGCGTACGCCGGAGCCGCTCCGACGCGACAAGGCTCGTCGAGGAGACGCCGTTCACGACGCCGTCCACGACGCTCCCGTCGAAGACATCAACGGCACGCGCGAGCGGTTCGGTGACCCCCGTTGCGAGCCACGTCTGAAACTCGTCCTGGTAGTAGTTGTTGTACAGCAGCGCCTTCACCGGCCCAAGCGCGTCCGTCTTCTCGGCCGGGTCGGGGACGTTGTACCACCGCCACGCGAGCGCGACGCCGGCGAGGGCGAAGACGAGCGAGACGACGGCGGAGACGACCGGGCTGACCGCCATCGTGTGGAACCCCGCGACGTCGACGACGAGCTCGTGGTAGTGCTCGGCCGTCGCGCCCGCGAGACCCGGGAGCGGGCCGTTCAGCCAGCGTTCGAGGAACAGCAGCCGTTCGCCGACGAGACCCTTGAGCGGGTCGACGTTGACGAAGCCGACGACCGCGGCGAGCACGCCGAGGATCGCGACCGGAACGCGCATGTTCGTGGAGGCGGGTTCGGCGTCACGCGCAGTCTCGCTCCGCGGTTCGCCGTGGAAGGTGAGGAACACCATCCGGAAGGTGTAGAACCCCGTGAAGGCGACCGCGAGGAGCCCCATCAGATAGGCGAGCAGTACGAGGGGCTGTCCACCGAGGCCGACGGTGAGCGCGTGGTGGAGCACGGCGTCCTTCGACCAGAAGCCCGCGAACGGCACGATGCCGGCGAGCGCGAGCGATCCGGAGAGGAACGCCCAGTAGACCGTGGGCAGCCGACTTCTGAGCCCGCCCATCTGCCACATATCCTCGTCGTGGTGCATCGCGATGATGACCGCGCCCGCGCCGAGGAAGAGCAGCGCCTTGAACGTCGCGTGCGTCAGCAGGTGGAAGACGCCGGCGACGTAGCCACCGGAGCCGAGCCCGAGCATGATGTACCCGTACTGGCTGATGGTGGAGTAGGCGAGCACCTGCTTGATCTCGCGCTTGACGAGCGCCATCGTCGCGGCGAACAGCGCGGTGAACCCGCCCACCAGGGCGATGATCGTGAGGACTGTCGGCGTCAGCGCGTAGAACCCGTACATCCGGGCGACGAGGTAGACGCCGGCTGCGACCATCGTCGCGGCGTGAATGAGCGCGGAGACGGGTGTCGGACCCTCCATGGCGTCCGGGAGCCACGTCTGGAGGGGGAACTGTGCGGATTTCCCAATCACGCCGCCGAGGATCAGGAGGCCGAGGAGCGTGAACCACGTCTCGGGCGCGAACCCGAACGTGCGGACAGTCGTCTCGCCTTCGAGTGCGGCGTGTGCGAGCGCCGGGAACGACTCCGCGCCGGCGAACGCCGCCGTGCCGAACGTCCCGAGGACGCCGACGAGGCCGACAAGCAGGAAGTAGTCACCGAAGCGGGTGACGAGGAACGCCTTCTTCGCGGCGGACGCCGGTCCCTCCTCGCGGAACCAGTGGCCGATGAGCCACCACGAGCAGAAGCCGACGAGCTCGAAGAAGACGAACGCCTGCAGGAGGTTCGACGCGAGCGTGAACGCGAGCATACTCGCCGTGAACAGCCCGAGACCGGCGTAATACCGCGGGAGCCCGCCCTCGCCTTCCTCGTTCATGTAGCCGAGGCTGAAGACGTGAACGAGCAGCGAGACGCCCGAGACGATCACGGCCATCAGCGCGGAGAGCGGATCGACGAGCATCCCGAAGGTGAGCGCGAACGAGTCGTTCGCGGCCGGCACCCACGTCCAGACCTGCGAGACCGTCGCCCCGCCGGCGCTCACCGTGAGGAAGGCCCACACGGAGAGCGCGAGCGAAATCGCGGTCGCGGCGATCCCGGGGAGCGCGCCGCCCTTCGGGAGCGACCGGGGCGCGTAGTGACCGACGAGTAACGCGACGAGGAACGCCGCGAATGGCACCAGGGGTATCGCGGAGACGGCTGCGGTTACGTCCGCCATCTTACCACCTCATACTCGTCGGGTTCGTGATGTCGATGTCTTTGAAGTTCCGGTACGCGACGAGGACGATCCCGATGCCGACGGCGACTTCGGCGGCGGCGAGCGCCATCGTGAACAGGCTGAACACCTGGCCGGAAATCGTCCCGTACTGTGCGCTCGACGCGACGAAGACGATGTTTGCGGCGTTCAACATGAGTTCGACGCTCATGAGGTAAACGAGCGCGTTCCGACGTGCGAGCACGCCGAAGACGCCGATGCAGAACATCGCCGCCGAGAACAGCAGGTAGTACTGGAGAGGGACCATCTACGCATCACCCCCGTCGGTACGCGCGAGCGTGATCGCCGCAACGACGGCTGCGACGAGCACAATATCGACGATCTCGAAGGCCGCGAGGAACCCGTTCGTGAGCAGCGGCGTCTCCCCGGCGAGGCCGATGAGCGCGTAGCCGATCCCGCTCGTCATCGAGGCGTCAGCGGGGAACCATGCGGCGCTCTCGAAGTCGGCGACGAGGAATGCGCCGGCGAGGACGACGAACAGCACGACTGCGCCCGCACCGCGGGCGAGGTTCGCGTCCGTCGCGAGCTCGGGACGCGTGGTCATGCGGCCACCTCCTCCGTCTCGTCGCTCTCCTCGTCGTCGGTGAGCATGACGGCGAACGCCAGCAGGACGAGGACGTCACCGACGTAGACGAGCACCTGCATCGCGGCGACAAACGCCGCGTCGAGCATCACATAGTGGACCGCGACGCTCAACAGCGCGCCGCCGAGCGAGAGCGCGGCGTGCCACGCGTGTTTCGAGAGGACGACGCCAGCGCTGAAGCCGAGGGTAACGAGCGCGAAGACGGCGAACGCCGCGAGTTCGAGACTACTCACTGGTAGTCGACCTCCCCGTCGCCCTCGCCCACCCACGCGCTGCGATCGGGTTCGCGCGACGCGAGCGGGTCGATGTCCTTGTACCACGGGACGTTCCCGAGCTGTTCTTTGTTGTAGACGAGGTCGTGTTTCGTGTCGCCGGTGAACTCGAAGTTCTCCGTGAGGAGAATGGCGTCCACGGGACAGACCTCCTCGCAGAGCCGGCAGTAGATGCACTGCGCGACGTGGAGGTTGTACTGTTCGCCCTGCCGTTTGTCGTCGGTAACGATCTGGATGGTGTCGTTCGGACACACCTTCTCGCACTGGCGACACCAGATACAGCGCTCCTGGCTGAACTTGTGGATGCCGCGGAACCGCGGGGAGACCTCCGGGGCCTCCTCGGGATACTCGACGGTGAACGTTTTGCCGTCCAGTGCGTGCTTCATCGTCGTCGCCATCGACTTGAGGAGTCCAATCATGCTATCACTCCCACGATGATGGCCGTGAGCACCAGGTTCGCAAAGGAGAGGACGAGCAGTCCTTTCCAGCCGATCTCGAGCATCTGGTCGATCCGGACGCGCGGGACGGCCGCGCGACACCACTGCGTGAAGAGGAACACCGCCCAGATCTTCACGCCGAACCAGACGATGCCGAGCCACGCCGGGCCGGGCCCAGCGGGGCCACCGAGGAACAGCGTCGTGAGCACCGCGGCGCTGAGGAAGATGTGGAGGAATTCGCCGAGGAAGAAGAGCACGAAGTAGATGCTGGAGTATTCGGTGATGTACCCCCCGACGATCTCGGTCGGCGCTTCGCCGATGTCGAACGGGTTGCGCCCGACTTCGGCGAGGCTCGCGACGAGGAAGAGCGCGAGCGCGAAGGGATTGAGGAAGCCGTACCACGCCGGAACGGTGAGGGGGCCGAGCGAGACGAGCGTCGCCTGCTGAGCGGCGACGATTTCGCTCAGACGCAGCGACCCGGCGAGCAGCACGACGGACGCGGCGGTGATGACGAGCGGAATCTCGTAGGCGATGCTCTCGGCGACCGACCGCATCGATCCGAGCAGCGAGTACTTGTTCCCGGAGGCGTAGCCCCCGACGACCATCCCGACGCTCGCGATGCTGGACACCGCGAAGACGTAGACGAGACCGATCTCCGGGTCGGCGAGCTGGAGGCCGCTCCCCATCGGGATAACGGCAAATCCGAGCAGCGCCGACAGCGGGAGGACCGCCGGCGCGATGTCGAAGGCGGGCCGGTCAGCCCCGTCCGGGATGATGAGCTCCTTCGACATCAGGCGGACGGCGTCGGCGGCGATGGTGAAGATCCCCCCAGGGCCGTTGCGGTTGATGGCGATGCGGTCGGTAAACATCGCGGTGATCTTCCGTTTCGCCCACGGGCCGGCGAGCGCCGACGTCGTCAGCATGACGGTGACGACGACGCCCGAGACGACGGCGGCGAGGACGAGCTGGAGCCAGAGCGGTGTCGTCGCGTAGCCGAGCCACTCGGCGATCGCAACCGGGGCCGTCGCCATCAGCGATCCACCTCGCCGAGGATGATGTCGAGGCTCCCGAGCGTGGCGACGAGGTCCGGGATGTACTCGCCGCGCGACATCTCGGGGAGCGCCTGGAGGTTCGAGAAGCAGGGGCTCCGGATCTTGAAGCGCGCGGGCTTGTCCGTTCCGTCCGAGCGGATGTAGATGCCGAGTTCGCCCTTCGCGCCCTCGACGGCGCGGTAGACTTCCGCGTCGGGCTCGGGGTTCAGCGTGCGCGGGACGTTCGATTGGATCTCCCGGTCGTCCTCCGGCCACTCCTCCAGGAGGTCGACGCACTGCTGGATGATGCGCGCGGACTGTTCGACCTCGCGCATTCGGACGAGCAGGCGGGAGTAGTTGTCCCCGCCGTCGTCGGTGATGACGTCCCAGTCGAGGTTCTCGTAGTAGCCGTACGGGTCGTCGCGCCGGAGGTCGTAGTCGATCCCGGAGGCGCGTGCGACCGGGCCCGTGACGCCGTAGTCCTTCGCGGTCTCGGCGTCGAGAACGCCCGTTCCGACCGTCCGAAGCTGTAAGAGCTCGTTCTCCGTGATGAGATCGTGATACTCATCGACGCGGTTCGGGAGGTCATCGAGGAACTCCCGGACCGTCGCGAAGAACTCCTCACGGGGCTCGGGGACGTCCCAGACCACACCCCCCAAGCGGAGATAGTTGAACATCATCCGCTGGCCCGTAAGGTCCTCAAGGATGTTCTGGACGACTTCGCGGTCCCGCATCGCATACATGAAGATGGCGGTGAAGTCGCCGTAGATGTCGAGGCAGAACGTCCCGAGCGCGAGCAGGTGAGCGGCGATCCGGCAGAGTTCGGCGCTCATCGTGCGGACGACCTGCGCGTATTCGGGGACCTCGATGTCGTTTAAGTCCTCTGCGACGCGCGCGTACGCCCACTCGTTGAGGATGCCGGCGGAGCCGTAGTCCCAGCGGTCGGGGTACGGCATGATCTGGTGACGGTACGTCCCGGATTGGGCCATCTGCTCCTCGCAGCGGTGGAGATAGCCGATGTCGGGTTCGACGTCGAGAACGGTCTCGCCGTCGATGACCGTCTCCAGGTGGAGGACGCCGTGTGTCGCCGGATGGTGGGGCCCGATGTTGAGCAGCATCGTATCGGACTCCCGGTGGTCGTCGGCGAGCGGGTTGACGTTCTCCTCGAAGGAGACGATCTGCGGTTTGTCCTGGTTGTAGTCGCGCCCGAGCGGGTGGCCCTGCCACGTCTCCGGCAGGAGGATCCGCCGGAGGTCGGGGTGTTCGTCGTAGTCGATCCCGACGAGGTCGTAGGCCTCGCGCTCGTGCCAGTCGGCCGTCCGGAAGACCGGCTCGGCGCTCTGACTCACCGGGTCGTCCCGGAGCGTCGGCACGACGATCGAGACCTCCTGCGTGGGGTCGTCGTACTTCTTCAGGTGGTAGATCGACTCGAAGCGGTCGTGGTACTCCTGTGCGGAGACGTTCGAGAGGTGATCGAAGCCCGCCTCGGTCTTGAGCGTCGAGAGGGCGTCCTGCACGCGGTCGGCGCGGATGACGAACGCCTCCGCGTTCAGGTGGCTCTCGCGGCGCACGACGGCGTCGCCGAGCAGCGCCTCGATCGCGTCGTAGTCGACGGCTCCGGCCGGAGCCTCCGGTTCCGGCTCCACCTCCTCGTCGGCCGGCTCTTCGGTCTGGCTCATGGCGAATCGGCCCAGTTGTACCGCATGACGAGCGTCTCCTCGTCGATGTCGTCGGCGAGCTTCTCGACGAGTTCGTCCGTCTCGAGGTCGCCGAACTGTTCAAGCTCGTACGGCTTGACCGTCACCGGAGAGGTCTCGCCGTTCTTCACGCGCTCTTGGAGCTTGGCGATCCCGTAGACGAGCGCTTCGGGGCGGGGCGGACAGCCCGGGATGTGGATGTCGACCGGGATGACCTCCTCTGCGCCCTTCACGACGTTGTACCCCTGCTGGAAGGGGCCGCCGGAGGTCGAACAGCTGCCCATGTTCACGACGAACTTCGGTTCGGGCATCTGGTCGTAGACGCGCTTCATCCGCGGGGCGAACTTGGAGACGATCGTCCCGGGGACGATCATCACGTCGGCCTGTCGCGGCGAGGCGCGCGGGACCCCGGAGCCGAAGCGGTCGAGGTCGTGTTTGACGGCGTACGTGTGCATCATCTCGATGCTACAGCACGCGATCCCGAACTGGAGCATGAACATGGAGGAGCCGCGTACCCAGTCCATGAACGCGTCGAACTTCGTGAGGACGAACGGCGTCGAGCCGAACGCCTCCCGGAGCGTCGAGTTGAACCGCGAGTCGACCTCGGACATGCGGTCCTCGCGGGTCTTCGTCTGCGGTGCGGTCGTGTCGATTATGTCGTCGCGGGGGTGGTCGCTACTCATGTGTTGAACTCCGTGTGTGCGCTCGACACCCAGCGGATGACGCCGGTGCGCCAAGCCCAACCGAGCCCGACTACGAGAACTGCGATGAAGACCAACATCGGGGCGAGCGCCGGCCCGAGACCGGCCGCGCCGACGGCGTCCTGATAGATGACGGTCCACGGGAAGATCAGGACGGTCTCGATGTCGAAGACGACGAAGAGGAGCGCGACCATGTAGTACTGGATGTTGAAGTTGAGCCGCGTTCCGCCCGTCGGGACCTCACCGCTCTCGTAGACGGTTTCCTTCCCTTTCTCCGGCACGCTCGGCCGCAGCAGCCTCGACGCGTTCACCATGACGGCGGGTATCGAGGCAGCCACGACGGCGAACACGCCGACAGCGATCCATTCGTTCATCGTTCCGTATCACGCCGGACTTCACCCCGCATGCGTATAAGCGTTGATTCTTTACTATGGCCTCGAAACCCGAGAAAACGGGGCTTTCAGCCGCTCTCCTCGAATCCGGGGGTGCCGAGCTCGTGCAGGCGACGCGAGACGTCGGCGACCCCGTCGCGGCGCTCGTCGTGGAGTTCAACGAGTCGCTCGCGCAGCTCGTCGTGTTCGCGTGCCAGCACTTGGGCGGCGGAGAGTGCAGCGTTGTACGACTTCCCGGCGTCGACGGCGGTCAGCGGCGCGCCCGTCGGCATCCCGATCACGGAGTCGACGGATTTCTCCTGGACGGGGACGCCGATGACGGGCACCGGGTACGCGATGGAGGCGGTCATGTTCGGGAGGTCGGCCGACTTCCCGCCCGCGCCCGCGATGATGACGTCGAGGCCCCGCGCCTCGGCGGTCTCCGCGTACGCGTACATGAGGTCCGGCGTCCGGTGGGCGGAGACGACGTACGACTCGAAGGTGAAGCGTTCCGCGGGCGGGTCGTCGTAGTCCGTCACCTCCGCGAACTTGAGGTCGGTGAGCGCCTCGGACGCGCCGCGCATCGTCGGGAGGTCCGAGTCGCTCCCCATCACGATGCCGACGTCCGGCGTCCGCTCGCGCTCGCGTTCGGCCTCCATTCGGAAGTCGGCGCACAGTTCGTCCACCGCGTCACGCGCGTCGTCGTCGTCGGGATCAGTAGCACTCATGGGTAATCACTCGAAGTCGAGGGCGTTACGCGCTTCGTTCGCGCGCTCGCTCGCCTCACCGACGTCGTCCCCGAGCGCGGTGACGTGCCCCATCTTCCGCAGCGGGCGCACGTCGTGTTTTCCGTACCAGTGAAGCGCCGCGGTTGGCACCGCAAGCGCTTCTGGGACGCCCGAGAGCGCCGCGGGCTTCGTCTCCGCGACGTCGCCGAGCACGTTCACCATCGCCGTCGGGTCACGGAGCGAGGGGTCGCCGAGCGGGAGGCCGAGCACCGCGCGTACGTGCTGTTCGAACTGCGAGGTGACCGCGCCCTCGATCGTGTAGTGCCCGGAGTTGTGCGGGCGCGGGGCGATCTCGTTGACGAGCACGTCGCCCTCGACCTCGAAGAGTTCGACGCCGTAGACGCCGCGCCCGTGAAGGACGTCGAGCACGTCCGAGACGACCGTCCGCGCCTCTGCGACCACGTCGTCGCTTGCGGCCGGCGGGACGCGCGTCTCCCGGAGGATCTCCTCCTCGTGGACGTTCTCGACGATCGGGAACTGCGTGTCCTCGCTCGCGCCCTTCGCGCCGATCGCGGAGAGTTCGCGCTCGAAGTCGAGGAGTTCCTCGGCGACCAGCCCCTCCAGATCGTCGAAGTAGTCCTCAGCGTCCGCGACCGTCTCGGTGACGTGGTTCCCGCGGCCGTCGTAGCCGCCGTGGCGCGCCTTCAGCATGAGCGGATCCCCGAGGTCGTCGAAGGCAGCCCGGAGGTCCGCGGCGTCGTCGATCCGGCGGTACGCGGGAACGGGGACGCCCGCCTCGTCGAGGGCCTCCTTCTCCGCGAGTTTGTCCTCCGTCGTCCGCAGCGTCCACGGGTCGGGGTGGACGGGAACGTCGACGTCCGCGAGCAGGTCGGCGTCGGCGAGCTCGATCTCGAAGGTGAGCGCGTCCGCCCGCTCGGCGAGGTCGGCGAACGCCGCGGGGTCGTCGAAGGAGCCTTCGATGTGGTCGGCCGCGGGCGTCGCCGCGGGACAGTCCGGTGTGGGATCAAGGACGACCACGTCGACGCCGAGCGGCGAGGCGGCCTCGGCGAGCATCCGGCCGAGTTGGCCGCCGCCGACGACGCCGAGCGTGGTTCCGGGAGGCGTCTGCATATTCGGAGGTGTGGACGGGAGTGTATAAGGGTTGTCGGAGTCGGTATCAGGTGTTCACGAACGTGCACTCACTCCGGGTGCGGCGGGCTTGGCGGGCGCGGTGGGGGACGCGAGCGAGGCCGCCGTCGCGTCGGCCGTGTCGTTCCGCACGAAGAAGACGGTCGGCGTGTCCGTCGCCGTGAGGCGATACGTCGTCGAGTGATACCCCTCCAGCTTCGGCGCGACCACATCATAGTTCTGCGCGCGCGTGACGACGACGGGTGCAGTCGTGTCGTTCAGTGCATCGGGCTGGCCGACGCTCGCCGTCTCGGCACCCATCGCCTCGAAGTACCACGGAAGCGGGAGTCGCCACGTCCAGTGGCCGGGTTCGGCGAACGACTCGTCCGGTGCCACAGAGGGCTCGGACGCCGCGTAGAAGTGTCCGCCGTAGTAGAGGACGTCCGGCCCCGAGGCGTTCGCGTTCGCCGCGACGGCGTCGTCGACCTCCGCGAGGGTGTCGCCCATCTGGGCGTTCGGCTGGCCGTACTGGACGAGCGGCCCCGGTTGCTGGGGGTGGACGAACGCCGCCGAGACGCCGGTCGAGACGGTCCACCCGAGGAGCACCGCGACCAACACGACCGAGACGACGGCCTCGGCGTCGACGCCGCGCACCCACCTCGAAACGTCCGCACGCGGCCACGAGAGCCCGCGGACGAGCAGGCCGCCGCCGACTGCCGCCGGGATGGCGAGGGGGACGACGACGTGCACCATCGCCCACGGCGCGGTGATGTCGGAGATGGCGGGGTAGATCACGAGCGACGCGCCGCCCCAGTAGCCCGCGAAGGCGACGAGCGGCCGCGGGCCGCCGTCGGTGTAGCGATCGACGAGGAAGCCGAGGACGGCGAGCCCGCAGAGGACGAGCGCACTGCCGGCCAGCGTGCCGAGGTCGTGGACGAAGAACGAGACGTAGCTGTGCGGGTGGCCGCCGACCCATGTGTCCGCGAACTTCTTGACGGAGCCGAGCGTCGCCCGCGAGACGACGCCCGGGAGCAGCGCCGGGTTCGAGAGTGCGTGTCCGAGTTCCGGGCGAGGGGCGTAGAAGAAGACGACGACGACGAAGAAGACGACGATTCCGCCGACGAGGTCGCGGGCCCACGCCCGCAGGCCGCGCGCGATGGCGATGCCGTGCTCGGAGAGGACGGCGACGGCGCTCCGATCGTGGACACGCGCGCGGACGAGGAACCAGTCGAGCAGGAGGCCGAGCGCGCCGATCCAGCAGGCGACGTAGACGAGGGCGTTCTCCTTCGTCGTGAAGGCGAGGCCGAGCGAGAGCGCGCCCGCGTAGAGGTAGCGACGCCGGCCGGTATCAGACGCGCGGATGAAGAACGCGAGCGCGGCGAACGCGAATGAGGCGACGAGGACGTCGTTACGCATGAACCGCGAGTAGTAGAGGAGGAGGGGGTTCGCGGCGAGCGCGACGGCGAGGGCGACCGTCTCGGTCCCGGAGAGCCGATCGCGGAGGAGCCACGCCGTCAACGGGAGGAGGCCGCCGATCAGCGCGACGACGGCGCGCATCGTGACGTCGCTCGCCCCGAAGACCTCGAAGACGACGCGGTTCACCTGGAAGAGGAAGGGGCCGTGGACAATCGGGTGGTAGGTGTAGGCCCCGGTCTCGGCGTAACGAAGCACCCAGTAGCCGACGCGCCCCTCGTCCCAGTGGGCGATACGCGAGCCCAAGGCGACGAACCGGGCGATGAGCGCGACGGCCGTCGTAGCGAGGACGGCGACGGCGACGCGGCGATCCGTGTCGGACATCTGTGCGAAGCCTCGTGACGGGCCGGGGTAACTGTTTCTGAAGCCGACCGGGACAGCGGTGTGTGGAGGTGTCACGTCCCGGAGAACGGTAGCGTTTTGCCGGCCCGGGTGGATCGTTGGCATATGGTGTCCCTGGGACTGGTCGTCGCCGAGTTCAACCGCAGCGTCACCGAGGGGATGGAGGAAGCCGCACGCGACGCCGCCGCCGACGCGGGCGCGACGGTCGCCGAGATCGTCCACGTCCCGGGCGCGTACGACGCGCCGCTCGTCGTCGACCGCCTCGCGCGCCGCTCCGACGTGGACGCCGTCGCGGTGCTCGGCGCTATCGTGACCGGTGACACCGACCACGACGAGGTGATCGGACACGCCATCGCCTCGAAGCTCAGCGACGTGAGCCTCGAACGCGACATCCCCGTGACCCTCGGCGTCTCCGGCCCGGGGATGTCCGGCGCGGAAGCCAGAGAGCGGATCGAGAAGGGCGCGGAGGCCGTCGAGAGCGCCCTCGCACTCGCGGACACACTGGAGGACCTCTAATTCATGGAATTCGCAGACCGCATCACGCGTGTCGAACCGAGCGCGACGCTCGCGGTGAGCAACCTCGCGAAGGAACTCGAAGCCGAAGGCGAAGACGTCGTCGACCTCTCCGTCGGCGAACCCGACTTCGACACCCCCGAGAACATCGTCGCCGCCGCCGAGGAGTCGGTCGAGCGCGGCGACACGGGGTACGCCCCGTCGAACGGTGTCCCTGCGCTCCGCGAGGGCATCGCGGAGAAACTGCAGGCCGACGGCCTCGACTACAACGCCGGGAACGTCATCGTCACGCCGGGTGCAAAGCAGGCGCTCTTCGAAACCTTCCAGACCATCGTCAACGACGGTGACGAAGTCGTCCTCCTCGATCCCGCGTGGGTCTCCTACGAGGCGATGGCGAAGATGGCGGGCGGCGACCTGACGCGCGTCGATCTCTCGGAGCACGACTTCCAGCTCGAACCCGCCCTCGATGACCTCGCCGCGGCCGTCAGCGACGAGACGAAACTCCTCGTCGTCAACTCGCCGAACAACCCGACGGGCGCGGTCTACTCCCGCACGGCCATGGAGGGCGTACGCGACCTCGCCGTCGAGCACGACATCACCGTCGTCTCGGACGAGATCTACCAGCACATCAACTACGGCGCGGAGCACGTCAGCCTCGCCGCGCTGGACGGCATGTACGAGCGCACGGTCACGATCAACGGCTTCTCGAAGGCCTACTCGATGACCGGCTGGCGACTCGGCTACCTCGCCGCCCCCGCCGATATCATCGCTGAGGCCGGCAAAATCCAATCGCACTCCGTTTCCTCCGCCACGCACTTCGTCCAGTACGCGGGCGTCGAGGCCCTGGCGAACACCGAGACGGCCGTCGACGAGATGGTCGAGGCGTTCGCGGAGCGCCGCGAGTTCCTCCTCGACCTCCTCGCCGAGCACGGTGTCGAGCCCGCCACGCCCGACGGCGCGTTCTACATGATGCTGCCTGTCGACGACGACGACCAGTCGTGGTGTACGAACGCCCTCGAGGACGCACACGTCGCCACCGTCCCCGGCTCCGCGTTCGGCGCGCCCGGGTTCGCCCGTGTCTCCTACGCGAACAGCAAGCAGCGCCTCGCCGAGGCCGTCGAGCGCCTCGATTCCGAGGGCTACCTGTAAGAGCTAGCAGCGCTTTTCATGCCGGCCCGCGTCCCACACGGGACGTGAACCCCGGTACGTACACGCTCCTCCTCTCGCTCCCGACAGCCGCGACGATCACGTTCGGTGCGGCCGGCGAGCGCTGCCTCGATCCGGGCTGGTGCGTCTACACCGGATCGGCGTTCGGTCCCGGTGGTCTCTCGCGCGTCGAGCGCCATCGCCGCGTCGCCGCGGGTGAACACGACGTGCGCCACTGGCACATCGACTATCTCACCAGCCACCCGGAGACGCGCCTCGACACAGTCTACGTCACGGAGCACGCGGACCGCGAGTGCGAGGTCGCCCGAACGTTGAACGACGCGGGCGAACAGATCCCCGGTCTCGGCGCGTCGGACTGCGACTGCGAAACGCACATCGCGTACGCGGCGGAGCGCGAGACGCTGGCGGCCGTCGCGGGCGAGGAACACGAGGCGGTGTGGTAGGCGGCAGAAGAAGTCGCGTGACTGACCGAGTGCCGGCGGCGCTCGGTGTCAGTCGAGCGCGACCCAATCGGTCGGCGCGTCGGTGACGCCGCGAACGCGCGCTTCGCGGCCGCCGCCGTCGGCGAGACGGATCTCGACCATCCCGTCGAAGAGCTGACTGATGGTGTTGACCTCTTGTTGGTCGTGGCTGTCGGGGTCGATGGCGAAGAGCCCGAGCCAGTCGCGACTCTGGATCTGGCTGGTGAAGACGTGGAGGAAGCGAAAGAGCCGCTGGAGGTCGACGTACATGAGGAGGGGCGAGAGCGAGTCGAAGCCGACCCGAACGCGCCCGAGGTCGGCCTCCTCGGCCTCGCGGGCGATCTCGGAGAACTCGATCCCGATCCCGGTGAGATCGCCGGGCGAGGAAACGTCGTGGACGTGCGCGCCTTCGACGTCCATGCTGTCGCCGACGCAGTCGATGATCCGGAGGAAGTCGCGGCCGCCGCTCGGGTGGATGTCCCGATAGTCGTCGACGACGTCATCGGCGGGGTTCCGGGAGGTCACGATAACGGACCCCTCCCCCTCGCTCGCGCCCCGGGCGAGCAGTTTCAGCAGAAGCTGCCGCTTGCCCGACATGGCCGGGCCGCTGACGAGTAGGTTCGTACCCGGCTCGACCTCCGTGAGCAACTCGGGCGGGAGGGCATCGTCGATCTTGTATGGCATATCTGCTGGGTGTACCGACATCTCCTCTCGATGCTGTCCTTGGGTGGTCTATGCCCAGCCGACATAAGTATGTGCGGGATAGCGGCCGAACGGTGGACATTCACGTATGGACGCCGACTCCGGTTGCCGCAACGGAGCCGACGAACTCGTTGAACGACGCGACGTCCTCGTCGGTGCCGGCGACGACGAGGCGGTCGTCGGAGTGGAACTCGAAGTCGGGCGAGAGGTCGGTTCGGACCGTCCCGTCGCGCTCGACGGCGACGACGGTACAGCCGGTGCGCTCGCGGACGTCAGCGCCCGCAAGCGTGCGCCCGGCGAGGTTGGGGGCGTCCGTATTGACGATCGTGACGCCGATATCGAGGCTCATGACGTTCTCCCCGAGGACGGTGTCGGCGAGCATCCGGCCGCTGACGGTCGCGAGCGCCATGACGTAGTCCGCGCCGGCGGCGTACACCTTCGAGGCGGCGTCGGCCTCGTCGACGCGGGCGACGATCTCCACGTCGCTCACCTCCTCACGCGCGACGAGCGTGGCGAACACGGTATCGGCGTCCTCGCCGAGCGCGAGGACGACTGCGGCCGCCTCTTCGACGCCGGCTTCGGCGAGGACCCCCGGATCGGAGACGTCACCGACGACGTCTACCGCACTCCCGTCCGTGACGTCGACGACGGTGTTCTCGACGCCGCGGCTGTCGAGGACGTTCTTGACGGTCGAGCCGACCCCGCCGTGGCCGGCGATAACGACGGGCCCGTGGGCCCGCGATCGGTGTTCGGCGGTCGTCTCCCCCTTCAGCGATTCGAGGTTCGACTCGGCACCGGCGACGAGCAGAACAGTGTTCCGGTCGATGGGGCGCTCGGGGTCGGGACCGCCGACAAACTGGCCCTCGAACCACGCGCCGACGACGTTCACGCCCGTCCGTTCGCGGATCCCGCTTTCGGCGAGCGTGACGCCGTCGAGGTCGCTCCCGGCCTGGACCGGCAGCTCGGCGACCACGAAGTCCTCGCTGATGGAGACGGTCTCGCCGAGGTCGGCGCTGACGGTCGCGGTCACCTTGTCGGCGAGTGAACGGCCGAGGATGTCGTGCGGGCTGAGCACCTCGTCAGCACCCGCGTATTCGAGGTACGTCCCGACATCGCTATCCTGCGCGAAGCTGACGATCCGGACGTCGTCGTCGACATCGCGCGCGGAGAGCGCCATCATCGCGTTCGCCTCGTCGGTGTCGTCGAGGACGACGCTGTGCGCGGCGGCGACGTTGGCCGCTTCGAACCCCACAGTCGTCTCGGGGTTGGCAAAAACGACCGAGCGGCCGGCTTCGTGGTGGCGGCGGGCAGCCTCCCGGTCGTCGACGAGGATGACGTACGGGACGCCGGCGGCGACGAGCTCGTCGATGAGCGTCTCGCCGCGCGCGGAGAAGCCGGCGACGACGACGTGGTCGGTGAGGTCGCTCGACGTCGGCGGATCGACTTCGAGGCGGCGCTCGACCCACGGCGCGGCGAACAGCGGGAGGGTGAGCACGAGGAGGACGAGACCGGTGAGCTGCATCAGCATGACGAGGACGTTCATCGGGGCCGTCGCCCACGGTGCGTCCTCACCGTATCCCGTCGACGTGAACGACTGTACCGTCACGCCGAGGGCACGAACGAACGTCACCGGCCGCCCTTCGAGGTGCGCCATCCCCCACTGATAGGCGAGGGCGTACGCGGCCGTGACCGTCACGAGCAGGGCGACGTAGCCTGCGGCCCGTCGCTGCTGGGCGTTCATCCAGGCGGGGAATAGCGCGGCAATCGTATAACTCCGTGCCCTCACCGAAGCCCAAAACGCCCTAAGGGCCCCCGGTCGAACGGACGGTATGGTCACGAAACTCCGCGTTCACGGAATGGGTTGTGACGGCTGTGTCGACATCGTCTCCGGCGCGCTCGCCGAGGCACCGGGTGCTGGTGACGTCGACGTCGATCTGGCGTCCGGCGAGGCGACTGTCGAAGGGGACGTCGATCCCGACGAACTCGTCGGGAAGGTCGAACGCGCCGGCTACGACGCCGAGGTAGTCGGTTCGGAACCCGTAGCCGACGACGAAGAGTAGACGCGACTGCGCGGCCGACCGACCGATTCTCCCGAACCGTTGCCACCTGGCGGAGTGACGGCCATCTCCCTGCCGAGGGGTCCGCCAATCGGCGACGATGACCTGAAGCGCAACTCGCAGTTACCTTCAGGTAACCTCCTCACGGAGCCGTTACCGAGGTACTATGGTGGTGGCGCACCTTCTCTCAGGTACGATGAACGAAGAGACGATCCAGGACCTCCCGCCGAGCGCGAAGCTCGTCCTGAAGGTGCTCGAGTACAACGGTGGGCTGACCCAGAAGGAGATCGTCGAGAAGTCGCGGCTCTCCCAGCGGACCGTTCGGGACGCCCTCGAACGCCTGCAGGAGAACGGCGTCGTCCAGAAGGACATCTACATCCCGGACGCTCGGCAGAATCTCTATCAACTCGACGTCGAGACGGACGCGGACGCGGAGACGGCCGACGACCAGAGCGCCGCGCTCCTCGATTAAGGCGTCGCTTCGGTACCGGCTTCGAGGTGTTCGTCGCCCCACTCAGCGAGTGCCAACACGACTGTTTCCAGCGACTCGCCCGTTTCGGTGAGTGAGTAGCTCACGCGGATCGGCTTCTCCTCGATGACCTCCCGGTCGAGCAGGCCTTTCGCCTCAAGGTCGTCGAGACTCTCGGAGAGCACCTTACTGGAGATACCGTCGACCTCGTCCTGGAGCTCGTTGAACCCGGACGGCCCGTTGACGAGCAGCCGGTGGATGATGACGGGGTGCCACTTCTTGCCGATGAGCGTGGCGGTCGCGGTGATGGGACACCAGTCGTCCCCGGGGCACTGGATTTCGAGCCGCTCGGTTTCGCTCACACGTACGTTGGTGACCCCGAGCGAAAAAAAGGTTACCTCCAGAAATCGGGTTACTTATCGGTAGTCTCACCCGGTGAAGCACACCGTTCTTATTCGCGGATCGCCACGTGGACGTATGGAGAACGTCACCGATCGGACGAGTAACCCGTTCGGGATGCACCCGGACGCGGAGACGTATGTTCCCGGCTACGGCGACGCGAACGCGGACTTCCACGTCATCGGCGACCACCCGGACGCACACGGGGGCGCGGACACCGGCGTCCCGTTCACTGGCACGAACGCGGCCGTCCGCCTCCAGCACGCCCTCGCGGCCGTCGGCCTCGTCGGCGACCCCGGCGAGACACCCACTGTCGACAACCTCTTCGTGTCGTATCGGCACATGGGCGTTCCCGACGGGAAGCCCGACGCCGCCGACTACGCGGATATGGAGCCGTTCTTCGACGCGGAGCTGCGCGCGATCACCGCCCACGTCCTCCTCCCTGTCGGGCGCGCGACGACCGAGCACGTCCTCGAACAGTACACGGCGCGCCGCGGGAAGGTCGACACGAGCGACATGGCCGCGATCCACGGCGAGGAGATCCACGGGAGCGGGTTCCTCGTTGTCCCCGTCCGCGACCCGCGCGAGTGGGAAGACGGCGACGCCGAGACGCTCGTAACGGCGCTTGACGAGCTCATGGATCGCGACTACCGGCGCGAATCCGACCTCGGCCGCTTCCTCACGGGTCCCGACCCGTATCTGGTCCGCTGAGCCGGCCGACCGGCCGGTTTTTTGTGGCGTCACCGCACAGTCGGTGGCGTGCAACGCGGGTCCGTCGCGCTCGTCCTCGCCGTCGGCTGTACCATGACCGGCGGCCTCGTCCTCGACGCCGGCGGCGTAATCGCCGGCGCGACCGTCTACGGCTACACGTACAGCGAGCTCCTCGGCCGTGCGCTCGTCGCATGCGCCGTCGTCTGTGGCTGTTACGGCGCGTACGTGCTCGTCGGCTCGTACCTGCTTCGACGCACCGCGAACAAGGTCGAGCGACACAAGCTCCGCTCGGTTCTGCGGTTGTGCGCCGTCGTCATCGGGACGATCGCGGTGTTGGGCGTCGTCACCGATCGCTGGGTGCCGGCACTCGTCTCGCTCGGCGTCGCCGGGTTCGCCGTCACGTTCGCCCTCCAACAGCCCCTCCTCTCCCTCTTCGGGTGGATCTACATCATGGTCAAAGAGCCCTATCAGGTGGGCGATCGGATCGCCATCGACGGCTCGACGGGCGACGTGATCGACGTCGACTTCCTCGTCACGACGCTGTGGGAGGTCGATGGCGGGCTCGTCGCCTCGAATCAGCCCTCCGGGCGACACATCACGGTCCCGAACAGTGTCGTGCTCGCGACGGGCGTGACAAACTTCAGCCGCGAGTCGTTCCCCTACGTCTGGAACGAGGTGGCAGTACAGGTGGCTTACGAGACCGACCTCGACTTCGCGAGCGAGCAGATGCGCGCCGTCGCCGGGGAACTGCTCGGCGACGAGATGGCGCACGCCGTCGCCGACTACCGCGAGCAGCTCGCGGAGACGCCGGTTGAGCTCGAAGTGAACGAGCGTCCGAGCGTCAACGTCGAGCCCGAAGGGACGTTCATCACGCTCCGCCTGCGCTATCTCGTCCCACCCAAGCGCGGACAGCAGACGAAGAACGAGCTCTATCGGCGGATCCTCGAACGCTTCAATGAACATCCGGATCGCGTCGCGTTCCCGCTCGGGCGCAATCGCTGACGGCGCGGGTCGGCGGCGAGAAAAAGGCGAAACGGTGTGTCGGGACGTTACCGCTTGCGGGCGGCGACGAGCGCCGCGCCGGCGAGGGCGACGAGCGCGAGGCCGACACCGAAGCCGGGCGAGGAGCCGCTACTCGTCTCCTCGGTACTCGACGTGGAGGACTCCTCCGCCGTCGAGGTGCTGGTGGACGTCTCTTCAGTCGTGGACGTCGTCGCGTTCGTCGTGGTGGTGGACGTCGTCTCGTTCGTCGTGGTGGTGGACGTCGTCGCGTTCGTCGTGGTGGTGGACGTCGTCGCGTTCGTCGTGGTGGTGGACGTCGTCGCGTTCGTCGTGGTGGTGGACGTCGTCGCGTTCGTCGTGGTGGTGGACGTCGTCGTGGTCGTCTCGTTCTCCGTCGTCGCGTTCTCGATCGTCAGCGACGTGGTGGCCTCGCTCCCGCTGGACTGCGGGTTGATGTCGGCCGTGACGTTGTACGACCCGGTCGCGTCCGGGTTCGTGACGTTGTCGTAGACGAGGACGACCTCGTCATCCGCGTAGAGGCTGTACGAGCCACCGAGGTTGAACGTGACGGTCCCGCCGTTGTTACTGACGGAGACGTCGGAGAGGTCGTCGGAGACGTTCACGTCGACGGCCGCGCCGGAGGCGTTTCCGTCGCGGTCGATGCCGATCGTCTGGACGTCGGCCGCGCTGACGTTACTCGCGTCAGCGCCCGTGTCCGTGTAATCAACGGCGAAGCCGTTCCACGAGGACGTGTTGAGCGTGCTCCCGACGGTCTCGGTGACGGTGTGCGTCGAGACGTCGCCGGGCGTGCTCGGCTCCGCGGAGATCGTGGCTGTGTTCGCGGCGGCGGCGAGGCCCGAGGCCCCGACGACGACGGTGAGTGCGAGGAGTGCAGCGATGATGCTGCGTGAGATCCGACTAGTCATACTGTACAATATGTTGACTGCCGGGCGTAACAAAGTCGTTACGAAGCCCGATGACCACCAGCGCGGCCACCCCGCGTAGCTACTGTCCGGAATCGCCGTCGCGCCATTCGGCCGCGAGCGCCCGCGCGTCCGCCTCCGTCTCGCACGTCTCGCGACGGTACGCCTCGCCCTCTGGTGCCTGTCGGAGCCGGTCGTACGTCACCGCCCACGCGCCGGTCGCGGTCTCGCGCAGCGACACCACGGCGTCGCCGTCGGCGCGCTCCCAGCGCTCGCCCACGTCGGCGGCGGTTGTGTGCCACTCCATCAGTAGCGGTATTCGGCCTCGCGCAGTTGCGTGTACTTCCCCTTCCGGTAGCGGAACTTCGCGCCCTTGTACGCCTTGTAGAGCCGGATGCCGTCGAGGCCGACGCTCGCGTTCTTGCGCGTGACGATCTTCCCGGAGTCGGCGGAGTCGAGCATCTGCCGGCAGACCCGGAAGGTGGTGTCCCACTCGTCCGGCCCGTAGTCCGCGACGACGTCGGCGATGGCGACGTTCCGCAGGATCTCGTCGCCGATCGCGTCCTTCCACGCGTCGTTGTAGGCCTCCAGACGATCGAGCGCGGCGAGCTCGCCCGCGAGCTTCCCGGTTCGGATCGCGACGTGGTCGCCGCCCTCGTGGAACGCCGAGGTGGTGCCCATCGCGCCGCCGACGACGGCGATCCCAGCCGCGGTCGGCGAGTCGATCGGTCGCGTCGAGGAGATCGAGTACGTCTCCGTCCCCTTCGACTTCCCGTACCCCTCCTCGACGACCGGGAAATCCGCCTCGATGTCGTACTCGTCGCCGTAGAGGTCCTCGAGGAGTCGCCGAATGTACTCGCTACCGTTCGGGATCGACTCGTCGTCCTCGCGGAGGAGGCGATAGTCGCTTTTCTCGACCTCGTCGATATCCATCCCGATCGGCATCGTGAGCCCGACGCGTGCGACGTTGTCGGCGTTCGGGAACACCCACGGGTACGCCGTCTCGCCCGGCATCCACCCCCACCAGAACTTGATGCTGTGCTGATCGAGGACGCCCTCGGGGAACGTTCTGTACTCCTGGTAGGCGATGTGGTTGGTCTCCGGTGGGCTCAGACGCTCGCTCGCGGACTCGTCGTCGGGGAGGAACCGATCGAGGACGGGGATGGTGACGCGGCGCTGCGGGCCGTCCGCGAGGATCACGAACTCGGCGGTCCACTCCTCGCCGTTCGAGAGCGTGAGCGTGTGCTCGTGGCCGTCCGAGAGATCCGTCTCGACGCCGGTGACGCTGTTCCCGACGCGGTAGTCCGCACCCGCCGCCTCCGCGCGGTCACGGAGCCAGTCGTCGAGTTTCGCGCGCTGGAACGTGAAGCCGAAGCCGTCGTACGACGACTCGATCCCGGTCCGATCGACGGTGACCGACTCCTCGGGGCCGATGAACTCCGCGTCGTCGAGTTCACGCTGGACGACGCCCTCGGGGAGGTCGTCCACGTCGAACCCCGCGATGTCGACCCAGTAGTCGAGGAACCCGGCGGCATCGGTCGAATCCGGTCCGAGGCGGTCCCGATCAGCCCGCGGGACGCCGGACTCGAAGACGACGGTCGAAGCGCCTTCGGAAGCCGCGCGCTCGGCGGCCGACGTGCCGGCGGGCCCACCGCCGACGACGGCCACGTCTACGTGGTTCATACCCACGTTCAGAGTTCGCGCCGACTAAAAGGCTTCAACTCGCGGCGGGGAAACCACCGACGAGCGCGGACCCGCATCGACTCGTCGCCGCGATCACCGGCAGGGAACGCTGCCCACACCGGCCCCGCCTTCTCCCCCGTCCCCGAAGCAGCGGAAAACACCGCGACAGGGGGTATACCGTATGAATCTTCTGCCCACGGCCGAAAGGACTAATCCGACCCCACTCTTGCCAATTTGTATCATGGCAACCGACGCGGACGGTCTGCGCGAGGTCTTCGAGACTATCGCGGACACCGACGAGGTCGTCGAAGAACAGCGCGAGGCGATCAACCACGGAGCCGGGGTCGACGACGAGAACGACGCGATCGCACACGCCATCGACGACGGGCTCAACGGAGCCATCGAGGGCCAGGAAGCCGGTGGCGGCGCGTCGTTCGAGTAGCGCAGCAGCCCGCGGCGTAGCACTCATACGCGTCGACACCCACCGGACGGATATGCGCGTGGAGAACTCCTTCATCGCGGCCGACGGCGTCGGCGAGCGCACCGAGCGCTCGCTGTGGGCGGACGGGGTCCGCCACTGGGACGACTTCGACCCCGACCACCTCGGCGAGAAGACGGGGCGCGCGGTCGCGGACTACATCGCGGACGCGCGCGAGCGCCTCGCGGTCGGCGACGCCGACTTCTTCGCGGCGACGCTCCCGAGCGGCGAACTCTGGCGGACCTACGAGAACTTCGCCGACACCGCCTGCTTCTTCGACATCGAGACGACGGGCCTCGACGCCGCGACGAGCGACGTGACGACGGTTAGCTTCCATCGGGGCGGCGAGACGACGACGCTCGTCCGCGGCGACGACCTCACCGCCGGGAACGTCCGTGCGGAGCTCGACGCCGCCGACCTCCTCGTCTCCTTCAACGGCAAGCGCTTCGACGCGCCGTTCCTCGAGGGCGCGTTCGACCTCGACGTCACCACCCCGCATCTCGATCTCATGTACCCCTGCAAGCGCCTCGATCTCACGGGCGGGCTGAAGGCCATCGAGGACGAACTCGGTCTCGGGCGTGAGGGTGTCGAGGGCGTCGACGGCCGCGAGGCCGTCCGCCTCTGGCGGCGCTACGAGCGGGAGAACGACGAGGCCGCACTCGATCGGCTCGTCGAGTACAACCGCTACGACGCGGCAAACCTTCAAACACTCGCCGAGCGCGTCACCGCGTCGCTCCACGAGCGCGCGTTCCCGACCGACGGCCGCTCGACACCGTAGCGTTTTCGAGAGTAGCGTCCCTCAGATCTCCCTATGGCTGCTCGCCCGCCCGCGAACGACGACACCGACGACGAACCGACGGTCGTGACGTTCGGCATCGCGGCCGTCGAGGAGTTCCTCGACGGTGCGGATTTCTCCTACCCCGTCGACCGGCAGACGGTCGTCGACACCACGGGCGATCCCGAGATCCCGGTCGACACCAGCGGGCGCACGCTCGCGCTCTCGAAAGCCCTCGAACGGACAGAGCAACGGCGCTACGAGTCCCGTCGCGATCTGCTGAACGCACTCCACCCGGTGTTCGAGGACGCGCGCCAGTCGGGCTCCGGCGGGATCGTCGGCTTCGTGCGCTCACTCATCCCCTCCTTCTGACGCGCCGCACACTTCTTCGTCGCGGGACGCCTCTCACCGCTCGTGATCGTCGTCGACATCACCTGTCCGGACTGCGGGTGCGTGGACACCGTCGAGAAGCGCGCCCTCGACGCGTACTACTGCCGCGCGTGCGAGCGGACGTTCGACACGAACGCGGTCCGGTAGCCGTGCGCGTACGAGTATCGTCGCAGGCAGCTATCGCGAACGTCGTTCGTGAGTGATCAGTCTCGAACTATCAGTCGCGGTCGTCCACGACGCGCCCGAACAGCGGCGCGACGGTGTCGGCGACCCCGTGCTCGGCGAGGTGGAGGTGGCAGCGTCCCCCATCGGTCGCGACGTGGGAGAGGAAGACGTGGAGGAACCGGAAGAAAGCGCGTTCGTCCGCCTCGTCGGCGAGCGGCGGCACCGCGTCGAGACAGACATGGTACGCGGGCGTCTCGCCGATCGACGAGAGCGTGCTCGTCGCGTCCGAGACCGCGATCCCGAGCTGTGACGGGGTCATCCCGGCGAAGACGCCATCCTCGTACCAGTCGTCGACGTCGGCGATCGGGGTCTCGTCGAACAGCCCGCGCAGCCGATAGTCGGCATCGGTGGCGAGCGCCCGACACGTCTCTTCGTGGAAATCCGTCTCACGGCCGACGAGCAGGACGGCGTCCGACGGGGGTCCGTCGGAGTCGCCGGGTTCGTCGTCCACCGTGGGTCGGTTCGGGGGGAGTGTCACGGTGGTACACGTTCTCAACACGGCGGCAAAAAGAACGGGGCCACCCCGTCACGCGTCGCTGACGCGCGTGGCGAGCCACGCCGCGAGGCGGTCGGGGCCCGCGGTCTCGGCGTGCGCCACGTAGAAGGTTGCACAGGCGTTGGCGAGCGTCAGCGCCTCCGGGAGCGCCCAGCCCGCTGCGATCGCGTACGCTAGCCCCGCGCTGAACCGATCGCCGCCACCCGTGTAGCGCCGTGCGTCGACGTCGAGGTTCGGACACCGTGTCGTTCCGGTCGCCGTACGGGCCACGGCGGCCGATTCTGCGTGAAGGACCGCGAGATCGAGGTCGGCGCGCTCGCGGACGCGTTCGAGCCGGTCGGCGGTGGCCGCGTCACCATCGCCATCGACTGCATCACCGTCTCCACTGACCGCGGTCGTGAGGAACGCGAGTTCGTCGTCGTTGACGCTCAACACGGTGTCGAACGACTCGATATTCGCGAGGGCGTCGAGGAACGGGCCGACCGCGTCGCGCTCGCACACCGTCACGTCGCCGGGGTCGACGATGAGCCAGCCGTCCGAACCGCCGTCCCTGTTGCTCGCGTCGCTCGCCCCCCGTTCGCGGTCCGCGAGCGCCCGGAGCGCCGCCGTCCCGTTCCGGGTCGACGCCCAGTTCGTCCACACGACCGCGTCCGCATCGAACGGGTCCGCGGCGTCGCTGGCGGCGTCGAGGGCGTCGAGGTCCCAGCCCGCGATGTCCGGCGACTCCTCGGTGAACATCACCGCGTCGTCGTCGAACTCGAAGACGGCGACGTCCGCGGGTCGCCCCATCGAGCGCGTCGCGAACGGGAGGCCGTCGAAGGCCTCGTGATCGAGGTGCCCGTAGAGCGTCGTCTCCGCGCCGAGCGCGTGTCCCTGTCGCGCGGCGTTCACCGCCTGTCCGCCGGGTTCGGATCCCTCGTGGTCGACGAGGAACGACTTCGCGTGTCCCGTCACGATCCGGCGTCCGAGATCCCGGCGCGTCTCGACGTCACCAGTGGCGTCCTCGACCGCATAGCGCCGATCGACGCTCCCGTCCGGGAGACACGTCAGTGAGACGTCCGCGTCGCGGGCGAGCGCGTCCGTGATGTCCTCCATCTCACTCGGCCCGCCCGACGATCGCCTCCGCGGCCTCGATGAACCCGTCCGCGTACGACGCGTCGGTAACGTGATCGGCCGCGGCGAGGGCGTGTTCGTCCGCGTTCGCGACCGCGTAGCTCGTCCCCACCTCCTCGAACATGTGCGCGTCGTTCTGCGAGTCGCCGATCGCCGCGAAATCGGTCACCTCGTAGTCGAGGCGTCGCGCGACGTCGCTGAGCGCCCGGCCCTTGCTGATGTCTGGGGCCTTCACATGATAGGCGTACCTCGTGTCGACGACTTCGAGGCCCTCCGCCTCCGCGAGGCGTCGAAGGGGATCGAGCGGTTGGTCGCGACTCACCGCGATCTCCGTCTCGCGCCACCGGTTCGTCAGGTCGATGCCGCCCCACCCGAGGTCGTACCCCTCGTCGCGGTACGCATCCGCGACGCGCTGTGCGCCCGCGCGATCACCGTGCACGACGAGGTCGTCGCCGACGAGCGAGACGCCGCCGTTCTCCGCGATCACCGCGCGCTCGATCGTGAGGAAGTGCGCGAGCGCCACGGGGTAGGGAAAGGCCTTCCCGGTCGCAACGACGACCGGCGACGCCCACGCCTGGAGGACGTCGAAAACCCGCGGGTCGATCGCGCCCGCCCCGTCCGTCAGCGTGCCGTCGATGTCGACGGCGAGGGGTGGAATCATAGTCGAACGAGAGGCCCGCGGCGACAAAACCCCCGCGGACGCGCCCGAAAAGTGCGCGCTCACTGTTCCGCGTGTGCTCGCCGTTCCGCGGACGCGTCCGAAGCGCGCTCGCCGTTCGGCGTGCGCTCGGCCGGCTCGTTTCCCGCGTTACTCCTCCGCCTTCTCCAGCGCCGCCGTCCGCAGTTCCTCGTCGCGCTCCGTTTCGACGTCGAGTGCCGGCACCGAGGTCGGCTTGTTCTCCGCGTCGACGGCGACGTAGACGAACGAGGACTCCGTCGTCTGCTCGCGCTCGCCCGTTCGGGGGTCCTCGCCGAACGCCTGGAGGCGGACCTTCAGGCTCGTCGAGCCGACGTCGTAGACGTACGAGCGGATGACGACGACGTCGCCGACTGCGACCGGCCGGATGAAGTTCATCCGGTCGATGCTCGCGGTGAGACACGACTCGCCGGCGTGGCGCATCGCGCTCATCGCGCCCACCTCGTCCATCCACTTCATCACGTTCCCGCCGTGGACGGCGTCGTAGTTGTTCGCGTGGTTCGGCTGGACGCGGTTGCGGTTCTCGATGAACGTCTCCGAGATGGTCGCCATACGCTTCCTGTGTGACGTGCCCCCAAAAACCGGCCGTCAGCGGTCAGATTCGCCAGCCGCGCGGCATCCCGCGGGACGGACAGCACGGACACCGCGTGTCGGCGCGCGTGGACGCGACCCGCGCGCCGCGAAAATCGCCGGCCAGCGGCGGGCCGCGTGCGTCCCACCACGTTTTTGCTCCCCCGGAACCGACCCCGAGGCGATGCGTTCCACACTCGGATCCCGGGTCTTCGAGGCGGCCGGGTCGCACTCGCGCGAGTTCCTCGGTGGCGTCGTCGGCTGCGTCGGGCTCCTCCACTTCGCCGCGTGGTCGACGGTCGGCGACGGCGCGGGCGCGCTCGCCGCCCTCGAAGCCGGTAACGTTGCGCTCGCCGTTGACGGGCTCGGCGGCTACGCGAGCGCCCACCCTGCGTACGTCCTCGCGGTCGTCGCCGGCATCGCCGTGCTCTACTCGGCCCAGCGGTGAGCGATCGGGGCAGCTGGCGCGGCGTTCTCGTCGTCGCGCTCTGGCAGGTCGTCGCGAGCCTCTGTTACTACTCGGCGTTCCCCGCGACGGACGCCTTTCAGACGAGCTTCGAGCTCTCCGGCGTCGAAGTTGGGCTCGTCATCACGACGCTCACACTCGGCTACACGGTCTTTCTCTTCCCCGCGGGCGCGCTCGTCGACGCGTACGGCGACCGACCGGCGATGGTCGTCGGCCTCGCCGGCCTCGCCCTCGGGGCGTTCGGCGTCTCCTTCGCCACCAGCTATCCGACGCTGCTCGTCGCCGTCTTCGTCCTCGGCGCGGCGTACTCGACCGCGATGCCGTCGACGAACGTCGCGGTCGCAGAGCGCGCCCCACGCGGATCGTACAATCTCGCCGTCGGCGTCAAACAGGTCGGCGTCACGCTCGGGTCCGCGCTCGCGGCGTTCGTCGTCGCCGGCCTCGCCGCGTACGCGCTCGGCTGGCAACTCGGCTTCCTCGTCGCCGCGGCCGCCGCGGCCGTCGTCGGTGTCGGCTTCCTCGTCGCCTACGAGGGGAGTGGCGGGAGCGGCGGGCTCTCGTTCCCCGACGTCGGCGCGCTCTGGGGGAACCGACCGCTGATGGCGCTCGCCGCCGGCGGCTTCTTCATCGGGGCCGCGGTCTTCACGACGACGGGGTACGCCGTCCCGTATCTGGAGGCCGACACGACAGCGACGGCCGCGCTCGCGAGCGTCGTCCTCGGCGTCACGCAACTCACCGGAAGCGTCGGGCGCATCGGCGCGGGCGCGCTCGCCGACCGCGTGCGCGGGACGGCCGCCACCGCGTCCATCCGTGTCCTCGCCGCCCAATCCGGGCTCGGAGCGGTGACGATGGCCGCGATCCCGTTCCTCGCGATGCCGAGCGCCGCCGTCGGATTCGCCGTCCTCGGTCTCGGCATCCTCGGCGTCACCGGCCTCTACCACGGTGCACTCGTCGCGCTCGCCGGCGAGGGCGAATCCGGCGCGGCGACGGCGGCCGGCCAGACGACGATCAACTTCGGCGGCCTCGTCGTCCCACCGACCTTCGGCTACCTCGCGGACACCGCCGGATATGCGGCTGGCTGGGACCTCCTCGCCGTCTGTATCGCCGTCGGCGTCGGGTTCGCGCTCGTCGCCGGTCGCCTCGCGGTCGCGGAGTAGCGAGGACCGGGGGTTTACAAGCGGTACGAGGCGAATGCCACGGGGTGTGACCCCGTGGATGAAGCCGACAATCGAGGACACAAACTATTAAGTGGCAATATCCCGAAAAGAAGGCTGTGACGGGACTACTCATTAGACATGGCTTACACGGCGAAAACAAGCCGGGTCACGACCGTATCCGCCGTCACTATCGAGTAGGTCAGGGAGGGGCCGAATCCACGCCTGCGGAGACTGGAACCGCTGTGTCCGCGCTGGATGCAAGTTCTGTCGCAGAAACAGGAAGCCTCGAGGTCAAGCCCCGAGGCGCTTCACACTGACGGCGGCCGGACGCAGCGAACGATGTACCGCACCGGCCACTACGGCGTCTCTCTCCTCATCTATGCGCCCGTGCTCGCCGCCTGTCTCCTCCTCGGTGCGCGCACTCTCGCGCTCGTCGGCGGTATCGTCGTGCTCGCGCTCGCGCCGGTCCCCGACTACGACCAACGCGTCCCCGGCCTGACCCACCGCGGCGTCACGCACACCCTCGCGTTCGCCGCGCTCGTCGGACTGCTACTCGCCGGCGTCGCCGCCGCTCTTCCGGCAGGTGGGCCAGCACACCCGATCCGCGTCGCGTTCGCCGGCGGCGTCGGCGGCCTCGGAATCGTCGCGCACCTCGCCGGGGACGTCCTCACACCGGCCGGAATCCGTCCGCTCTGGCCGCTCTCCCGGCGTCGCTACACCCTCGCGCTCTGGACGGCCGCGAACCCCATCGCAAACTACGGTCTGCTCGCCGCCGGCGTCGGCGTCACCGCCGCGGTGCTCGCGCTTCTCTGAGGCGAGGCGCGCGGTTTTTCCACCTCGGCCGCCTCCACCCGTCTGTGACACCCACGACGACCGGGACGTACCGCGTCCGCTCGCGGTCCGCCGACGGACGCCTCCGCTGTGTCTCCCTCGACGACGGCGAGGCGGTAGACGTCGCTCCCGCGGACGGGCTCCATCCCGGCTACCGCTTCGACGGCGACCTCGCGTGGGACGACGGGACCGCGCGCGTCGCCGACTACGACGTCACGGACCGCACGCTCTTCGCGTACGCCGACGGCGTTGCCAACCTCTTCGAGGTCGCCCTCGATACGTGGGAGGAAGCGCGCCACGAGAACAGTGGCGTCAACGCCCGCCCGACCTACGACCAGGGCGGCGAGCCGAACGGGGCCGTCTATACGTTCGCCGAGCAGGCTGGCGAGCGCGACGTCTACGCCGAGCTCCGTGGCGGGAGCGCGCCGCTCGAACCGCTCCTCGATCGGTTCCGCGACGGCGAGGCGGGCTTCGACGCCCCGAACGAGGTCTTCGTCCTCCGCCCCGCGACGCACGGCTTCGTCCTCGTCTACCTCGTCGGGGAGAAGGGCGGCGTCCTCGCCGACACCGTGCGGGACACCTACGGCTGTCCGCGCCCGTCCGAATCGGACGACGCCGAATCCGACACCGACTCCGATTCTGAATCCGACCCCGAGGCCGCCTGAGCGAGGCGCACGAGATCGGCGAGCGTTCGGTTCACCGGTACGGGGAGGTCGTGCTCGACCGCCCGATCGACCACCGCGCCGTGGAGCGCCTCGACCTCCGTCTCCCGCCCCGCCTCGAGGTCCTGGTGCATCGAGGAGACGTTCGACGCCGTCCGGCGCGCCACCGCCAGCGTCTCCGCCACCGGATCGCCGACGTCGATTCCCTCGGCGCGAGCGACGCGCGCGGCCTCCGCGACGGCCCGCCGGAGGAGGCGTTCGCCGGGCTCGCGTTCGGTGAGCGCCCCGTTCTCGACGCGCGCCAGCGCCGTCGCCGCGTTAATCCCGACGTTCACGAGCACCTTGTGCCAGATCGCCGCTCGCGGATCGGCGACGACAGCAGTGTCGATACCCGCCGAGGTGAGCGTCGCGGCGAGTCGCTCGACCGCACCATTAGTTGGCCCGTCCCACCGCCCGAGGCGAGTGTCGCCCGCGCCCGCGTGGCGGACGAGCCCTGGCTCCTCAATGAGCGCGCCGTGGCTCGTCGTCCCCGCGAGCACCGAATCGAACCGCTCGGCGAGCGCTTCCGCGTTTCCGAGGCCGTTCTGGAGCGTGGCGACGTGCGCATCATCGAGGGCCGAGCGCCACTCCGCGGCCGCGTCGGCGGTCGCGTGGCTCTTGACGAGCACGAGCACGGCGTCGCAGTCGGGCGCGTCCGCGGGGTCGGTGACGACGGCGTCGACGGCGACCGTTTCGCGCGTCCCGTCCACCCGCTCGATCCGCAGGCCCCGACCGCGGATCGCGGCGACGTGCGCGCTCTCGTGTGCGAGCAGCGTTGTTTCGACGTCGGCCGCCGCGAGCAGGCCCGCGAACAGCGATCCCATCGACCCCGCACCGAGCACCCCGACGTGCATACGCACCCCCTCGCGGCGTCGCCGCCTGAGCCTTGCGGTGTCCGCGCGCGCCGTGGGCGGGAAGCTATTTCCCGACGGATCGACAACGGGGAGCACGAATGAACGACGCACGCGGCGACGACCGGGGCCAGCTCATCCTCATCGCCGGCATCGGCATCGCCGTCGCGTTCGTCGCGCTCGCGCTCATCCTCAACAGCCTCGTCTTCACGCAGTATCTTGCCACAAAACCGACCGCGGACGGAGGCGACGCCATCGCGTACGAGCACACCGTCGCGGATGGCGTCCGCGGGCTGGTGTCGGAAGCGAATGTACGGGATTACGGGGCCGAAGCATCAATCTCGGTCCGCGGGGGTGTAGATACACTAGCCACGCATTTGGCGCGCCACTACGGCGTCTACGGTACGCTGGCGAACGTGACAGTGGTCGATATCGACCACGGGACAAGTATCCACCAACCGACGCCGCGCGCATTCACCAACCGGGCCAACGAGAGTGACTGGACACTGTTCGAGAACGCAGCTGGTGTCCGGGGATTTCGGCTAAACGTCACCGGGGCAAGCGTGACAAACGCGTCGTACGCGTTTCAGGCTACCGTAATCGCGGACACGGAGCCGACTATCAACGTCAGGAGAAGTGGTTCCGAGGTACGCATAGGCGAGACGTGCGTGCGCGAGACCCCAGTCGTTCTCAACTTCGCGAACGGGACCGCCGACGGCACCGCCTGCGAGGGCGTCCCGAATATCGAGATGGCGAACGTCAAGAAAATCTCCATCGATAATGGAGACAATGCGACAGGCAAGTACGTCGCAGTCGTGAACGACACTACCGTCACAGCCGACGGCGATTTCTACGAGACACCGGACCGCTCACCGTACGCCGTGTCGGCCGTCTATGCGGCGACGGTGAACGCGGCGTATGTCTCGCCGGATGTGACGTATCGGACGGACATCCGCGTACTGCCGGATGTATTCGGGATTGTGACGGCCGGCGACCACGCGGACGACGAACCTGACGGCGGTGATACCGGTGACGGTGGCACCGACGACGTCCGCTACGGCGTCATTCCGAAGACCGGCGGATTGGTCTTCACTGACGGCACTGCGTCGACGAACCTCTCAGTTGTGTCCGCCACCGGTCGCGTAGCGCGCCTCCCGCCAACGACCGCCATGGTCATCGGTCCGCAGGAGTATGACTTCACCGGTGATGGCTATCTCGACGTGCCGTACACGGACGGCAGCGGCACCATCTATCTCGCAAACGAGAGCGGATCAATGCGATTACCGGTATCGAACGCCGAGGACTCCTCATCCCTCCTCGCCGTCGGGAGCTGGAACGGGAGTGCTCCTTCGATATTTTACGCCGGCGGCAGCAAGGTTCACCGCATTAACCCCGGAACGGGAGTAGCACACACTCTCTTCGGTGATGAAGACACGGACGGTGTTTCTGCTATCGCCGGCGTCGGCGATATCGATGCCGATGGGGAACCGGAGTTCGTCTACCTCGACGGGAGTAGTACCATCTCATATCGTGAGACGAATCCGTCCGACCAAGAGACGAAAGGCGAAGTGCAGGGCGTCGGGGGATACGGTGTCGGAGCACCGGTCGACTTCGCGAACGACAGCACCGCTGCCGTCGTTCCGTACGTCGACTCGTCCGGCTACGTCTCGTACGTCAATGCAAATATCAATTCCCGAAAGCTGCTTACCGATGTGGAAGCCGCGAAGGTGCCGCTCACGACGTACGACGTCGACCGTGACGGGGAGTTAGAGATCGTCTTCGTCCGTTCCAGCGACAATCAACTGTGGTACGTCGACAACGTTGTCGATTCGCCAACCCCCAAACAATTCGAGAACGCCACCGGGGACGGAATAGTCGTGGATGAGGATACGGGGGTCGCTTGAAGCCGAAACCGGGTTACTATCTCGGCGTCGCCTAAAACGCCCTACCCTTCGATCTCGCGGAACGCGTCCTCGAAGTCCTGCATCTCCATCAGCTCCTCGTCAACCTCGTCCTCCAGTTCCGTTTTCCGGTCGGTGAGCCGCTGGTACTCGTCGCTCTCCGAGCGTTCGTCGGGGGAGAGTTCGGCCTCTAAGGTCGCGACTTTCTCGGCGACCGCGAAGTACTCCTGCACGTCGTCGTCGTAGTCGGCGCGGGCGAGGAGGCGCTCGACGACGTCGACGACGTCCTCGCGGGTGACGGGCTTGACGAGATACTCGTCGAAACCCATATCGACGATGTCGACGTCGGGCTCGACGGCGGTGAGCATCGAGACGCGGACGTCGTAGCCGGCCTCGCGGATCGATTCGAGCACCTCGCCGCCGGACATATCGGGCATGCGGCGATCGAGGAGGACGACGTCGACCGAGTCGTCGATGGTCTCCAGCGCGCTGTCGCCGTTGTATGCGGTGCGGACGTCGTAGTCGTCGCGGAGCCAGATGGCGTACGTGTCGGCGAGATCCTGGTCGTCGTCGACGGCGAGGACGGTCGGCGGGTCGCGCTCGTCCGCGGCGTCGGGGGTATCGCCGTGGCCTTGATCGTCAGTTGACATGAGTGAGGGAGGGGGACGTCGTGTTCGGTTGGATATGGTGTCCCGGCAGTATAGTCTTGTGGCCCCGGGGCAGCGGACGCCTGCAATACGCGCGCAACACGCGCCGAGACGTCGAATCGTGCCGTCAGGCGTCGGCGCGCGCGAACGTCAACTCGAAGACGGCACCCCTCGGGTCGTTGTCGCGGACGTCGATGTCGCCGCCGTAGCGCTCGATCACCTCGTTCACGAAGTAGAGGCCGAACCCGTCTCCCGGGTTCGCGAGACCCTGCATTCCCTTCTCGACGACGCGTGTCTTCTCGGCGTCCGGAATCCCCGGCCCGTCGTCGTGAACGGCCACGCATGCCGTCGCCTCCTCAACGGCCGTCGTCACCGTCACCGTCGGGCTCGCGGTGTCGTTGTGCTGGATGGCGTTCGTCAGGACGTTCGCGATCACCTCGTCGAGCAGGTCGTCGGCCGCGACGTCGACGTTCGGAAGGTCGCCCTCAACGGTGACGTCCGCGTCCGGGTACTCGTCACGGACGCGCTCCACCTCGCGCTTGAGGACCGCCCCGAGCGGCATCGGGCGGCGATCGGCACCGTCCGCGACGACCCCCTTCGTGAACGAGCGCATCGTCTCGACGTGCGAGATCATCTCCGCGACCCGCTCGGACGCCGTATCGAGGTGATCGTCGAGCTCGCCCGCGACGTGGTCGTCGAGGAGGTTGAGGCGTCCGCGAACGACGTTCATCCCGTTCAGGAGAGTGTGGCGAAGCATCCGATTGACGAACTCGAGGCGCTCGCGCTCCGCGCGGATCTCGCGCTGGCGATCGAGGCGCGAGAGCGTCTCGCCGGCGTGCGTGCCGAGCAGGCCGGCGATATCCCGGTCCCGGTCGTCGAATGCGCCGTCGGGCGCGCCAAGTTGGATGGCCCCGCGGTCGGCCACGGGGATCGTGAGGACCGCCATGCCGTCGTGGCTCGTGACGGTCGCAGTCCCCCCGGTGTGTGCGGCGTCGAGCGCGTCGGGCGCGAGGACGTCATCGACGTCGCCGCGCGTCTCGACCACCTCGCCGTCGACGACGAAACAGCCGACGTCATGGCTGAGCGTCTCCGCCGCGGCGTTCATCACGACGTCCCCGACGGCGTCGGTGTCATCGACGTCTGTGAGGTCGGAGACGACCCGGTGGAGGTATTCGACGCGGTTGCGATCGGCGACCTCCTCGTGGAGCCGCTTGCGGTCGGTGATGTCCGTGTAGACGGCGTAGGCCTCGCCGTCGGCCTCGAGCGGGATGAGCCGGACGAGGAACTCGCGCGTGCCATCGACGCTCTCGCGGGAGACCTCGGTCTCGAAGGACTCCCCGTTCCGGACGCGGCGCTCGAAGTCGGGGATCCGCGTCCGTCCCTCCGTCTCGGGGACGATGAGGTCGGTGAGCACCCGACCGACGACGTCGGCTTCCGCGTAGCCGAACGTGTCCTCGAAGGCGTCGTTCGCGGCCTTCGCGACGGGTCCTCGTTCACCGAAATCGATGTGGACGACGCAGTCCGTCGTGTTCTCGAACAGCGAGGAGAGGTTCTTGCGCTCGGTCGCGACCCGCTCGTGCTGGCGTCCCCGGCGGGCGTCGTAGACGCCGACGAGCAGACCGAGGACGCTCGCAGCGATGATGGCGTTCGCGGCAGTGGCGTAGGGGCGGACGCGGTGATCGACGACGAGCTGGACGCCGAACAGCCAGACGTGGAGGGCGGCCGCGGCGACGAAGGCGGCGAGACACCAGAAGACGACGGTGCTCTCCTCTCCCCGCCGCCACGAGCCGGCGACGATCCACCACGCGGTCGCGATGAGGGCGAGCGCACAGACCGCGGGGATGGCGTTCTCGACGAGCGTCGAGAGCAGCGGTGCCCCACCACGGACAACCCTGGTGTAGACGTTGTAGACCGGAACGGCGAGCGATCCGAGGCCGACGACGCCGAGGACGACTGGGCTGAGTCGCCCGAACGCCCGCCGAAACGGTTCCATACCCGCGTAGCGGAGCCCGACACCCCAAAAGGTTGTGGCACCCCGATCTCAATGTTAATTCGGATCCGTGGCAAAACTGGGACCGGTCGGTGGTTTATAGGGATCACGACGCGGAATCGCGTACCATGGAACTACACGGACGAAGCGTCCGACAGGACGTCCGAGAACTCGGGGAGCTCCTCGGCGACGCCGTCGAACAACACGCCTCGACGGCGGCGTTCGAGGCCGTCGAGGATGCCCGGACGGCAGCGATCGACTACCGGCGCGGCGACGCGGCGAGTCGCGAGGCGCTCCAACGGATCGTCGAGTCGAACGACGAGGTCGTCAACGCCTCGGTCGCGCGGGCGTTCACCACGTACTTCGAGCTCGTGAACCTCGCCGAGGAGCGCGAGCGCGTCCGTGCCCTGCGAGAGGGTGAGGACGCCGGAACGCTCGCCGACGGTCTCCCCGCCGCCGTCGAAACGCTCGCCGAACGGGGTGCGAGCGCCGACGACGTCGCGGACGTCCTCGAAGCGATCCGCGTCGTCCCGACGTTCACCGCCCACCCCACCGAGGCCCGCCGAAAAACCGTGAAGGCGACGCTCGTCCGCGTCACGGACCTCCTCGAAGAGCTCGACCAGCACCGTCTCACCGCTCGCGAGCAGGCGAACAAGCTCGCGCGCCTCGACGCCCTCGTCGAGAGCCTCTGGACGACCAAACAGGTCCGCGATCGACGACCCGAGCCGTTCGACGAGGCCCGGAACGTCCACTGGTACCTCGCGAACGTCATCTTCGAGCAGGTCCCGGACGTCTACGAACGCCTCGAGGACGCGCTCGCCGAGCAGTACGACAATCCGCCCGCTGTCCCCGAAATCCTCGACTTCCGTTCGTGGGCGGGCAGCGACCGCGACGGCAACCCGTTCGTCACGCCCGAAGTGACGGACAAGACCCTCGAACGCCAGCGCGACATCGTCATCGAAAAATACCGCGAGACGCTCGACGACGTCTCCGGCGTCCTCAGCCAGGACGCCTCACGTATGGACCTCGCGAGCGTCGAGGAGTCACTCAACAAGGACGCCGAACGCGTTCCATCGCTCGTCTCCGAGACCCGCGAGCGCTACCCCGACGAACCGCTGCGACAGAAGGTGCTCGTCATGTGGCGTCGCCTCGCGCGCATCCGAGACGTCCGCCCCGGCGGCTACGACGACTACGAGGAGTTCCTCGCGGACATCGACGTCGTCGAGGACGCCCTCCGCGCGAACGGCGCGGACAGCATCGCCGACGAGTACCTCGACCCCCTCGAACGGCAGGTCCGTACCTTCCGCTTCCACCTCGCCAGCCTCGACCTCCGCGACCACCAGGAGATGCATACGGGGACGCTGGAGGAGGTGCTGGCACGCGAGGGCGTGGAGTACGCGGAGATGGACGAGGACGAGCGCGTCGAGTTCCTCACCGAGGCCATGCTCCAAGAGGAGTCCGTCCTCGATCTGAGCGACACGGCGGAGCTCTCTGAGGACGCGACGCGCGTCTGCTCGCGCTTCGACGCGCTCGGCGACTGGCACGACGAGTACGGCGAGGCCGCCATCGACACCTACTGTATCAGCATGACCGAACGCCCGAGCCACGTCCTCGAAGTGCTCTTCTTCGCGGACCAGGCCGGCGTCGTCGCCCTCCCCGAACACTGTGGGCTCGACGTCGTCCCGCTCCTCGAAACGGAGTCCGCGCTCGGGAACGCCCGCGAGACCATGGAGACCCTCTTCGACAACGAGGCCTACGGCGCGGCCGTCGACGCCCGCGGGAACGTCCAGGAGGTCATGCTGGGGTATTCGGACTCGAACAAGGAGAACGGCTTTTTGGCCGCGAACTGGGCGCTCAACGAGGCCCAGCGCAAGCTCGCCAATATCACGGACGACCTCGGCGTCGAGTTGCGCCTCTTCCACGGCCGCGGCGGCTCGATCTCCCGCGGCGGCGGCCCGATGAACGAGGCGCTGCTCGCCCTCCCGCCCGAAACCGTCACCGGCGAGGTGAAGTTCACCCAGCAGGGCGAATCCATCGCCGAGACGTACGGCAACCCCTATATCGCCCGGCGGAACCTCGAACAGATGCTGAACGCCCAAGTCCGCGCACGCTACGACGCGGTCGACCGGGGCGATACGGCCGACGTCAACGATCGCGGCGACGCCATCGACCCCGCGTGGATCGACGCGATGGAGACGATGGCCCCCGCGGCCCGCGAGGCCTATGTCGACCTCCTCGACACCGAGGGATTCGTCTCCTACTTCGAGCAGGCGACGCCGATCACGGTCATCGAGGAGCTGAACATGGGCTCGCGGCCCGCAAGCCGCTCCGAGGAGCGCTCGGTGGAGGACCTGCGCGCGATCCCGTGGGTGTTCTCGTGGACCCAATCGCGCTGCATCGTCCCCGGCTGGTTCGGCCTTGGCACCGGCATCGAGGCGTACCTCGATGCTGGAGGGAGCGTCGAGACGCTCCGCGAGATGTACGACGACTGGCCGTTCTTCCGCACGACCATCGACAACGCCTCGATGGCGCTCGCGCGCACCGAGATGGAGGTCGCCGCGGAGTACGCCGCGCTCGCCGAGCCGGAACTCCGCGACCGGATCTTCCCGATGATCGAGGATGAGTACGAGTGCGCGAGCGAGCGCGCCCTCGACGTCGTGGAGGCGGACGACCTCGTCTCGCGCGACTGGCTCGCCGAGAGCCTCGACCGGCGCAACCCGTACGTCGACCCGCTCAACGCCCTTCAGGTGTCGCTTCTCAGGCAGACCCACCGGACCGATGAGGCGGAGCGGACGCTCCGGCTCACCGTGAAGGGGATCGCGGCCGGAATGAAGAATACGGGGTAGGCGAGCCCGAGCAGCGCGAGGGCTCGCCGAACAGACGAACGGGGAGCGAAGCGACCCGTGAGTCGGACGGAGCAGCACCGTCGGACGGATGAACGGCGCGACGGCTATCGGGTGTGACTCACACCCGCAGTTCTCGGCGGGATCGGGCGGGTTCCGCCGGTCTTAATCCGCCGGCCGCGTTCTTCTCGACACGAATGCCACCAGCCATCCGCGTCGAGGGTCTGGAGAAGGAGTACGGCGACGTGCAGGCGCTCGACGGCCTCGACCTCACCGTCCCCGAGGGGTCGTTCTTCGGCCTCCTCGGGCCGAACGGCGCGGGCAAGACGACGTTCATCAACGTCCTCGTCGGCCTCGTCCGCAAGACCGGCGGCCACGCAGAAGTGTTCGGCAACGACGTCGAGGACGACTATCAGGGCGCACGCGACGCCATCGGCCTCGCCCCACAGGAGTTCAACGTGGATCGCTTCTTCCCGATCAAGGAAGTCCTCCACCACAAGGCCGGCTACCATGGCGTCTCCGAGGCCGACGCCGAGAAGCGCGCCGCCGAGGCGCTCAAACGCGTCGGGATCTACGACAAGCGCGACGTCCGCTTCGACTGGCTCTCCGGCGGGATGAAGCGCCGCTTCATGCTCGCGCGCGCCCTCGTCACCGACCCCGACCTCCTCATCCTCGACGAGCCGACCGCGGGCGTCGACGTCGAGTTGCGCCACGACCTCTGGGAGGTCATCACCGACCTCAACGACGAGGGGACGACGATCCTCCTCACCACCCACTACATCGAGGAAGCCGAACGCCTCTGCGACGAGGTGGCGATCATCGACTCCGGGCGGAAGGTGACGGTCGCGACGCCCGACGAACTCACGGAGAAGGGCAGCGACACCCTCACCGTCTACCTCGACGCGCCCGCGGACGAGACCCCCGCCCTCGACGACGAGCGCATCGAGGGCGTCACCGTCGAGGGCGACGCAATCCGCGTACATGCGACGAGCGCGAGCGAGGTCGTCCCGAGCGTCCTGCGCCAACTCGAAGCGCAGGGGTACACCCCGCTCGACATCGACATCGAGCGCACGTCGCTCGAAGAGGTGTTCGTCGACCTGACGCGCCGCGACGACGAGAGTACGGACGGCGCGAGAGCCGAGGACAGCACGGCGGACGACGACGCGAGCGCCGGTACCGACGAATCGAACGGCGGTGACGACGTGAACGCCGATGGCGACACGGCGAGCGAGACGTCCGATGACGAACGCGTCACAGCGGAGGCGAGCCGATGAGCGAACTCTTCTCGACGGGGACGAAGACGCTCACGAAGCGCGAGATCCTGCGCTTCATCCGGCGGCCGTGGAACACCTTCCTGCCGCCCTTCATCACGAACGTCCTCTACTTCTCCGTCTTCGGCGTCATCCTCGGCGCGCGCATCCAGGAGATCAACGGCGTTCCCTACATCCAGTTCATCCTGCCGGGGCTCGTCGTCCTCGGCGCGATCGGCAACGCCTTCGAGAACGCCTCGTTCTCGATCTTCCACGGTCGATGGAACGAGTACATCCACGAACCGCTCACGTCGCCGCTCTCATACCGCTCGATGGTGTTCAGCTACGTCGCTTCCTCGGCGCTTCGGGGCATCATCATCGGCGTGCTCATCGCGCTCATCGGCGCGTTCTTCACGCCCGTCCACTCGCTCGCCCATCCCGTGTACGCCGTCGTCTTCCTCTTCGTCATCGCGACGCTGTTCGCGGGGCTCGGCGTCATCGGCGGCCTCGTCGCCGAGGACTTCGATCACCTCACGGTGCTCAATCAGTTCATCCTCCGGCCGCTCGTCTTCTTCGGCGGCGTCTTCTACTCCCTCGACGCCCTCAGCGGGGCGGCGCTCACCGCCTCGTACCTCAATCCGATGGTCTACATGGTGAACGGCGTCCGCTACGGCGTTCTCGGCGTCTCGGACATCCCCGTAAACGAGGCACTCGGCGTCCTCGTCGCGCTCACGGTCGTCGTCCTCGCCGTCGACGTCGCGATGTTCAAGCGCGGCTACGGGCTCACCGACTGAGGACCGGCGCACACCCGTACGGTTCCGTTCTCCCCCTCCTCAAGCGTCATCTCGAACCCGAAGGTATCGAGCAGGTCGGCGTGCGTGTCGAGATGCGCACTCCGTTCGGGCGCGACGTACTCTCCACCGGCGAGGGCCGCGAACGGGAGGAGCTGATCCGCGAGATGGCGATCGACGCTCGCCGCGGTCGCATCAAAGGCCACGAAGTCGTCTACGGCCTCCTGCGCGACATCTTCGGCGGGTTTCCCCTGTTCGCCGAGCGCGCTGAAGCCGACACGCGTCTCGGCGTAACGAGCGACGAGCGTCACGACCGACCCCGGAGAGGACGTCTCGGCGGACGTGACCGTCGTTTCGACGCAAGCAACATCGAGCGCCGTACGGGTGGCGTTCGCCTGTCGCTCCGCCACCTCCGCGTCGGCCAGCGACTCGCTCGCGACCGAGTGGACGTCGATCCCCCGAAGCGGGCCGCGCGCCGGGAGCGCGAGCGGGTTGAGCGTGGAGGGGTGAAGCGTCAGCGTCGCCTCGCCGCCGCCGGCAGGGTAGAAGCCGCGGCGCTCAGACGAGAGCGACGCATCGAGGCCGAAGCACCGGAGCAACGGGAGTTTCACCTCGCGGAGGTAGTCGAGCGGTGGGGCCCAGCGGACGTCCGTCCCGCCCGTGACGGTCAGCTTGAACGGCGCGTCGAGGCGCGCGGCCAGCGGGAGGACGGCGTCGAAGACGAGAGGAATACTCCCCGCCGTTCCGATTTCGACGCGCGCCTCGCCGCCGGTCACGGGGCCCGGATCGATGGCGACGCGCTCGGAGCCGAGGCTCGCGCCGTCGAGGTCGGCATCCGTCATGGCGGCGAGCGCATCGAGTGCCGCGACGTGCTGGTGTTTCAGGCCGGGCGATTCGCGAGCGGCACGAACGGCCGTCACCTCGACGGCGCGGCCGCGCAGGCACGCGAACGCGCCGGCGCTCCGCACGAGTTGGCCGCCGCCGTCGGCACCAGAAATCGAGCGCACGGGGCGACGGACGCGCGGCCCACGCAAAAACGCGCCGCTACCACACGCCTTACCGCGGCGGGGCAAATAGGGAGGCGTATGCCCGAGTCCAACTTCGACGAGCGCGCGTGGCGCGAACGCATCACCGAATACCGCGCGGAGAAAGACGAGTTCCTCGCCGAGCACCCCCAATCGCCGATCCCGCCCGAGGAGCGCGAGGCATTCGACGGCCTCGACTACTACGCACCCGATCCGAGCTATCGCGTCGTCGCGCGTATGCAGGCGGCGAGTGAGGTCGAGGAGGTCGAACTTGCGACGACGGACGGCCCCGCGCGGACCTACGAGCGCGTCGCGACGCTCGGCTTCACGCTCGCCGACGACCACCATGTGCTGGAGGCCTACGCTGCCCCCTCCCAAGAGGGGCTCTTCGTCCCGTTCACCGACCCGACGAACGGCGAGACGACGTACAAGCTGGGTCGCTACCTCGAACTCGACGTGGAGACGTTCGACACGGGCGACGACGTGGTGATCGACTTCAACACCGCGTACAGCCCCTTCTGCGCGTACAACGATGGGTTCGCGTGCGTCGTCCCGCCCGAGGAGAACCACGTCAGCGTCCCCATCGAGGCCGGCGAGCGCACCGACTCGTAGGTTGGCGAATTAACTCGGAGGCCGGTGCCGCGGCTACTCGAAGGAGGAGCACGGAAAACGAAAGACCGACTCGATGCAGTACGACGCCACGCGCGGACAGCGCGCGGAGGACACCAGAAAATCCGCTTACGCCGCCGTCTCGGCGGCCTCGAGGAGCTCCTGATAGCGGTTACGGATGGTGACCTCGGAGACGTCCGTCACGTCGCTGACCTCGCTCTGCGTGACCTTCTGGTTGGCGAGCAGGCTTGCCGCGTAGATCGCCGCGGCGGCGAGGCCGACGGGCGACTTCCCGCTGGTGACGCCCTGATCGCCGGCTGTCTTGAGCAGTTCGCGGGCCTGGCGCTCGACCTCGTCGCTGAGGTCGAGTTCGCTGACGAAGCGCGGGACGTAGCTCGCGGGGTCGGCGGGGGCGACTTCGAGGCTGAGCTCACGGACGATGTAGCGGTACGTCCGCTTGAACTCCATGTCGTCGATGCGCGAGACGGTCGCGACCTCGTCGAGCGAGCGCGGCGTCTGCATCTGACGCGCCGCCGCGTAGAGGGCGGCGGTGGCGACGCCCTCGATGGAGCGGCCGGGGAGGAGATCCTCGTCGAGCGCGCGGCGATAGATGACGGATGCCGTCTCCCGGACTTCCTTGGGGAGGCCGAGGGCGCTACTCATGCGCTCGATCTCGCCGAGCGCCTGTTTGAGGTTGCGCTCCTTGCTGTTGCGCGTGCGGAAGCGCTCGTTCCAGGTGCGCAGCCGCTGCATCTTCTGGCGCTGGCGGCTGGAGAGGCTGTTGCCGTAGGCGTCCTTGTTCTGCCAGCCGATGTTGGTCGAGAGCCCCTTGTCGTGCATCATGTTCGTCGTCGGCGCTCCCACCCGACTCTTCTGGTCCTTCTCCTGGCTGTTGAACGCGCGCCACTCCGGGCCGCGATCGATGCCGTCCTCGTCGACGACGAGCCCGCAGTCCGCACAGACCGTCTCGCCGTGCGACTCGTCGGTGCGCAGCGTCCCGCCACACTCCGGGCAGACGTCGACGTCGGTTCGCTCGTCCGCCGTGTTCTCGGTCGTCTGTTCTGTTCGCTGACTCTCGCTGGTGTACGTACGGATTGTGGTGTCACTCATGATGGGGTACTTCGGACCGGCAGAGGAAGAATGTATAAGTTCCTCCGACCGGCGCTTCCTAACCATACATAATACAGTAAAACATATAAAGGTTTCGTTCATTCCGACCATCCATGGGCCTTCCTAACAGCAGACACAGGCCGTGAAGACCGCATTATTCGCGGATAAACTGCCTCCCTACGGATGCGTGAGTGACCGATACACTTATCACTCACATGTGGGAGAGAATCTCATGCGGTGACTGACACGCGGGGGAACGTTTAGGGCCATCAGACCAGAACTCCCGGACACAGTAGATGAGTGGCGTGGGACCGACGACGACGACGAGTTCGCGATGCCGGACCAGGGGACGGGACGACGGGATGGAGGCGAGAGGATGACCGCCGACCCGTCGTATCGGCCGACCGACCCGACGGTACTCGCGGTCGACGACCTGGAGGAGTACCTCGAACTCTACGAGGCCCAACTCGGCGACGAGTACCGCGTCCGAACCGCCTCGAACGCCCCCGACGCGCTCGACGTCATCGACGACGGCGTCGACGTCGTCCTCCTCGATCGGGAGATGCCCGAGATGTCCGGCGACGACCTCCTCTCGCACATCCGCGACGCCGATCACGACTGCCGAGTCGCGATGGTCACCGCCATCGAACCCGACCGCGACGTCGTCGACATGGGCTTCGACGCCTATCTCGTCAAACCCGTCTCGCGCGATCGCCTCCACGGGGCGGTCGAACGCCTCCTCCGGCGCACCCGCTACGACGACGAACTCGCCAAACTCTACGACCTCTGCGCGGAGCGAGCGACGCGCGACGGACATGGGACGGCGGACGACGAGGTGGATACCGACCTCTGCGCGGAAATCAACGAACGCCGCCGCGCCCTCGACGCCGTCGCCGCCGAGTTCAGCCCCGACGACTACCGCGCGACCTTCCGCGACATCCCCAACTTCTAACCGTCGAGATCCCGCGCGATGCTCGCCAACCCCTCGTCCGGCGCTTCCGTCGCCGTGTACGTCGCGCGTTCGCCGGGCGCGCGCACCCCGTACTTGTAGTCGGGTGTCACGACGTCGAGATGGATCGTCCGACCGTAGTCCAGATCGAGCCCGTTCAGCCACGCGCGCAGGTGGTTCTCGCCCTCGCCCGGCGTTCGGGCCAGCCGCGGCGACTCGAACGCCCCGCGGAGCACCGCGTTCCCCGATGCATCCTCCTCGACCCGGGCTCGGTACTCCGTCTCGTCGACGACGAGGCGAACGACCTCACCCGTCGGCACCGCATCGGGGTCGCTGACGCGTAACTGCGGGCGGTTCGTCGATCCGTATCGTTCGAGGACGGTATCGATCGTGTCGACGCCCTCGCTGGTGACGCGTTCGGCCATGGTCGATAACGGGAGCGCGACGAAGAAGAACGGTTCGGCGCGAGTCGGTCGGCGTTCGGCGACGGCTTTCCGCGGTTCCGACGGAACCACCCTACTCGCGGCTTCGCCGCTCGTGTTTCCGGTGGCTCCTCCGGAACCACCCTACTCGTGCCCGGATACACGCACCGGCTCGTAGGGCTCCTCCAGATACGCCATGTCCGACGCGGAGAGGTCGATCTCGGTGGCCTCGACGGCGTCCTCCAAGTGCTCGACACTCGTCGTCCCGACGATCGGCGTCGTCACGGTGTCCTTGTGGAGGAGCCACGCGAGCGCGATCTGCGCCATCTTCACGCCGCGCTCGGCCGCGAGCTCTTGGACGCGCTCGTTGATCTCGGGACCGCCGCCCTCCCGGTACGGGTGTTCGTACATGTACTCCTCGCTCTCGCCGCGCGTCGTCGCGTCGATGTCCGCGTGGGGACGCGTGAGGTAGCCGCGCGCGAGCGGCGACCACGGCATCACGCCGATTCCCTCCTTCTCGCAGTAGGGGAGCATCTCGCGCTCCTCCTCGCGATAGACGAGGTTGTAGTGGTCCTGCATCGTGACGAAGCGTTCGAGGCCGAGCGCGTCGCTCGCCGCGAGCGCGTCGGCGAACTGATGGGTCCACATCGAGGACGCGCCGATGTAGCGCACCTGGTTGCGTCGCACCGCGTCGTCGAGCGCGTGCAGGGTGCCCTCGATCGGCGTGTCATAATCCCAGCGGTGGATCTGATAGAGGTCGATGGTGTCCATGCCGAGGCGATCGAGGGAGTTTTCGAGCTCCTGCTCGATCGCCTTGCGCGAGAGGCCCTGCGCGTTCGGGTCGTCGCCCATCGGGTTGAAGACCTTCGTGGCAACGACCTGCTCGTCCCGGTCGTAGTCGTCGAGGACGGTCCCGAGGACGCGCTCGGACTCGCCCTGCGAGTACATGTTGGCCGTGTCGAAGAAGTTGATCCCGAGGTCGATCGCGCGCTCGATGATCTCGCGGCTCTCCGCCTCGTCGAGAACCCAGTCGCGCCACTCGCTCGTCCCGAAGCTCATGCAGCCCAGACAGAGCTCGCTGACCGCCATGCCCGTGTTCCCGAGAGTCGTGTACTCCATACTGGAGCCACGGCAGGCGTCGTCAAAAGGCTACGTGCCCCCACCGGATCCGCCGCGGTGCGGACGGCGACGGAGCCGGCGACGTTGAGGACGAGCGCGCCCGCGAGCGTGTGATACGTCGCGAGCGACGGAGTCGGAAGAGCACGTCCGTCCGCACGGCCGGCATCGACGAGGGCGCGACGGCGTTCTCGACGCACACCGCACGGCCGGAGGAACGTAGTAGCTCGCAGTCGTACGCCACAGCCGATGTCGTCACTCCCCTTCGATTGGTCGCCGAGCGGCGAGTCCGAGGTCGGCCTCCGCGGGTACGAGGCACGGCTGCGCCGGCTCGGCGGCCGGTCGTTCGCCCTCTCCGTTGGGATCGTCTTCTTTGGACTGTTGGTCGGGCTGACGTTCGTCGCCTATCTCACGGGCGTCTTCGCGCCGAGTCGAACGCGATTGCTCTTCGCCCTCTACGTCGTCCTCGCGACGGTGTGGTACGCGCTGACGCTCGTGTGGGGAAACGTCGAGCAGCGTCGCTCGCGGCGGGCCGACGCGGCCCCCGAGATCATCCTCGAAACGCGCGGTGGCGCGCTCGTCGCGAGCAACGTCGGTGCCGGCCCCGCCGTCGACGCGCGGATCGCGGTGGCCGTGGACGGCGAACGCGTCTACGACGAACTGCGTCCCGTCCTGCGGGCGGGCGAGCAGATGACGGTCGCCCCGTCCGACCGGCTGGCGGGCGAGGCGACAGTCGACCTCGGCGTCTGGTCGGCGACGCGGCTCTCGGACGTCGAGTATCGCGTCGAGCGGACGTACGAAGCCGAAACGCTCCGGACCTAGATGAGATGTAGACGGGACAGAAGCGCGGCGACGAAAGCGTCGTCAGCGGGTGCGGACGGGCTGATCGTCGTCAGAGGGTGTGAGCGGACGCCGCGACCCGGTCGAGTCGCTCGCGGGCCCACGCGAGCGCGTCGCGGGTGTCGTTGACGAGGAGAAGGTCTACCCCGCGCTCGCCACAGGCGAGGAAGGCGACCTGCCGCCCGTCAGGGAGGTGACAAAGGGCGAGTCCGAACGGGTAGAGTGGTGTCACTTCGAAGAGCGTGACCGTCTCGACGCCGACGATGTCCTCGGTGGGGTCGCGGAAGTCCGTGAAGAGGACATCGAGGACATCGGGGACGACGTACGCGTCGAGGACGAGCCCGTCTCGAACGCGACGCCTGAACGTGTCCATGACCTCCGGCAGCACGCGCATCGCGTACATCTCGACGCGGGTCGCGACCGACAAGAACTCGGTCAACACGGAGACCGGCTGATGGGGCGCTTCCGGGTCGGCGTCGATGATTTCGGCACCGCGGATCGCATCGAGCGTGACCGACGCGGTAGCGGGGAGGGCCGATAGCGCCGCGGCACCCGCGAGTGCGTCCACGTCGGCGCGGAAGGCGTCGTACGCGGAGAGCGCGAGTCGCCCCACGAGCGTGAGGACGACGACGCCGTTGCGCCGCTCGACCGCGCCGACGGCTTCGAGGTCTCGGACCGCGCGGTCGACCGTCGAGCGCGAGACGTCGTGCGCGTCGGTGAGCGTCCCCTTCGCGGCGGCACCGTCGGCTAGCGTGCGGAGGAACGGCGCGCGATCGACGAGGAGACGTGCGAGCCGTTCGGGGTCGCCGGGCATACGCCCCGCTGGGGCGTTCTGGACGTATAAGATCGTTGGTACGATCGGCCGGACAACTCATAAACGCAAGCAACGCTTATTACGTAGTATTGTGCTACAACTACTTCCGCAGTAGGTGAATTAAACAACCAGCCGCCCCACGCGGTATGTGCCGGTGGTCGCCACCGGCTGTGCCTCTGAGTCGTGCCGGGGTCACCGAACGGTGACCGTCGGGGCGACCTTCGAGCGACGGAGTTCGGCGGCTTTTTAGCCGAGGTTGCGGCAGTAGGGGTATGAGCGACAGCGTCATCCGGGAGGGCGTTCGCGCGCTCCGGCACGGCGGACCGGGCGTCGCGATGGAACTCGTCTCCCGGGCCTACTACACCTACGGTCGCCACACCGACGGCGACGATGTCCTCGAACGCGACTGGGACATCCTCGTCATCCTCGATGCCTGCCGGGCAGACCTGATGGCGGCCGTTGAGGACAGCTACGAGTGGTTCGAGCGCGAGGGGACCATCGACGCCGCCGGTGCGACGTCGAGCGAGTGGCTCACCGAGACATTCGGGGACGCACCGGCCGAGGCGCTCGACGAGATCGGCTACGTCACGGGCAACCCGTACTCCGCGGAGTACGTCGATCACGACGCGTTCGCCTTCGTCGACGAAGTCTGGGAGTACGGCTGGGACGACGACCTCGGGACCGTGCCGGCACGCCCGATCACCGACCGGGCCATCACCGCCGCCCGCGAGCGCGACGCCGAGCGCCTCGTCGTCCACTACATGCAACCACACTTCCCGTCCGTCCCGCGCGGCGAGGGCGACGGCATCGCCCTGGAGCGCTTCGGCCACGAGTCGCTCTCCGTCTGGGAGGAACTCCGCTACGGGTGGCGCGACCCCGACGACGTCTGGGACGCCTACGTCGAGAACCTCGACTACGTCCTCAACGAGGTCCGGCTACTCACCGAGAACGTCGACGCCGAGCAGGTGGCGATAACCGCCGACCACGGCAACGCGCTCGGCGAGCGACACCTCTACGGCCACGCCGCGGGGATCTCGACGCCCGAACTCCGCGAGGTACCGTGGTGCGTGACGACCGCGGCCGACACGGGCGAGCACGAGCCCACGACCGGCCGTGCGACCGACGGCGACGACGAGAGCGACGTCACAGCGCGTCTCGAAGCGCTCGGCTACCGCTAGCGCTAGCTCGCCTCGGCGAGCGCGGCCCGACCCGTCGCCCAGAGATAGGCACTCGCGCCGCCGCCGATGGACGTCATGAGGAGGAAGCCGCCGACGCGATGGACGGTGACGACCGCGGTGATCGTCGAGGCGGGGAGCGGCGTCGCGATCGAGAGCAAGAGCACGTAGACGGCCTCGATCGCACCAAGCCCGCCGGGGGTCGGCGTCGCGCTCGCGACGGTGCCGAGCGGGACGACGAACAGCGCGACGTAGAACGGGATCGAGACGCCGAACGCGCGGAAGGCGATCCAGAGCCCGAGCGACTGGAACAGCCACCCGGCCGCCGAACACCCGAGCGCGAGCACAAGCCGTCGGGGGCTGGTCGCGACGCGCTCGACAGCGTTGAAGAACCCCTCGACGCGTCGCGCGAGTCCCTCGGGCGTCGGGACGGGGAGCCACTCGATCGTCCCCAGCCTGGCGAGTATCGGGCCGAGAACGGCGACGAGACCCGATTCAAGCCGGTAGCGATAGCGCCACCCGAGGGTGATCGCGACTGGCGCGAGCACGGCGAGCGCGAGCACGACCGTCGCGAGGAACCCGAGTCGGCCGGGGAGCCCGGTGGTCGTCGCGTAGTAGGCGACGCCGAACAGCGCGAACAGCACGGACGGGACGAAGTTGAGCGCGTCCGTGCTCGCGATGGCGGCGAGGCCGCGCTCGTACTCGACGTCCGCGACGGAGGAGATGACGAGCGCCGTGATCGGTTCGCCGCCCGCCTGCCCGAACGGCGTGACGTTGTTGGCGAACGACGCGGTCGCGTAGACGAGAACGGAGTCCCCGTACGGGAGCGTCGGTCCAACCGCGCCGAGGACGAACCGGAGGACGAGCGCCCATGCGCCGAGCCACGCGAGCGCCGTCACGCCGACGAGCGCGATCAGGCCGAGGTCGGCGTCCGCGAGTTCCGCGGCGACCGCCCCCGCACCGACGTACCAGAAGAGGCCTGCGAGGACGAGCGCCGCAACGAGGAAACCGACGGCGGCCGCACTACGACGGGAGTCGAGCATGCCCGCCCTTCGGGGATCGGGGACGTGAAACTCACGGCTCGCGGGCGAGCGCTCAGATGACGTCGTCCGGCGCGTGCACGTCGGCCATCCGGCGGGCCTCGGCAGCGTACTGCTCTCGTCGATCCGGATCGTCGACCGCGCCGAGGTTCTCGGGGTCGGCGTCGACGGCGGCGGTCGTGTCGCGTGTGTCACTGAACGAGGTGAGCGCACGCTCCTTGCGGAAGTACCGCTCGCCGTCGGGCGTGGCGTACGTGAGGATGATGAGGTTCTGTTCGTCGTCGGAGTACGTCCGTTCGACTAGCCAGACGCGAACGCCGTCGTCGGTCTCGTCGCGCATACCGGTCCGCTCGTTGGCGTCCCGGAAATGCGTGATGGGCGGAGTCGGAATCAGTGCGTGGGTCGAGTGGCGGCTAGTAATTTCGAACGAGAGGGATTGTACATGAGATCGGAGACTGGCTCTCGGCCGAAATGATCCAGTACACCCATCTTCATCGAGAACTCAGTTACGCTTACGGCTAACACTCTTATCGGTGGCTGCCCTATGCCCAGAAAATGGGCGCTAATTCTCCTTCCTCAAGGAGTGACCGCAGGGAGCGAGTAGGAGGATACGGCGTTGACGAAATCGAATATTTCTGGTTGGCGAACGAATCGCGGGGCAATCCGTCAGCGTCCGCAGAATTGCCGTGCGATTCTGCTGTGCGAACGAGAGCTTCGCTCTCGTTAACGCGTGGGGACTGCACTCCCTGTGGATACGCCTGTACCTGCAAAGCGCGCCGTGGAAACAGGAAGCCCCGACCTCAAGGAACGAGCCGCGTCAGCGGCGAGTAAGTCGGTCGGGGTGGTTCACAACTGACGGACGCCCGCGTCGGTGACGACGCGGTCGAGCAGATCGACCGGCGTCGCGTCGTACGCCGGATTCGCGACGTCGAACCCCTCCGACGGTTCGAGCAGGACTTCGGTCGGCGTCCGGTAGTCGTTCTCGAAGCGGAAGCCGCCCTCGTCCACGAGCTTTGCCGACGATCCCGTGGCGACGACCGGGACGTCCGCGTCGCCCGCGACCGCTGCGAGCGGGTAGGTGCCGACGCGGTTGTAGAGGAAATCGTCGACGATACAGTCCATCCCGAGCAGCACCGCATCAACCTCGTCCATGTAGTGGCCGGCTGCACCGTCGACGATGAGCGTCGCGTCCACACGGTCGATTTCGGCGAGTCGACGCGCCGTCCGGCGACCCATGTAGCGCGGGCGGCCCTCAGTGACGTAGACGTCGAGATACGTGCCGTTCTCCGCGGCCGTCTCGATCGCTTCGAGGACGGTCGTCGAGTAGTCGTGGGTCAACAGCGTCATGCCGTCCGCGAGTTCCTCGGCGACGGCTTCGGCGGCCTCGTGCTTCCCCGTCTCGACGCGCTCGACGACGGCATCAATAGCCGCCTGTGTGCGCTCTTTCGCGTCCGCGACCGTCTCGGCGTCGACGTCTTCGACGGCCTCCACGATCTCGTGTTGCGTCGTGACGAGCGAGGCGTGCGAGGGGTTCGCGCGCCGGAGCGCCGAACTATTGCGCTCGAGGGCGCGTACGTACTCCTCGACGGTGTGGAACTCCTCGTCAAGCAGGTCCTCGAGCGCGCGGGCGGCTTTCACGGCGACGACCGAGGAGGAGTGCGTCCGCATCTCCGCGATCTCCTCGGCGGTCTCGTCGATCATGGTCGAACGACCGGCCCGCGATGCCCTGAACCTTCCGACAGGTGGCCGCCACCTTCTTTCACACGGCAGGAATCGAACACGAATATGCACGACACGACTGCGAATCCACACGAGACGACTGAGTCCATGACGCACGCGTACGACGTCCGCACGGGCAGTCGGTTCCGACGCGCCACCGGGCGCACCATCGCCGGCGTCAGGCGCGGCTACGACGTTTCACGTCGCGGTATCGAGGTCGCTCGACGGCGTGCTGTCGCTGCCCGCCTCGCGTTTGCGAACGCCCGCGCCGTCGCCGCGTGATCTATCTCCTCCGCGCTCGTTGTGTCGCTATGGTCGCCATTCGCTACTCCTGTCCGCGGTGTGAGACCGTCGTCGCCCTCGAACGTGACGCCTATCTCGACGACAAGTCCGTCACGCCCTACCCGCTGGAGGGATGGGCGTACGTCGCACCCGACGAGGCGTACGATGATCCGGACGTTGACGGCGTCCGCTTCGTCTGCGGGGAGAGCGACGGCTGTGCGTGGGAACCGCCGGGCGGCACTCGTTGCGGAGATGGGACGGACGCCGAAGAAACGGACGCGTTCGGCTGTGGCGAGCCGTTCTACCTTAACTTCGTCGCGTACGAGGATGGCGAGGAAGTCGAGGCCGCGGGGACGCGAGAGAGCGAGTACGTCGAGCTCGCCGAGGGCAGAGTCCCGCGGGGACCGAGTGTGCCGAGCGGGCCGGGCGGGCCGGCGAACCAATAGCGCCGTGCCCGCGGCGGTCGCGGACGGCGCTCGGTGACACCGGTCCTCCGCGACCCGATGACAGCGGCTCCGTCGCCGGAGTCCGGCTCTACCCCTTGATGTTCAGCACGGGGAAGGTGCGCGCGACCTTATCGCCGATGTCGAGCTCGTCGCTGACGCGCACGACCTCGTCGACGTCCTTGTAGACGCCGGGGGCCTCCTCGGCGATCGTCGCGCCGGATTCGGCCTTCACGTAGACGTGCTCGTGCTCGCGGAGGTCCGACTGTACCTCCTCGCCGCGGTATTCGCGTTTCGCCTGCGTGCGGCTCATCAGCCGCCCCGCGCCGTGCGCCGTCGAGCCGAACGTCCGCTCCATCGACTCATCGCCGCCGCGCAGGACGTAGCTCCCCGCACCCATACTGCCGGGGATGATGACGGGCTGGCCGACGTCGCGGTACGCCGTCGGCACCTCGGGGTGGCCGGCGGGGAACGCCCGCGTCGCGCCCTTCCGGTGGACGAACAGCTCGCGCTCCTCGCCCTCGACCTCGTGGGTCTCGCGCTTCGCGATGTTGTGCGAGACGTCGTAGAGGAGTTCCATGCCGAGTTCGGGCCACGGCGTGTCGAAGACGTCCGCGAACGTTTCACGCACCTGGTGGGTGATGAGCTGCCGATTCACCCACGCGAAGTTGATCGCCGCGCACATCGCGCCGTAGTAATCCTCGGCGAGTTCGCTCCCAGCGGGCGCGGCCGCGAGGTTGTCGTCCGGGAGGTCCTCGAGGAACTCCGCGTGTTCCTCCTCGATCCGCCGGAGGTAGTCCGAACACACCTGGTGGCCGAGCCCGCGCGAGCCACAGTGGATGAGGACGACGAGCTGGTCCTCCGAGAGGCCGTATGCGTCCGCGACGTCGTCGCGGTAGAGGTCGGTGACGCGCTGCACTTCGAGGAAGTGGTTCCCCGAGCCGAGGCTGCCCAACTGATTGCGCCCGCGGTCCGTCGCCTTCTGCGAGACCTTCGAGAGATCGGCATCCGGTCGGTAGCCGCCGTCCTCGCAGTGTTCGAGGTCGGCGCGGGTCGCGTAGCCCGCCTCGTGGGCCCAGTCGAGGCCGCGTTCGAGCGCGCCGGTCATCGTCTCCGCGTCGCCGGTCACGACGCCGCCGCCCCCGAGGCCGGTCGGGACGGCGTCGAAGAGCGCGTCGACGAGCTCCTCCTCGCGGCCCGCGACGTCGTCGTAGGTGAGGTTCGTTTTCACCATTCTGACGCCGCAGTTGGAGACGACGAAGCCGTCGGCGACGAAGTTGTGCTCGTCGTGCGTCACGCCGATGTCGTAGACGGACTTCTCGCCTAACTCGGTAATCGACTCGATAGGTGTGGCGACGGCGAGTCCGCGCGTCTGGACGCCGTCGACGAACGCGTCGTAATCGGGGAAGTCGGCCGCAGGGCGTGGCCGCCCGTCGCGGCCCTCGTAGACGCTCCGTTCGAGGAACCGGTCGTTGACGTCGAACGACGACTTCACCTCCGAGATTGACGCGCCGCCGTCGGCCATCGCCTTCGCCTCGCGGGCAATACGCGCTCGATCCTGGATGTGGCGTTCCTTCGTCTTCAGATACGCCGTCGCCAGCGCCGACTTACGGCGCTTCTCGCGGTTGTACCGATAGCCGACGGTCGAGAGGAAGCGAACGAGGTTCGACGCCTCGCTCGATACACCGAAGCGATACCGGACCGTCTCGCCGGCCGCGTTCGAACCGTGTTCGACGGTTTCGAGAGCGTTCGTTCGGATTCCCATCCCGTTGAGGTAGCCCATCATCTCGCGGAGGAACGCCTCGCCCGCCTCAGCCACCTCGACGTTCCGGTTGTGTGAGACGGACGGCGCGAAGAAGTTCTTCGCCGAGACCGCCGCGGGCGCGCTCATCTCCGCGCCGAAGAACGCCGAGAGATAGATCGCGACCTGCCAGTCGGCGAGCCGGTCGAGGTAGTCCGGTGTCGTGAAGTCGGACTGCGTCTTCTTCCCCGCGGGCGCGCCGAGACGGCGGAGGAGCTGTCTGAACGCGTTCGACGTCGAGCGAACGCTGTACTCGGTCACCTCGAACTCGTTCCCGCCGACGCTGTGCTGTCGGTCACGTTCGTACACTTTCGACGGCGTGAACCCGAGGGCCGCGATGTCGTCGCGGATCGCCTCGCAGTCCTCGGGGTCGGCGTAGAACCACGTCTGCGACCCGCTCCCGAACGACCCGTCCCCCGTGTGGAACCCGACGAGCTTCAGCAGTCGTGCGAACGCGTCGTCCGTCGAGAGGAGCGGGAGCAGGTCGCGTTCCTTCAGCGCTCGGACGAGCTGCGGGTCCTCGTCGACGAAGTCCCGCTCGTCGAGCACGACGAACTCCGGCGGCTCCTCGTCGGGGAGCCCCTCGAACTGTCGCTGGAACACCTCGTCACCCGGCGAGAGGTCGTCGAGTTCGACCATCCCGTCGGGAGTGAGGAACGGGTGGTCGGCGGTCGCCTCGACCGTGTCCCCCGTCCCCGTCACGACCTCGTGGACGGTTCGGTTCGACGTCTCCGTGAACAGGCGAACATCCGAGGCCGTCTCGTCGGCGTCAGTCTGGACGAGCGCTCGCTCGGACTCGACCGCGTTGCTGAACGAACGGATGCGTCGGTGACGGCCGAACTCCAGCAGGACATCGGTGTTTCCGGAGAGGCAGTTGATGTCGAATCCGACGCCTCCGGGACTTATGCAGCCGTTTTCGGAGTCGATGGCGGCGACGCCGCCGACGGGGAAGCCGTACCCCTGGTGGCCGTCGGGCATGCAGAGGGCGTGCTCGACGACGCCGGGGAGGTGCGTGACGTTCCGAATCTGCTGGAGGGTGTCGTCGTCGGCGATGGCCTCGAGGAGGTCCTCACTGGCGAGGACGCGCGCCGGCGTGTTCATCCCGTCCTCTCGGGCGATCTCCCAGACGTACTCCTCGACCTCGCTGAGAGTGACGTCGCCCGCGTCGAACGTGGTCATACGAATCGTTCCGCTGCCGGAGTCCTAAAAGAACCGTTCCGCGTCGCCACTCGGGACGACGCCGGTTGTGGTTCCGATGGGGGTCGAGTCGTCGGATAGTGATATCCCCGCTCCCCCTCAGTCACGGACACTCGACCCGATCCGTCCTCGTCGCGTCACGCCGATAGGGCTTTGACTTGGCGAACCAGCCCCTTTAATCCCGATCGTCCTCGTGTCCTCCGACTCGGAGCGCGTTGTCCGTGAGCGTCTGGATAGCCCGGCGAAGGCGTTCGGTCACGGCCTGATCGGAGACGCCGAGCTCGTCCGCGAGGTCCTGCGTCGACACCCGCCGCGGGATGTCGTAGTACCCCTGCTCGCACGCGAGGAGGAGGGTCTCGTACTGCGTCTCGGTCAGCCCGTACCACCGTCCCGCGTCCGGGCGTGTCCGGTTGTAGAGGCCGGTCACTTCGAGGCCGACGCCCCGCTCGGTACAGCACTGGTTGAACGAGGAGAGCGCGTCGTGATCCGGGAAACGGACGCGGAGCATCCACGTCCGTTCCGACCCGGTTGCGCTCAGGAGGAACCCGCTGAACTCGGGGATGGCCGAGAGAAACGAGTCGCGCGTCGCGTCCCACTGGAGGGCGTAGAGCGTCCGACTCTCGGTCTCGTCGAAGACCAGGACGTCCTCGACGGCGTCGTTCTCCTCGACGGTCTCGACGAACTCACTCGGATCGGTCTCGTAGAGCCAGAAGAGCGGGACGACGTCGTCGCCGAGCGGGACGACGTCCTCCAGTTCGATGTCGGCGCGTCCCGGGACCGCGAGCGCTCGCCCGAGTTCGAACGAGTCAGCGTCGACGTCGAACTCGACGATGACACCCATCGTCCACGGGAGTTCTCACGGGGAACATATGTAACGTGTGGCCACGCGTTCATCGTCGCATTCAGACGTCGAAGACGACGTACGCTTCCCAGCCCGCAGCGGTCTCCTCGATCCGCATCTGGGAGAACGTAACCGCCTTCAGGTCGCGGGCGGCGACGTCGGCGAGCGGGACCCCGCGAGAAGATGCATCGAGGACCCAGTCCTCGCCGTCGCGCGCGACGGTCGCCTCGTTGTCGACCGGGAGGACGCCGCGGACGTCGCGCTCGTAGATGAGGTTGTCGAGGTAGTCGTAGAGGAGACGCTTCTTCGTCGTCGCGTTCGCCTCGATCGCGAATCGCTCGCCGCCCGACTCGGGGATCGACTCGCACATCGCGGCGGCCATCCCGTCCGCGACAGCGGCGAAGCATGCCCCGAGCGTGGTTCCGTGGGCCTCAACGGCGATATCCGCGGTGTGCTCGCGCAGGGCGTAGTCGCGGGTCATCGCTCGTCCTCCGCGTCGTCGGCAGCGAACCGCTCGCCGACCTCCGAGCCCCCGATCTCTTCGAGGTGCTCACGCGAGAGCCCCTCCGCCTCCGCCGTGTCGGCGACGGCGACGCCGGTCGTCACGACCGTCCGCATTCCCTCCTCAACGGTCATGTCGACGTCCATGATCCGGCTCTCCGGGACGTGCGCCAGAAAGCCGCCCATCACGGGGTTGGGCGCGAGCGGGAGGAAGAGCGTCCGCAGGGTCTCGTCGCCGGCGGCCTCGCGGATGGGCTCGGGCGTTTTGACCGTCTCGAAGCCGAGCGTGTACGCGCCCTCGTGGGGGTATTCGACGAGGACGACCTTGCGGAAGTTTTCCGCGTCCGATTCGAGCATCACGTCACTCATCTGTCGGAAGCTCGTGTAGACGGAGCCAATACCGGGGATACGCTCGATCAGGAGGTCGAAGTATTCGAGCGCCCGCTCGCCCGACTGGAAGGACGCGAAGAAGCCGACGCTGAACGTCACGACGACGAGCAGGAACGCCGCGGTCAACTGGACGATGACGAAGCGCCGCTCGGGGGCGACGTTGAGACGCTGGAGGCCGTACGCGAGTGGATCGAGGACGTTCGTAAAGAGGCCGAGCGCAGCGTGGAGGACGTAGAGCGTGATCAGGATGGGTACCATCACCGCAATCCCGGTGAGGAAGGCCTCCCTGACGCGTGAGACGGCCGAATGTCCGGCTGCCTGCATCCGTCGCCGCGTCCGAGGGCCGTCCGAAGACATGATCAACATCTGGGTGGGGAGCGACCGAAAGGGTTGTGCATCCATCCGGGCGACCGGCAGGGTCGTCGCATCCGCGTGGAGGCCGATTGGGCGAGGCATCCGCTCGGGGGACGGTGGAACTATATCCTCCGGTGGGCTAGAGGCGGGCAGTGAGCGTCACGGTCGAGCAACGGGTCGTCCCGCGCGGTAGCGACGAGTTCCTCGACGACGCGTGGGACCTCAAGGAGCGGATCCACGAACGCGAAGGCCTCCTCCGGCAGCGCCGCGGGTTCTTCGCTAATGCCTACCGACGTGCGACGATTTACGCGTACGTCACACCCGACGAGACCCTCGTCGGCTTCGCGGCGGCGCGCCACGACGGCTACATCCTCTTCCTCGCCGTCGCCCCCGACTACCGCGGCGAGGGGTTCGGCGAACGCCTCGTCGCCACCGTCGCCGAGGGGTCGAAGACGGTGTCCTGTCACGCTCGCGTGTCGAACGAGGGGGCCCTCGGCTTCTACCGCCATCTCGGCTTCGAGATCGTCCGCGAGATCGACAACTACTACGAGGACGGCGAAGGGGCCTACTACCTCCGGCTCGGCGAGAGCGAACGCCTGCGCGATCGGCTCTCCGAATACCTTCGGCGGTAGGTCGCCCCGCCGAATACCTCCGACGAGAGGGCGCATCGGCCTGTCCCGCCGGTCGGCCGCACGCGGCGAGCGCGTCCCCGGAGACCGACACGCCTTTTCCCGCCCCGACGCGTATGTCCGGGGGATGGAGGAACGGACGCGCGCGTATCTACGGGGGCGGTTCAGCGACTACTACCGGCGCGCGGACGTCCCGCTACCGCCGAGTGCGGACGAGCGCGAGTGGGGGTTCATCCCGTGGACCGAGGGGCCCGACGAGACGATGGTACGCCACCGCGACCTCCTCGATCTCGGGGATATGGGCGCGTTCCTCAGACGCAAACGCCCGCGACACGTCTACTTCTCGGCGGGGCGCTACGAGACGCCCGGTGCGTCGACGATGGCGGAGAAGGAGTGGCGCGGTGCCGATCTCGTCTTCGACATCGACGCCGACCACCTCCCGAGCGTGACGCTCGGCGAGGACACCTACGCGGAGATGCTCGCGAAGAGCAAGGACGCCCTCGTGAAGCTCCTCGACTTCCTCGAGGACGATTTCGGCTTCGAGGACGTCTCGCTCGTCTTCTCGGGTGGCCGCGGCTATCACGCCCACGTCCGGGACGAGTCGGTCGCCGACCTCGAGCGCGACGAGCGCCGCGAGATCGTCGACTACGTTCGGGGCAACGGCGTCGCCTTCGAGTCGCTCGTCCGCGAGGAGACGGTGAGCGGGCTCGGCGTCAAGAACCCGACGACGCGCCGCACGCTCCCGACCGAGGGCGGCTGGGGGCGACGCGCCGTCGAGCACATCAACGAGTTCGTCGACGAGCTGCTCGATATGGATGAAGAGGACGCGCTGCTACACCTGCGGACGTTCGACGGCGTCGGCGAGAAGAACGCCGAAGCCGTCCGCAACGTCGTTCGGAACAACACCGACGCGGTGCGCTCGGGGAACGTCGACGTCCACCCGGCGTTCCTCAACGTCGCGCGCCAGCTGCTCGCGGAGACGGTGGACGAGGCGGAGGCCCCGATCGACGAACCCGTGACGACCGACACCCACCGGCTCATCCGCCTCCCGGGGTCGCTCCACGGCGGCAGCGGGTTGGTCGTGACGCCGATCGAGCGCGACGCAATCGACGCGTTCGACCCGCTGACGGACGCCATCCCCGACACCTTCGTCGGCCACGACATCCGGGTGACCGTTGAGCGCGAGTACGAACTCGCTATGCGGGGCGAAACGATTACGGTGGTCCCGGGTGAGCAAACACTACCGGAGTACGTGGGCGTCTTTTTGATGGCCCGCGGGTGGGCGGAGAAGGCGGCTGAATAAGATGAATATCGACGACCTCCGCGCGACACAGACGCGCGAACGGACGACGGATGGCCTCCAGGACCTGCGGGATTCGTTCTATCGGGAGGCCGCGGAGTACATCGCGGACCTCCGCGAGCGCCGCGAGCAGGCCGCCGCCGAGGCCGACGACCCCTTCGGCGACGAGGAGGTCCAGTCGCTCACCGACGAGATCGAGACCGCAGAACAGGTCGCCGAAGCGATCTACGAGCGCCGCGTCGGCAAGATCGTCAAACAGGCCAGCCTCACGGCCGCCGGGATGGGCTCCGACGCCGAGGGGCTGACCGCCGAGGAGCGCGATCTCTACACGGACCTCGTCGCGCGCATCGAGTCGAACAAGTCCCGCGTACTCGACGTCCTCGCGGGCGAAGCGGACGCCGCGACCGCCGCCGGGCCGGACGCCCACGCCCCACCCGAGAGCGACGAGTCCGCCGACCCCGCGAGCGTCGTGAACGATCGCGCGGGAGGGATGGCTGATCCGACGCCGCCGCCGGATGCGCCCACGCCCGACGCGGACGGCGCAGCGGCCGACGCCCCGAGTGACACCGAGATATCGAACGACGCCCCGAGTGACACCGAGGCGTCGACCGCCGCCGCAGCGATGGGCGGTGACGGCGGCTCGCTCGGGAACGACGACACGGCGGACGGCGAGGAGCACGAAGGCGAGGCCGCGACGGCCGACGACACGGCGGGCGAGGGCCGTGAAGGCGACACGTCCGAATCCGGCGACGGCGACACGTCCGAACCCGACATCGAGCGCGCGACCCTCCACATCACGCAGGACGTCGGCGAAGTGTACGGCATCGACGAGCGCGCGTACACCTTGGAGGCCGACGACGTCGTCACTCTCCCCGAGGAGAACGTCGAACCGCTGTTGGCGCGCGACGCCGCCGAACGACTGGACTAGTCGAGCGACTTCTGCATCTGATAGCGTTCCGCGTTGAGCCCCGCCGCCTCGTAGAGCGCGAGCGCTCCCTCGTTGTCGGCGTCGACGTTCAGATCGAGGTGCGCGCAGTCGTGGAGGCGTCCCCACTCCTCGGCGGCCTCGAGGAGCGCGCGCCCGGCCCCGCGGCGGCGCGTGTCGGGGTCGACGTAGAGATCGCTGACGTGGCATTCGCGGACGGCCTCGAAGATCGGCGCGGGGCCGCGGAGCTCCGCGCTCACGTAACCGACGAGCGCGCCGTCCTCGCGCCCGACGTACGTCGCCGTCTCGTCGTCCGCCAGCCGCGAGCGGTAGTGCGAGCGGCCTGTCTCGCGGACGTCGTCACGCTCGTCGAGCTCGTAGCCCGTCATCGTCGCCGCCATCTCGCGCTTCGCCGGGAGCCACAGCTCTGTGAGAAACGCCTCGAGCTCCGCCTCGCGCAACCGCACGATCTCCATGCTCGCGCTCGGCGACCGGTGGGGAAACGGCTTGCGGAAACGACGTGGGGAACGGCTCGCGGAAGGGAAGAGGAAGCGGCTCGCGGAAAAGACGTAGGAAACGGGTGGAGAATGCGGACGGGTTGAGTGCGGACGCGGGAGAGCCGCGTCCGGACGCGGGCGGGTCGCCTACTGGAACGCCCGGCCGGCGTCGCGCTCCTTCTCGGGCTTCTCGGCCGTCTCGAAGCGCTGTTCGATCTCCTCGTACTGCTCGCGGACGTCGTCAGTGACGGACGGGCCGACCTCGCTGAGCGCCTCCTCGAAGTGCGCCATCGTCACGCGGACGTTACCGACGGAGTCGGCCGCGTCCTCGGGCGAGACGGTGTTGACGAACTCGCGCGTCGCGGCCATCGTCGCCTCGCGGACGAGCGCCTCGATGTCCGCGCCGACGAAGCCCTCGGTACGCCGGGCGACCCGGTCGAGGTCGACGTCGTCGGCGATCGGCTTGTGTTCGGTGTGGACGTCGAGGATGGCGCGGCGCGCCTCCTCGTCGGGGACGGGGACGTGGACGTGTCGGTCGAGACGGCCCGGCCGGAGGAGCGCGGAGTCGATGAGGTCCGGGCGGTTCGTCGTCGCGACGACGACGACGTCCTCCAGGTCCTCGATGCCGTCGAGCTCCGTGAGGAGCTGGCTGACGACGCGCTCGCCCACGCCGGAGTCGCTCTGGTTCCCGCCGCGCTGGCCCGCGATCGAGTCGATCTCGTCGAAGAACACCACGGTCGGTGCGTTCGAGCGGGCCTTCTCGAAGACCTCTCGGACGCCCTTCTCGGACTCCCCGACGTACTTGTTGAGGAGCTCGGGGCCCTTGATCGAGATGAAGTTCGAGTTGGCCTCGTTGGCGACGGCCTTCGCGAGCAGGGTCTTCCCCGTGCCCGGCGGGCCGTACATGAGGACACCCTTCGCGGAGTCGAGGTCCATCGACTCGAACACCTCGGGGTAGTCGAGGGGCCACTGGATCGTCTCGCGCAGACGCTCCTTCGTGTCGCCGAGGCCGCCGACGTCCGCCCAGGTGACGTCGGGTACCTCGACGAAGACCTCGCGCATCGCCGAGGGCTCGATGCCCTTCAGCGCCTGCTTGAAGTCGTTCTCGGTGACCTGGATGGAGTCGAGGATCTCGGCGTCGATCTCGTCGGATTCGAGATCGAGATCGGGGCGGATGCGCCGCAGGGCGTTCATCGCGGCCTCCTTCGAGAGGCTCTCGATGTCCGCGCCGACGAAGCCGTGCGTGTTCTCGGCGAGCTCGTCGACCTCGACGCCATCGGCGAGCGGCATGCCGCGCGTGTGGACGTGCAGGATCTCGCGCCGGCCGTCCTTGTCCGGGACGCCGACCTCGATCTCGCGGTCGAAGCGCCCGCCGCGGCGGAGTGCGGGGTCGACGGCGTCGACGCGATTCGTCGCCGCGATGACGATGACGTCGCCGCGCTCCTCCAAGCCGTCCATCAGGCTGAGGAGTTGGGCGACGACACGGCGCTCGACGTCACCCTGGGTCTCCTCGCGCTTCGGTGCGATGGAGTCGATCTCGTCGATGAAGACGATCGCGGGGGCGTTCTCCTCGGCCTCGTCGAAGACTTCGCGGAGCTTCTCCTCGGACTCCCCGTAATACTTGCTCATGATCTCCGGGCCGGAGATCGTCTGGAAGTGCGCGTCGATCTCGTTGGCGACGGCCTTCGCGATGAGCGTCTTCCCGGTGCCGGGCGGCCCGTGGAGCATCACGCCCTTCGGGGGCTCGATGCCGAGCTGCTGGAAGAGCTCGGGGTGGCGCATCGGGAGCTCGATCATTTCTCGTACTTGTTCGAGCTCGCTGTCGAGGCCGCCGATGTCCTCGTAAGAGACGTTCGGCGTGTTCTCGCCGCCGCTTCCGGCGCGTTCCTCCGCGATCTCCTCGGCGGGGATCTCGCTCACCTGGATCTCCGTGGAGTCGGTGACGACGACGGTCCCCTCGGGATCGCTCCCGGCGATGCGGACGGGGATGCGCTGGCCGCTCATCTGGCCGAACCCGCCGAAGCCGAAGGGGACGCGGATGGTCTGGCCGGTCGTGACGGCCTTCCCGGAGAGCCGGTCGTGGATGTACGGCGATATGTCCCCGCGGATGCGGAGGTTTTGTGGGAGCGCGACGCTGATCGATTTCGCGGGACTGACGTCCGCTTTCTCAATGGTGACGCCGTCGTCGATCCCGACGTCGGCCTCCTGGCGGACGTCGCCGTCGATACGGATGACGCCCTCGCCTTGGTCCTCGGGGTAGCCCGGCCAGACGCGCGCGATGGCGCGGCCGTCGCCGCTCCCCTCGATGACGATGTAGTCGCCGTTGTCGAGACCGAGCTCCTCCATGGCTCGCCGGTCGACGGCCGCGAGGCCGCGACCCGCCTGGTCCTGCTTGAGCGGTTTGACGGTGAGCTTCATCGCTTCACCTCGACGGTGACGATCCCGTTCTTGATAAACGCGCGGGCGACCTCCCCCTCGGGGAGATCGATTTCGTGTTGCGCGTCCTCGTCGCCCTCGACGACGACGATCGCGGTGCCGTCGACGACATCGACGCTCACCCGGTCGTCGGCGAAGGACGTGTCCGCCACGACGACGGTCTCGTCACCGTAGTCGTAGCGCTCGACGAGTCCGCGCTGGTCAGTTAGTGTGTTTTGTGGACGCATTATTGCTAACCTATGGTTAGGCACGAGAGTATATAAACCCGTCGGCAAATGCGGCCATTTGTTATAAATAGAGCGGTGAACGGTGGAATTGCGGTCCCACCCCGCGTCACCGGGACGGACAGGCAGGTGCTCGTCGTGATGGCCGGTGCAAGCGCTAGTCGTCGCCGGGGAACGATCCGTCGACGACTGCGTCCCGATAGCCCTCGATCGCCGAGCGCATCTCCGCCGCGACGTCGCCGAACTGCTCGGCGAACGGCGGCACATTCTCCGAGAGGCCGAGCACGTCCGTCACGACGAGCACCTGTCCGTCCGTCGCGTCGCCCGCACCGATCCCGATGGTCGGCATCGAGAGCGCCGCCGTGATGTCCGCGGCGACCTCGTCCGGGACGTGTTCGAGCACGACGCTGAACGCCCCCGCCGTCTGGTGGGTCTCCGCCAGCGACTCGATTTCGGCCGCGGCCTCCGCCGTCGCGCCCTGCTGTTCGAGGCCGAGTTGGTTGATCCGCTGGGGCGTGAGTCCGACGTGCGCCATGACCGGGATCCCGAGGTTCACGAGCCGCTCGGTGAGCCCGACCGTGTGCGGGCCACACTCCAGCTTCACCGCGTCCGCGCCCGCCTCGCGGATCAGCCGCCCGGCGTTCTCAACGGCGTCGGCCTCGTCCGCCCCGTAACTCAGAAAGGGCATGTCAGCGACGACGAGCGCGTCCGCCGTACCGCGCGCGACCGCGCCCGTCCGCGACGCCACGTCGTCCACCGTCACTGGAAGCGTCGAGTCGTACCCCATCACCGCGTTCCCCATGCTGTCGCCGACGAGCAGAATGTCGATGCCCGCCTCGTCGGCGATGCGCGCCGTCGGCGTGTCGTACGCCGTCAGCATCGTGATCGGGTCGTCACCGGTTCGATCGCGGATGTCCTGCACGGTCGTCATAGATCCGTGTATCCGCGGCAGGCCGTTAAACACGCGGCTTTTATGCGGAGTGATCCCGCATGTACGGCCGTGCCAGAGGTCGTCGAGGAGACCGATCCCGAGGGCGTCGACTACGGGTGGGTGATGCAGACCACGTTCGTCCTCACCATCGTCGTCGGCGCGCCCATCGTGGCGCTCGTCGCAGTCGTCAGCGGCGCGTCGATCCCGACGTGGACCGCACAGGCCACCTTCGCGATCCGCGTTGGTGCCGTCGTCTGGACCATCACCGCCGTCTCCGTTTACCTCTACGCCAGACGGACGACCGTCGCTGTGGGCGACACGGACGACAGGAAGTGAGAAACTGACGATATACGACTCGCGCGACGAGGAGTGAGAAACTGACGATATCGTGGACTGACGCGCGCCCGCGCGAACGGCCCCGGGTGCACTTCACACGTATCGGAATCCCGTGCCGGCGCGCCGTGCCGTCTCGGCGTCGCGCTCCGAGTCGCCGACGAAGACGACATCCACCGGGTCGAGGTTGAGGGCGTCGACGGCGCGCAGGAGCGGCGCTGGGTCGGGCTTGCGGGTGGGAACGCTGTCGCGGCCGACGACCGCGCGAACGCGCTCCGCCAAGTCCTCCTTCGAGAGTGCGATCCGGCACGCGCGCTCGCAGTTGAGCGAGCAGACCGCGGTCGGGCGCGTGCCGTCGCGGAGTTCGTCGGCGTGCGGGAGTCGTTCTGCGCGTTCGGCCCCGGCGCGTTCGTACTCGCTGATGAGCGCCTCGGCCTCCGCGCCGATGCCGGCGTCCACGGCTGCATCGAGGTACTCCCATGCGCCGAACCCAGTCGCGTCGACGTCGACGGTCGCCAAGAGGTCGGTGAGATCGCGCTCGACGGCCCGCCAGTCGACCGCGAGGTGGACGAGCGTCCCGTCGAGGTCGTAGACGACGCCATCGTAGCCGTCGTCGGCGTCCGTATCGCTCACGACTACCCGTTGACTGTCGGCGATCATAGCGCCTTCGGCGCACGGGGCCGGAAACGCTGGCCTTTTGCCGTGTGCGGGCGCACGCAGTTGCATGACGAGACACGCAGACGGCGAGGGTCGCCTCGCGTTCGGTCGCGGCCGACGCGACGGTGACGACCGTGGGTAGCCTCGCACGGTTCCGCGCGGACGTCGAGGCCGTCGTCGAGGCGGACCCGGCCGCGAAGAGCCGCCTCGAAGTGCTGTTGTGCTACCCGGGACTTCACGCGGTCTGGGCACACGTCTTGACGCACGCCCTCTGGGAGGACGGCGAGCGCCTGCTCGCTCGCATCGTCTCCCAACTCGTCCGCTGGCTTACCGGCGTCGAAATTCACCCTGGCGCGGAGCTCGGCGATCGCGTCGTCATCGACCACGGGATGGGCGTCGTCATCGGCGAAACCGCGGTCGTCGGCGACGACGTTCACATGTACCACGGTGTAACTCTCGGCGGCGCGGACAAACGGCCCGTGAAACGCCACCCAACCGTCGGCGACGGCGTCACCATCGGTGCCGACGCGACGCTCCTCGGCGACATCGAGATCGGCGACGGTGCGAAGGTCGGTGCCGGTGCCGTCGTCACGTCCGACGTCGAACCGGGCGCGACGATGATCGGCGTGCCCGCCGAGCGCGTTGATCGCGACGCGGAGGACCCCGAGGTCGCGACCCCGGACGACACGACGAACGGCGGCGACGCTGAGACAGCAGACGACGACCCGATCGGCGACGGCGCTGCGACGTCGAACGACACCGAGGAGTGAACACGACGGGCGAGGTGGATCCCGGTCCCGCCCGTCGAGACGCTTACTCCGAGACGAGCGTCACGTCGAGACGTTCTTCGAGCGCGCGCACGACGCTCCCGCCGACGCCGGCCTTCGTCGCGCGACCCTGTTCGACTGCGAGGAGATCGTTCTCGTCGACATCGAGCTCCTCGGCGAGTTCGGCGAGCTGGAGACCTTCCTCTTGGCGGGCTGCCTCGACGCGCTCGCCGTACCCCGAGACGAGGTATGGGAGCCGGTCGCGCTCGTAGTTCGTCCCGTGCTCCTCCCAGTGTGAGGAGTCACCGCGCGACGCGTCGATCTGTTTCGCTGCCGTACGGACCGCGCTGTTGCGCTCGCGCTCGCTCCCGCCGCTACTCCCGGAGGAGGACCCACTCTCGGCGTTCGTGTTCCGCCGCGAGCGTTTCTTGCTCTCGTCGAGGTCGGCGCAGTCCCGACAGACAGTGAGCTCGGCACCCGCGACGGACGCCGTCGTCAGGGAGTCGGTGGACGTTCCACAGAGCTCACAGGTGCCCCCGCCGCCGCCACCGGAGGAGCCGCCCGTGGAGTATTTTGCCATACCCCCCGGTATGCGGAGCGACCATTTCAATACGGCGCTTCGCAGGGTAGTGGCCCCGCTGTGTGTCGTGGTTTCGAGTAGGAAGTTGTGCGTGGGTGATGTCCCGAAAGGGAATCACCGTGCATCGCTTTGCCGCGGGTGAGTGCCCGCGTGAGTGCGATGCGTGGGACCGGATTTGAACCGGCGAACCTCTACAGGACAGCGCCCTCAACGCTGCGCCTTTGGCCTAGCTTGGCTACCCACGCTCGCTCTCGCGTTCGCATTCATTCGTACTGCTGGGTTAAGTAAGAGGCTTGCGATTCGCCCCCGGAGTGCGACACCGAATCAGGGGGCGGTCGCAACGATTCGCGTCGTTCAGCGTTGTGGCCGTGCGGTTTCACCGACGCGCCGATCGGACGCTGGATCGACGGCTTCCTCCCCTCCCCCGTTCTGCAAATGTTCTGGCATGGAACGTACGGGGGCAGTACGTGTACACCCCAGAACACGGGGTACAAAACTGTGAGATTCCGGAATCCAAACCTGAAAATAGATCTCCGACGTCGAGCCGCGTCACGATCTCCTTCGGTGTGTTCGAGCCGGTGCGACAGCGGCCACTCCCGCACCCCCACCCCGTTTTGCAAATGTTCTGAGCGACGACGGACGGTCCTGACCGGGGAAATCGGCCGAGTGGAACCGACACGGCCGGGTGGAACCGACCGGGGAAATCGGCCGGGTGGAACCGACACGCGGATCGTGGCAGGTCGATTTTCCGCGACTCACTCCTCCGCGCCGAGAACGGAGGTGACGATGGCGGGCCCGACGTCGAGTTCGTACTCGTAGTACTGACCGCCGCTACGGCCGTGGTTGCGGTCGTACTGCGTCAAAAACCCGAGCATCGCGAGGTCGATCAGGTGGTCGTGGACGGAGCGCTGGCTGAGCGGATCGACGCCGTTCTCTGCACAGACACGTTCGTACATCCCGTACGCCTTCTTGGCCCGTACAGGCGTGTGCGCTTCTATCGCGAGGTTCGTGACCGCGAGAAGCGTGTAGCGTCCGTGCGTCGTCAGATCGCGGATCGAGTCTTTCACGCGGCCGCGCTCGACGCGGTTCTCCGCGGCACCGACGTCCACCTCCGTAACCGACTCGCGGCCGTCCTCAACAGCGACGTTCGCGGCTTCGCGGAGCAAGTCGATCGCTTGCCGTGCGCTTCCCCGATCTTGCGCGGCGAGCGCTGCGCATTTCGGAATGACGGAGTCGTCGAGAACGCCCGGCGAGAGCCCTTTCTCCGCCCGGTCCGAGAGGATCGTTCGGAGCTCGTTCGCGTCGTACGGCGGAAATTTGATCTCGCGCTCGCAGAGTGTGTCCTGTACCTTCGAGGAGAGGTCGTTCCGGAAGGTGTAGTCGTTCGAAATCCCGATCACCCCGACCTGCGAGTGTTCGATATTGCCGTTCGCTTTCGCGCGCGGGAGTTGATAGAGGAGGATGTCATCGTCCCCGAGATTGTCGATCTCGTCGAGCACCACAAGAACTGTTCCTTCACGATCCTCGATCTCCTCGAAGAGCGCAGTGAGCACGTCCGCGGTCGAACGTCCCGTCGTGATGGTCTCCCGATCCGTGTCCGCACGGAGTTCGTTCACTAATGCAATAGCCGCCTGATACGACGACGGGTGGTGGTGACAGTTTACCTCGGTGACGTGGACGTCATCGACGTCCGGGCGCTGGTCGGCCTCGACGCGTAACATCTCCATCATGTAGCGCGTCACCGCAGTCTTTCCGACGCCGGTTTTGCCATAGACGAAGACGTTCTCCGGTTCCCACCCATCTACGACGTCCTGTAATGCGTTCGCGTACGCCTCGATCTCTTCGTCGCGTTCGAGGATCTCTGCAGGTTCGTACTGCTGTTTCAGGACGTTCTTGTCCGTGAAGATCCCTGCGCGCTTTCGAAACGGCGTATCCATCGCTACCGACTTTAGGTTCGATGGGGACTGTTATAAGTGTACTCTTCTAATGTTTCTTGAGTTTCTCGTGTTTTCTCATCTTCTGAGCGTTCGAGTCATGTCCGATCGGACACCCACAGTAGGCCGGTAGCCCCGACGAAATCGCCGTAGTCGGCTATTGATACTGCGTCGAACATTTGCAGAACGGGGGTGGGGTCCCCTTCTCGACACGGTGATGGGTCGAGCGCTGGCACCGGTCCTCCCGTGTCCCCGGAACATTTGCAAAACGGGGAGGGGGAGGAGAGAACACGCGAAGTGAGGGGAGAAGCGGCGATACGGAAATGGGGTGTAATAGCGCGATAGAGGGGCCTCTACCGTACGTGCGTGCCGTCGGGACGACAACCGTCGACCACGACTCCTGATAGTGGCGACTAGGAGCGCGTACGGCCGCGAGCGTCGACCCCTACAACCGCGAGCCGTGGGGGTGTGACTCCGCGACGTAGTCCAGGAAGTTCGTGAAGAGTCGCTTCACGCGCGTCGCCTCGCCGTAGTGCTCCCGGTTCAGGTGATCCATAACAGTCTCGATGTGCTCCTCGCGGACGTCCCGCTCCTCCAGTACGAGCGTGGCCGTGTAGAGGTCGAACTCGGGGTGGAACTGCACGCCGAACGCGTGGCCGGCACGGAACGCGTGGACGTCGGTGAAGTTGTTCCCGGCCAGCCGCACCGCATCATCGGGAAGCGTCGTCACCTCGTCGCGGTGCGCGGTGAACGCCGTGAACCACTCGCCAAGGCCGTCGAGTAGCGCCGAGTCGTGTACGCGGTGGATCTCGTGGAACCCGACCTCGAACTCGTCCATCGGCTCGACGGTCCCGCCGAGGGCCGTCGCGAGTAGCTGGTGGCCAAAGCAGACGCCGAGAGTCGGTAGCCGGCGATCGACGGCCCCGCGGACCCACGACCGCAACCGCGGGATCCACGGTCGATCGTCGTACACCGCGTACGGCGAGCCGCTGATGACGACGGCGTCGTAGTCACCGTACGAGTTCGGGAACCCCCCGTTCACGACATCGAACGCCGAGACGACCGCTGGGAGCTCGCGCCGGAAGTTCCGCCGGGCGTCGTCGACGTTCTCCGAGGCGACGAGCAGCGCGACACGCGGACGCATACTCGCGATTACGCGCGTCGCGACCTAAGAACCTCGGCGATAACCCAAAAAAGCGGGATCACGAGCCGGCGATCAGCGTAAGCGTCCGGTCGCAACGGCCGTCAGTCGTCGGCGGGTGCGTCCGCGCCGACCGTGGGCCGTCGCACGTCCCGGTCAGTGGTCTCGCCGTCGATGTCGTAGGGGTATTCGCCGGTGACACAGCCGAGGCAGAGATCGGCACGCGAGCGTCCGAGCGCTTCGGTCACGGCGTCGACGGAGAGATAGGAGAGGCTGTCCGCGCCGATCTCCTCGGCGATCTTCTCCTCGCTCTTCTCGGCGGCGATGAGTTCGTCGCGGGTCGCCATGTCGATCCCCATGTAGCAGGGCGCGACGATGGGGGGTGCGCCGATACGGATGTGGACCTCCTCCGCGCCGGCCTCGCGGACGAGCTTGACGAGTTGGTTCGACGTCGTCCCGCGGACGATGCTGTCGTCGATGATCGTCACTGACCTGCCCTCGACGGTCGATCTGATCGGGTTGAGCTTCAGGCGGACGGCGCGCTCGCGCGCCTCCTGGGTCGGCATGATGAACGTCCGGCCGACGTAGCGGTTTTTCATCAGTCCCTCGGCGAACTCGACGCCTCCGCCGTCGCCTTCTTGGGAGGCGTCGGCGTAGCCGGAGGCGAATGCTCGCCCTGAGTCCGGGACGGGCATCACGACGTCGCTTTCGACGGACGACTCCTCCCAGAGCTTGCGTCCGAGTTCGCGCCGGACCTCGTAGACGAGCTCGCCGTCGATGGTCGAATCCGGGCGCGCGAAGTAGACGTGTTCGAAGAAGCAGTGGGCGGTGTTCTCCCGCTCGACGAGCTGGTAGGAGTCGAAGCCGCTCCCGTCCTCGTGGAGCACGACGAGTTCGCCGGGCCGGACGTCGCGGACGAGGTCGCCGCCGAGGGTGTCGATGGCGGCGGATTCGGAGGCGAGGACGTAGCCGCCGTCGATCTCCCCGATGCAGAGCGGTCGGTTCCCCTCTGGGTCGCGGACGCCGAGGATGGTGTCGTCGTGGCTGATCGTGAGCGCGTACGACCCGTGGATGCGGTTCATCGTCCGCTTGACGGCGCGCACGAGGTCCTCCTCTAAGAGGTTGCGCGCGAGGTCGTGGGCGATGACCTCGGTGTCGCCGTCGCTCGTGAAGGCGTGGCCGGATTCGGCGAGTTCGTTGCGGACGCTCGCGGCGTTGACGAGGTTGCCGTTGTGGCTGAGCCCGAGCGCACCGCCCTTAAAGGAGACCGTGAAGGGTTGCGCACAGGACTTATCGACGCTCCCTGCGGTGGGGTAGCGGACGTGGCCGATGGCTGCGCTCCCCTGGAGTGCCTCGATGTCACTCTCGTCGAAGGCGTCGCCGACGAGGCCCATTTCGACGTGATCGTGTTGCTGGAACCCGTCGTGCGTGACGATCCCGGCCGACTCCTGCCCCCGGTGCTGGAGCGCGTACAGTGCGTAGTACGTCGGGAGCGCGGCCGAACGCTCGTCGAGGGAGATCCCCACGACACCGCACTTCTCCCGCGGCCCGTTCGTCACCGTCTCGTCCCGCCCTGTCATGGTTCCTCCTGGGTCGGCATCACGTAAAACATCCGTGGTTGTGAACCGAATTGCCGACAGACGGTCCGTGGTATGCATGTATATGGGTACTACTGCTGTGCCGTCCCGTCGAGGACCGACGCTCGTCGGTCGTCCCGATGGGGCCGTCCCAGCGGTAGGACAGCGGCGTCGCGACGGCGGGGGCATCGTGGCGTAGACGCCGAAACGAACGCACCGTGAGTGTACGCGGTTCGTGCCGTTGAGTGACGAGAGCGCGCCAGCTATCGGAGTATCGACGATGCACGGAGCGACGGTGATACACGGCGCGATGGTGATACACGGCGCGACGGTGATACACGGCGCGACGGAGCCATCGCCTTCGTGTCACGGTTTCGGGCGACGGCCAACACCGTCGCTACCGGTGTGAAAACGGAAAGAGAAAAGCGGTTATTCGCCCTGCTTCGACTGCCACTCGTAGCTGCGGCGCTTGGCGGACTTGCCGAAGCCACAGCTCGAGCAGACCTTCTTCCGCGAGTGGTACGACTTCTCACCACAGCGGCGGCACTTGACGTGCGTCGTCTTGTTCTTCTTCCCCTGGCTCGGCGTACCGGCTCCAGTCATGGGTTGATCGTTACGACGTTATCGCCGCGTATAACGATTGTGTCTTCACCCGCGTCGGTGTTCTCCAGGACGAGGTTCATATGCTGGTCGTAGCCGGTGAGGACCCCGATGTGCTCCCCACCGTCTTTGAGTACCACGGTCACGGTCTCTTCGAGGGAGGCTTCGAGGACGTCCAGCGGTCGGCCGCTCATACAACATCGGGTGCCCGTCGCACGCATAAACGTACCGACTCCTCCGGCAGTCGAAACGCGCACGCGTCCGTCGCTCCGCCCAGAGGTCGACGGCGCTCCGCTCAGAGGTCGATGGCGAACGAGTCGCGCCCGGCGGCCCGGACGGCGAAGGCCGCGAGGAGGTCCGCGGCGGCGTCGAGGTCCTCCGTATTGACGACTTCCGCCGGCGTGTGCATGTACCGATTCGGGAGCCCGAGGTTGAGCGACGGGATCCCGCTCCGCGAGGTGTAGAAGGCGTCCGCGTCCGTCCCGGTGCGGATGCCCGTGGCCTGTAACTGGACGTCGATCCCCGCATCGTCCGCGGCGTCGCGGACCGCATCGACGACCGCGGTGTGGTTCGTCGACCCGCGCGCGACCACGGGCCCGTCACCGAGCGCGATCTCGTTGTGCTTGTTACCGGGGAACTCGGGGTGGTCGGAGGCGTGCGTGACGTCGACGGCGACGGCCGCGTCCGGGTCGAGGTCGTAGCCCACCATCTTCGCGCCGGAGAGCCCGACCTCCTCTTGAACGGTCGAGACGGCGTAGACGGTCGATTCGGCACCGCGTTCGGCGGCGCGGCAGAGCGTCTCGGCGGCGACCCAGACGCCGACGCGGTTGTCGAGGCCGCGCGCGGTGAGCAGCGAGCCGCGGAGGGGGCTCGGCGTCTGCGCGAAGGTCACAGGATCGCCGATGTCGACGAGGTCGCGCGCTTCGTCCTCGTCCCCGGCCCCGATGTCGACGGTCATTTCCTCGATGTCGTCGTACTCGGTGTCGTCCTTGTCGCGGACGTGGATGGCGGCCTGCCCGATCACGCCGTTCACGGGGCCGTCGGCGGTATGGACGTGGACCTGTCGGGCCTTCGAGACGGAGCGATCGCTCCCGCCGACGGGTGAGAGGTGGAGGTAGCCGTCCGTGTTGATCGCCGAGACGACGAAACCGATTTCGTCCGCGTGGCCGCTGACCGCGAGTTCGGGGCCGTCGCCGCCGTCGTAGACCGCGATCGCGTTCCCGTAGTCGTCGGTGCGGACCTCGTCCGCGAACCGTTCGACGTAGTCGACCCAGACGCGCTGGGCGGGCGTCTCGAACCCCGAGGGACTCGCCGTCGCGAGCAGATTGGAGAGGAACTCCCGCTGGTCGTCGTGCATATGGGTCGAGGTGGTCGGCGCGAGCAAGAAGCCACCGATACCCGTACCCTGCGCGGCCTTCCGTCTCGGGCCGTCCGCCACGATGGTGCGTCACCCGTCTCGTCGTCGCGTCACGTTGCTCCGCGGTCGGAACCCACGTCGGAACCCACTTGTGTCGCCCGCGTTCACACGGAACCATGAGTCTCATCGAGTTCCACGTTCACGACGGCCTCTCCTTCGAGGCCGACTTTAGCGGCGAGTCGAGCGACGACGTCGGTATCGCGCCCGTCGACGCCGGAAGCACGAACGAGACCGATGACCGTGAGGAGAGCGACACCGGCTGTGGCTGCGGCACATCGAAGGCACTCGGTCTTCTCGTCGTCCTCGGCGTCCTCGCCGTCACCGGCCTCCTCGTCAAGCGGACGCTCGGCGGCGACGACGCCGGCGAGAACTGAGGACAAGGCCTATCCCGACACGGCACCGATTTCGGATATGACACTCCTCGACAGCGCCCGCGCGGTCGCGGGTGCGTCCGGCGACGATGCCGTCGACTGGGCGGCGGTCGCCGATGCGGCCAAGAGCGCGACCGACCCTGGCGCGCTCGACCTCACACCCGCCGATCGCGAGGGGTACGCGAGCGACGTGCGGGCGGCACGCACGCGCATCCGCGACGTCTCCGGCCTCGACTTCGACATCCCCGAGACCGTCGCCGTGCAGAATCGTCACCACTGGATCGACGCGAACGTCGAGACGTTCCGGCGCGCGTTCGAACCGCTCGAGCACGATGCGGCCTTCCCGGGCGTCGCACGGACGCTCAACACCGCGACGACCGCCGGGATGCTCTCCTTCGTCGCGAGCCGGGTGCTCGGCCAGTACGACCCTCTCCTGCTCGCGGAGGCCGACGACCACCGCCTCTACTTCGTCCACCCGAACATCGTCGGCGCAGCGACGACGATGAACGTCGCCTTCCCGCGCTTCCGGCGCTGGATCGCCTTCCACGAGGTGACGCACGCCGCCGAGTTCGGTGCCGCCCCGTGGCTTCGTGACCATCTCGAAACGCGACTGCGCGAAGGCGTTGCGGGGCTTTCCGAGGCCGAGCTCCATATCGAGGCCTTCAGCGATCTCCTGACGACGATGACCGCCGTCGAGGGATACGCTGAGCTCCTGATGGACCGGGCGTTCGACGACTCCTTCGACGACCTCCGCCGGAAGCTCGACGAGCGTCGCGACGAGGAGGGCCCTCTTGGGGGCCTCCTCAAGCGCCTGCTTGGCTTCCACCTCAAACGGGAGCAGTACGAGCGCGGGAAGGCCTTCTTCGACGCCGTCGCGGACGCCCGCGACGTCGCGACCGCGGGGCTCGTCTGGGAGTCGCCAGACCACCTCCCGAGCGACGCTGAACTCGACGAGCCGATGCGCTGGGTCGCGCGCGTCGCCGGTAACTGAGCCGCACGCGCCACAGTCCGGCCCCCATCCCTGACACCCACGAGACGCTCGACCGCGGGGACATCGCCGACCACGACGGTACCGATCGGCTCGTCTCGGCGCACGTCGACTCGAAGGGGGGTGGTTGGCAGATCTTCGACGACTAGCGACAGCGTTTTTCGCCGGCCGCGACTACCTCTTTGCGTGACTATTCGGGGGACGGTGACGGACGTCGGCGACGTGCGCGCGGTCAGCACGAAGTACGGCGAGCGCGACCTCGCGGAGGTGACGCTTGAGCCCGGCGACTCGGTCCCGAAGACGGTGACGCTCTGGGGGAAGTGGACGGAGACCGCCGACTACCTCGAACCGGGGATGGAGCTCCTCTTAACCGATCCCGAGGAGCGCGAGTGGAACGGCGAGACGCAGTATTCGACGTCGAAGGGCTCCTACGTCGTCGTCGAACCCGACTACCTCGTCGACGTGACCGATATACGCGAATGGGTGCAGTGTCCCCGCCAGTACTACCTCTCGAAGCTCTCGGGGCTCCCGCTCAAATACCCCGTCGCGAAGGGGACGCTCGTCCACGAGGTGTTCGGCGACCTCCTGCGTGGCCGGGACCTCGACGACGCCATCGACGACGCGGTGGACGACGCCGGCCTCGAACTCGGCCTGCTCGGCGAGGACCCCGATTCGGTCCGCGAGGAGGTGCGCCAGCACGCCTCGGCCATCGAGGGGTGGCTGAATCAGGGCCTCCTCACCGAGGAAGACGACTGGCGCTCCGAGTACACGCTCATCTCGGACACCTTCGGAATCAAGGGCCGCTGTGACGCGATTCGGCGCGGGATGCCGGTCGAGTTGAAGACCGGGAAGAACACGAACCGCGATCCGCGCTTCCACGACAAGATCCAGGCGGCCTGCTACGCCCTGCTGCTCGAGGAGCGCGGCGTCGAGGCCGACACCGGGACGCTGCTCTACACGAAGAACGCCGCGGTCGATCGCGGTGAGGAGAGCGGCGACCTCTCGCCCGCAAAGGAGTTCTCGATCGGGTCCGGACTCCTGGAGTTCGTCGTCCGCTCGCGCAATCGCCTCGCCGCGATGGAGCACGGGATGAGCGTGCCCACGGGCAAGGAGTCGAACGCGAAGTGCGAATACTGCTTCGAGCAGGACGCCTGCATGGTCGTCTCGGGGCGACTCGATCAGGAGTCGAAGGCCGGACAGATCGGTTCGATGCTCCCCGAGGGCGAGCGCGACTACTTCGAGGAGCTCTACGAGGCGATCGAGGCCGAGCGCCGCGAGATCCACGCGGAGTACGCGAAGCTCTGGAAGCAGAGTCCCGAGGAACGCGCCGCCGACGATCGCGCCGTTATCGACCTCGAACCGGCCGGCCGGGAGGAACTCGTCGATGGCGGCTGGCGACTGCGCGCGCGTCGCCCATCCGCGGCGTCCTCGAAGATCCGTGAGGGCGATCGCGTGCTCGCGAGCGACGGCGACCCCATTCAGGGTACCGCGGAGATGGGCCGCGTCGAGCGCCTCGACGAGGAGCGTGTGGTCGTCACGACGGACGAACCGCTCGACCTCCGTCGCCTCGACGTCTACCCCTCCGAGCTCTCCGTCTCGCGGATGCTCACCGCGCTCCACGACTTCGTCCTGAAGGGCGACGAGCGCCGCAAGGACGTCCTCTTCGGCCGGGAGGCACCGACGTTCGACGACACGGCACACGACGTCGTCCCGAACAACGACGCCCAAAACGCGGCGGTGGATCGGGCGCTGAACGCCGACGACTTCGCGCTGATCCACGGCCCGCCCGGCACCGGCAAGACGTACACCATCGCGACGCTCGTCCGGGAGTTCATCGCGCGCGGCGATCGCGTCCTCTTATCCGCGTTCACGAACCGCGCGGTCGACAACGCCCTGGAAGCCATCGAGGAGCAGGACATCGCGGACATCGTCCGCGTCGGCACCGAGACGGGGGTGCGCGAGGACATGCAGGAGTACCGACTCGAAAACGCCGGCGGGCCACACGAGCAGGCCGACCGGCTCGGCGCGGCGTCGCTCGTCGCCGCCACCACCGCGACCTGCGGGTCGCGCGTGATGCGTTCACAGTCGTTCGATGTCGTGCTCGTCGACGAGGCGAGCCAGCTCACCGAACCCGGTGCGCTCGCGGCGATCAACAGGGGCGCGAAATTCGTGCTCGTCGGCGACCACCACCAACTGCCGCCGGTCGTCCAGGCCGGCGGGCGACTCACCACGTCGCTCTTCGAGCGCCTCATCGAGGAGCACCCGGAAGCCGGCGTTCTCCTCGAGAGCCAATACCGGATGCGCCAGCAGATCCAGGCGTTCTCCTCGACGGAGTTCTACGAGGGACGGCTCCGCCCGGCGAACGGTGCGGTGGCGACGCAGTCGCTCACCGACCTCGGCGTCGATTCCGAGCACACCGACGTCGTCGACGGCGTCGGCTTCGTGGACGTGACTGGCACCACGGACGCACACGTCGATCCGCAGGAGGCCGAGCGCGTCGCGGAGATCGTCGAGCGCTATCTCGACGGCGGCCTCGAGCGTTCGCAGATCGGCGTCATCGCGCCGTTCCGCGCGCAAGTCGGCGAGATCGGCCGTCGCGTCCCCGAGGGCGTCGCGGTCGACACCGTCGATCGCTTCCAGGGTTCCTCGAAGGAGGTCATCGTCGTCTCGTTCGTCGCCACGGGCGCGCTCGATGGCCCGATCTTCGAGGATTACCGCCGACTGAACGTCGCGATGTCGCGGGCCAAAAAGGCGCTCGTGCTCGTGGGCGATGCGGCCGCGCTGCGGACGGACGACTTCTACGCGCGGATGCTCGACTGGGCGCGCCGCTGAAGGACGGGAGTCGAAGCCGTCCGCCTCGGTGACGGGAGTTTCGACGCGACCGTGTGTGGGCCGTCAGTTCAGCCGATACCGAAGGAGCGCCGCGATCCCGCCGAGGTTCCGCAGTCGCTCGCCGGGCGCGAACTCGTGGCTGAACACCGTCACGTCGCCGCCCTGCTGTTCGACGGTCGTGATGACGTCGTTGATATCGACGTCCCAATCGCCCTCGTCCGCGCGCTCCTTGCGCAGGCGCTCGTCGAGGACGAGCAGCGTCTCGACCGCGCCGAAGTCGGCGGCTTTCGCTACCTCCTCGATCCCGTACGCGACGGGTTCGTCCGTCCCGAGTCGCTCCATCAGTTCGTCGATCAGCTCGGACTCCTCGGCGATGCGCGTCTCGGCCTGCACGTCCTCGACGGCACCGCGTTTCAGGACCTCGTGGACGCCGCGCCCGCCCGCAGCGGACGTATCGACAGTCGTGACGCGCTCGACGAACGCCATGTTCTGCTCCTCGAAGTAGCTGAGGGCGTCCTGCTTCGTGAACCCCGGTCCGGCGAGGATGACCGCGTCCGGATCCATGCGCTCTATGGCTTGCCCGAGTTCGGCGAACAACTCTTCGCGCCCGCGCGCGTACTCGCCCTTCCCCGTGGTGCCCGTGAACGACCCGGACTCGTCGACGCCGTACTGCTGGACCGTGTGGATGTACGCCTCACCCTCCTCGATCGTTGCGATGGCGACCTCGGGCTGGTCGGCCGCCTCGACGGCCTCCTCGACGCGCGCGATCTGATCGGGCTTCCAGACTTTCGTGACCTCGATCTCGTCGACCTCCTCGACGTTCAGCGTGTGGTGGAGCCCGAGTTGGTCCTCGCGCGAGCAGTCGTCGATGACGCCCGAGACGCGCAGACGGTTGGCGAACTTGTGGAACTCGACCTCCTCGACGTCGAGGGCGATCCACATCGGCTCGCGCTGTCCGCCCGTATCGCGCATCTGGTCGTCCGCGCGCTGGATGCGTCGCGTCGTGTCGCCCGACACGCGATCGCCGGGTTCGAGGACGTACGCGAGATGCCAGAGGTCGTCGAGGCTCTCCGGGACGAGCACCAACTTCTCGCGCCCAGCCTCGCGGGCCTCACGCTCCTTGATCTGCATACGTTCGGATCCGGGGGCACGGGCCTTGTGTCCTGCTACTCGAACGTCGCGGGAGGGGATCGGTGTCGGCGACGTCGTCGGTTCGCGCTACTCGTCGGCGATCCGGCTCCCATCCGGCGGCATGAACTTCTGGATCTCGTCGGGCGAGGCGACCTTCCGGACGAACGACTCGTCGGCGAAGCGCTCGCGGAACGTCCGGTACACCCGCTTTGCGGCGTCGCCTTGCGCGAACTTCCCGGGTTCGAGGTCGACGGTCGTCTCCGCCTGTCCCTCGATGGCCGACGGCGGCCCGCCGACGACGCGCGTTGAGGGCTCGCAGGTGATACCGACCGCGCAGCTGACGGGCGTGTTCTCGAAGTACGTCCGGTCGCCGCGGATCGTGAAGCCGCCCTTCGAGAGGTATTCGCCCGATTCGGCGGTCTTCGACACCTGGTCGGGCATCACCATGTAGGCATCGCCCGCGCCCCGGCCGTCCTTCCACACCGAGGAGTAGGTGACGGCGAACTGCGCGGCCTCCTCGAGCGATCGATCGGGCACCTCGATGTCCTGGGAGGGCTCGCTCGGCGCGGAGGTCTTGAGGACCGTCACGGGCCCGCCGTGGGCCTGCGCGTGGAAGAACCGGTCGTAGCCGTCCATGTACTTTTCGACGATCTCCTCGTTCTGGTCGGCGTTCCGGCCGCCGATCACGAGGAACCCATCGGACGTGCGGAACCACCGGAAGCGATCGTACCACTGCTCTTGCTTGCGCACCGGGATCGACGAGCGGGAGAGCCAGTCGATGTCCTCGGGTTCCGCTTCCTCCTCGGGTTCTTCTTCCCCGTGCTCCTCCTCGCTCCACTCCTCGCGACGCCCTTTCCACTCCTCGAGCTCCTCGCGGGTGTTCTCGATCGCTGCGAGCGCGCCCTCCTTCTTTTCCTGGACGCGCTTTGCCTCCCGATAGAGGGCGTCCGCGTTCTTCTCGACGCCCGCGTCGGGGTCGAGGCCGATCGTGTGGCCGTCGAGGCGCAGTTTCACGAGACCGTTCTCCGGGTCGACGCCGACGACGTGCTCGGCGGCCTCGATGCCCTGCTCTTTGCCCTCCGCGAAGCGTTCCTCGACGTCGTCCCAGCCGTAGCCCGCCGCGAGAGCCTCTCGGACCGTCGAGAGCACGTCATCGACGAGGTCATAGCGCTCGTAGAGCAGCTCGGCCTTCTCGCGTTCTTCTTCGGCCTGCTCCTCGAATTTCTCGATCGCGCCCTCCTGCTGTTCGATGATCCGCTTTCGCTTGGCGATCTCCTCCTCGAAGGCGGGCTTGTTCGCCGTCTCCTCCGACCCCTCATCGACCTCCGTGTCGAGGTTCGTGAAGTAGTCGTCGAGGGCGGCGTTGAACGAGTCGAACGCCTCCGCGGGGAGGTCGGCGCGTTCCTCCAGGGGAAGCGGCGTCACGTCGATGCGCCGGCCCTTCTCCCTCTCGTCCGTCTCCGCTTCGTTCTCGCCCGTCTCGGCCTGCTCACTGCTCTCGGCCTCCTCGCCCTTCCCATCGCCATCCGCGTCGGCGCGCTCGTAGTAGACTCGGGGATCGGTGTGCCCGGCCTGTACGTCGTCGAGGAGACGCTCGGTCGCCTCGTAGAGCGCCTCGAAATCCGACTCGTCGGCGTCGTCGATGTCCTTCGTCTTCTCGACGCCGGCGCGCGTACAGAGTTCCTCGCCGTAGAGCCCGCCGAAGTTGAGCTGGGTCGCCACCGTCCGCACGAGGTCGGTGTCGGATTGGCGCATCCGCTCCGCGAACCCCTCGTAGTCGAGTTCGAGGGGGTTCACGCGCGACTGCGGGAAGCCGTACTGGCTCCCCGGCGCGACCGTTCGGGACTTCAGGCGCACGGTCTCGAGGCTGTCGACGACCTCGCCGTTCTGGTCGAGGACGGCGATGTTGCCGTCGCCGAACAGCTCCGCGACGATGGTGGTGTCCTGGTCCTCGCGGCGGAACTCGAACTCAAGGATGCGATCGAAGCCGTGCTGGCGCACCTCGTGGAGGTTCGCCCCGGAGAGGCGGTTGCGAAGCATCTTTGCGAAGTTCGGCGGCCGCCCGGGTGCGTTCGGCACGTGCTCGGGACGCGCGACGTTCGCGCGTTTCGTGTCCCCGACCTCGAGGAGGAGTTCCACGCGGCCCTCGTCGAAGTCTCGCATCTTCAGGCGGACGAGGTCGTCGCCGTAGAGATAGGCCTTATCGACCACCGCGCCCGCATAGCCGTTCAACTCGGCGGTGAGGGCGACGAGGTCGACGCTCGTCAGTTCCCGCTTCTCGTCCATGATATCGGTTGTAGGGGCGTCCCACTCTTTTGTACTGTGATCCCCACGGCACTACGGAACGGAGCGGTCAGAGACGACCGACGCGTCGGAACCGCATCACGCGAGCGCCCCGCGGACGCGAGAGCCCCTACCTCTTTGCCGTCCCGTGTCGATACATCGCGCATGGATATCGCAGTCTACGGTGCGGGCGGCGTCGGCGCGTACTACGGCGGCCGTCTCGCCCAACAGGGTCACGACGTCACCTTCATCGCGCGCGGCGAGCACCTCCAAGCCCTCCGCGAGGACGGCGTCACGGTCGAGAGCGTGGCCGGCGATTTCGTGGTCGACTGCCCTGCGACCGACGATCCCGCGGCCGTCGGCGAAGTCGACCTCGTCCTCTTCTGTGTGAAGTCCTTCGACACCGCGGACGCTGCCGCGTCGCTCGACGCGATGCTCCGTCCGGACTCCGCGGTGCTCTCCCTCCAGAACGGCGTCGACAACGAGGACGTCCTCGCCGACGTCGTCGGTACCGAGCGCGTCTGGGGCGGCGTCACCTACATCTTCAGCACGATCAAGGAGCCCGGCGTCGTCGAGCACACCGGCGGACCAGCGCGCATTATCTTCGGGCAGTACCACGATATCGAAGACGAGCCACCGGAGCGGCCGGCGCTCGCGGACGACTTCCACGACGCCTGCGAGGCCGCGACGGGGATGAGCGCCGACTACACCAACAGCGTCCACGCGACGCTTTGGGACAAGTTCGCGCTCATCTGCGCGCAGGCCGGCCTCACCGCCGCCACCCGCCAGCCGTTCGGCGTCATCAACGACACCGAGGAGACGTGGGCGCTCTACCGGCGCGTCATCGAGGAGGTCGTCGCGGTCGCGCACGCCGAGGGCGTCCGCTTCGGCTGGGACCCGGTGACGAAGTGGCTCGACGCGATGGAGTCGATGGACAACGAGGACAGCTATTCCAGCCTCCACTACGACCTCACGCACGGCAAACGCATGGAACTCGACGCGCTCCACGGTAGCGCCGTCCGCCGCGCACACGAGCAGGGCGTCGACGTCCCCGCCGTCGAAGCTATCAACGCGATCCTCCGACCGCAGGCCGACGCGAACGAGCCCGCGCCGTAGGCGAATCCGTCCATCGATACGCCGGAGCCGCGTCGTCCTCCCGGTGGTCGTCCTCGCGTCCGCTCGCTGCACGTCGCGGCTCTACAACTCCTTCACGACGTACGGCCGACGTCCGACCTTTTCCTGCGGTCGCTCGTATCGCTCGCGCCCTGGTAAAAGCTCGGACAAAAACGCGTCGTCCTCCCGTTGGTCGTCCTCACGTCCGCTCGCTGCGCGTCGCGGTCCTACAACTCCTTCACGACGTACGGCCCATCCTGGTGGTAGCCCAGCTTTCGCTTGTAATACTGTCGCGCACCGATCCCCGAGATGACCGCGAGCTTCTCGTAGCCGGCGTCGCGGGCGCGCTCCTCGGCCTCGGCCATGAGCCGCTGTCCGTAGCCGCGGTGTTGCTGGTCGCCCTCGCCGCTGGCCTCGCCGACGCTCACCGCGTCCCCGTAGACGTGGAGTTCGCGGAGGAGTGCGGCGTCCTTGAGCTCGCGACGCGCGACCTCGCCCGGGAAGCGCAGGCGCGCGAAGCCCACGAGCAGGTCCTGCTCGAAGTCCTCGAAGGAGATGAACTGCTCCGTCCCGCCGGACGCCTCGTACTCGATCGTCCCGAGTTCGACGTCCTCGGGCTCCGCGTCGTTCATCCCGACCTCGCGACAGCGGATACAGTCGCACTCCCAGCCGTGCTCGTCCATCTTCTGCCAGGCGAGCTGGCGGAGGTTCGACTTCCAGACGCCCGCGTCGATGAAGTCCGCGGGAATGTCGCGCTGGACGCGCTGGAGGCGAACGTAGCGCGGAAGGTCCTTCATCACGCGCGCGACGAGTTCGGCGGCCTGCTCGTTCTGCAAGGGGTCGAAATCGTCGCGCCGCCACTGGTCGTAGACACGCGTCCCGCGCACGACGAGCGTCGGATAGATCTTCAGGTAGTCCGGTCGCCACTCCGGGCTCTCGAAGAGCTGGCGGAAGTCCTCCTCGACCATCCGCTCGGTCATCCCGGGCTGGCCCGGCATCATGTGGAAACCGACCTTGAACGCCGCGTTCCTGAGGTTTCGGTTCGCGTCGATCGACGCCTGGTTCCCGTGTCCGCGGTGCATCTCGCGGTTGATGCGCTCGTAGGTCGTCTGGACGCCCACCTCGACCTTCGTCCCGCCGAGATCGAGCATGCGGTCGATCTGTTCGGGATCGCACCAGTCCGGCTTCGTCTCGAACGTCGTCCCGATGTTCCGGATGTCCCCGAACTCGTTCTCGGCCTTGACGTCCTCGAGGTAGTTGAACTCGTATTCCTCGTCGTCTTGGGCGAACGAGACGCCCTGTGCGGGCTCGGGTTCGACGTCGAGGTCGTGGTCGTTCAGGGCCTCAAGACAGCGCTTTACGAACCATTCCTGGTAGTCGTGGCTGCGCGCCGTCATCGTCCCGCCCATGATGATGAGCTCCACCTTGTCGACGGGGTGGCCAATCTCGCGGAGCTGGTTCAGCCGGAGCGTCACCTGGCCGTACGGGTCGTAGTCGTTCTGCTCGCCGCGCGCCGCCGCGGGTTCGTGGCCCGTGTAGGACTGCGCGCTCCCGAACTCGCTCGCGGGACCGCCCGGACAGTAGAGGCACTTACCGTGCGGGCAGAGGTGGGGGCTCGTCATCACCGCGACTGGCGCGACGCCCGAGGCGGTGCGGACGGGCTTGCGCTGGAGGACGTCTTCCAACTCCTCGCGGCGGCCCTCGGGCGCGTGATCGAGCAGATCCGTGTGTTTGGGTACCTGTGCGACCGAATGCTCCGCGCAGACGTCGAGTTTCGCGCTCTCGACGTCGTCCTCGCCGACCTCGCCGTCGAGGATCCGGGCGACGAGGTCCTCACAGGCGGCCGCGAACGCCGCGTCTTCGCCGCGCTCGGCCTCGCTACTCATTACCTACAAAACGGGGGTTGTACCCGAAAAGCGTGTCGTTGGCCGCCTTCAGAACTGCGCGACGAGCTCGTCGACCGCGGCGTCCACGACGGCGTCGCGTTCGCCACTGAGGAACTCGATGCGGCCGTCCTCGGCACCGCGTGGGACGACGCCGGCCTCGGGGAGGTCGTCCGTTAGTGCCTCGCCGACCGCGCGCACGTCGACGTCGCCTGTCGCACGTACGCGGATTTCGTCGCTGTTCGCGCCGACGAGGACGTAGTCGCCCTCGGCGCGCTCGCGGTAGAGCGCGTCGAGCAGGAGCGCCACGGGCGGGAAGTCGTAGCGGTGGGTGTACTGATCGACGTCAAGGACCTCGACAGTTACGCCATCGGCGTCGTGCGCCTCGAGATGCGGGCGGGCCGTCTTGAGCTCCGTGTCGAGCTTCTCGCGGAACTGCTCGCCGACGTGACCAACGAGCCCGGTGTGGGCCTCGTCCCAGAGGAGGTCGGTGACGATCTCGCGTTTGTCCTCGTACGCCTGGTAGAAGGCCTCCAGAGCGAGTGCGTCCCGAACGTTCTCGACGGTGTCGTGGTCGTAGCCGGCCTCGGCGGCGAGTTCGATGTAGACGTCCGGTGTGTTCGCCCAGAACGGCACCGCGGGGAGGTGCGCGAGGTCGTCGCGGACCTCGTCGTTGACGATCCCCGCGAGGTGCGTGGCGAGGACGCCGGTCGAAACCGGGGACTCGCCGTGCTGCGTCGGGGAGACGAGGACGCCCGCGGCGTCCGCGGCCTCGCCGTCCGCGTAGCCGCCGTCGAGGGCGACCGTCGGCGCGTCGTACTGTGCGAGGAGACCGAGCCCGTCCGTGGACTCGCGCGTACTCCCCGTCCCGACGAGGACGAACAGCGGGTGTTTCTCGTCGTGGCGGTCAGCAGCCTGGAGCATCGACGTGACGTCCTTCGTCGCGTCGTCGAGCGTGTAGAAGCCGTCGTCGAGCGGCCGGCGATCGACGTAGTGGTACTCGGCGTCGCTCGCAGTGTGTTCGGCGCGGACGAGCGGGAGCACGGCGCGCTCGATCGCGGCCCCACCGACGTACCCTTCGACGTCAGCGGTGTGCCGGACGATGACCGGACGCGATTCGATGATCGCACGACGGATCTCGGTCGCGGCCTCGACGAGATCGTCGTGCACGACGTCGACTTCGGCGTCCTGCACGAGCAGCGTCTCGTCATCCGGCGTGGCGCGTTCGGTGACTTGGGCCTCGCGGCGCTCGTGGACCGCCGCCGCTTCGGGGCCCGTCAGCACCTCGATCTCCTCCGTCTCCAGTTGGAGTTCGCCGTGGTGGCGCTCGACCTCGCCGACAAGCCGGACGATGTCGCCGGATTCGACCTCCGGGTAGGCGCGCACGCCAGCCTCGACGAACGCCGCGGCATCGACGGTCCCCGTCTCGTCGGTCAGCTCGAAGACGGTCGGGCCGGATGTCTGCCGAACGCTCGTGACCTCGGCCTCGGCGGCGACGACCTCACCGACTTCCTCGTCGAGGGCGTCGATCGGGATACGGACGACCTCGTCGGGGTCCGCCTCCTCCGCCGTCGACTCTGTCGGCTCTTCGGTCTGCTCTGCGGGCTCCGATTCCTCGGCTTCCTCTTCCGTCGTCGCTTCCTCCTCGGCTTCTCCGGCCGCCGTGTCGCTCTCCTCGGCGGCCGCCTCGGCCTCGTGCTCGTCGGTCGCGGGCTCGCGTTCGCCACGACTCGCGCTCTCGGCGGCTTCTTCTTCGGCCTCCGCCTCGGGCTCGGACGCGGCGGGCGGCGCTTCGTCCTCTTCGTCGGGGAGTTCGGCGTTCGTCGGTGCGTCCGGATCGTCGACGAGTAGCCCGCGGAACTCGCGTTCGGACTGGCGGATCGACCACGCCAGATCGACGTTGCCGTTCCCGTGGACGTCCTCGACCTTGACGTAGACTGTGTCGCCGGACTCCCAGTCGAGCGCCTCGAGGCGCTGTGGGATCTCGCTCTTGTGGAGCAGACCGGTGACGTTCTCGCCGACGTCGACGAAGACGCCGAACTCGGCGAAGCCATCGACGCTGCCTTGGTAGAACCGACCGGGCGTGAGCTGTTCGGGTGTGGAACCGCGGAACTCGAAGACGACGTCCTCCTCGTGTGTCTCGCAGATGTACCCATCCGTGGAGGCGCCGCAAATGATACACGAACCCATTTAGCGGTGAAAAGGCCCCCGCGCCTAAACGACTGTCGAAACCGCGCGCACCGCTCGCGCCCGCGTGCCGTGCGAGCAGTGCACGACGAACGCCGCGTCGCCTCAGCGGAGCCGTGCCACCGTCTCGCCGTCGCGATCGCCGAGTTCGGCCAGTCCGTCGTCTGCGAGGTCCGCGACGAGCCCGCGGAGCCACTCTCGTCCGTTCTCGCCGTCCGGCGTGTAGTCGACGCGCACCTTCGGGCCGAGGTCGTCGAGCGCGAGTGCGTCGTGATTCGAGAGCGCCTTTACGACCCGCCCGCGCATCTGCCGGCGACTCCCCTCGAAGCTCGGCTGTGTGGGCACGTCAGGCGCGGTAAAGTCGCCCGTCTCGTAGGCGTGACACCACTCGCGCCACGGACAGCCCGCCTCGTCACACGAGGGGACCTTCTCGCAGGCGACGCCGCCGAGCTCCATCATCGCGTTGTTCCACACCCGCGACTCGCCCGCGGGCATGAGCGCCCCCGCGACGACCTCGAAGGCCTCGTCGTCGTCCGGGACGTCGAAGGCACGATACAACACGCGTTTCACGTTCGTGTCGACGACGGCGTTCCCGTTGTTGAACGCGAACGACGCGACCGCGTTCGCGGTGTACGGGCCGACGCCCATCAGCTCCTCGAGCTCGTCGGGGTCCTCGGGGAACGCCCCGTCGTACTCCGAAACGACCTGTTGGGCGGCTTCGTGGAGGTAGCGTGCGCGGTTGTTGTACCCCAGCGAGTGGCCCGTCCAGAACCCGACGACGTCGCCGCGTTCGGCCGCCGCGAGATCGTGGACCGTCGGCCACCGATTCAGAAATTCGTCCCACGCCGTCTCGACGCGCCCGAGTTGGGTCTGCTGGCTCATCACCTCGGAGACGAGGATCTCGTAGGCATCCGTCGTCTCGCGCCACGGGAACGAGCGATGATCGTCCTCGTACCACGAGACGAGCGCGTCGCGGACGGCGTCGACGTCCGCAGGGAGACAGTCCCGCGGGTCGTCGCCATCGCCGCCCTCGTCGGCCGCCGTGTCCGCGTCGCTCATACCCGTTCGTCGGACGGCGCGCGCTTCAGGTTGGCGACACGCGCTCGGCGGAACGAAGTCACAACCGATAACGGCCGCCTCCGCGACGGTCACCCCATGAGCCTCGACAACCTCGTCGAGAACGTGCAGGCCACGAACAGCGAGCTGAAGGACGCCGACTACGACCTCGATCGCGAAGCGTGCACCGAGCTCGCGATGCTCGTCACCGCCCTCGACCCCGAGGAGCCCGATGAGCTCGTCCGGCGCGCGATCCACGCGCTCTTCGACTCCTACGTCCAGACCGGCAAACTCGACTTCAACCTCCGAAGCGAGTACGACGCGACGTACGACGAGTACCTCGCGGGGATGAGCTACGACGAGATGGCCGGCGGCGGGCAGACGTTCCCGCAGGACGAGGATGAGGGGCGGCGCTATCAGTACTAGCCCCATCCTTCGGCGAGCTCCAGCCGGTGTCGCGCTTCGTCCACACGCTCGTCGGCCGCGTCGACGGCCTCGGCGTTTTCCTCGTCGATCCCGCGATGCACGACGATCGGACGATGAGGTACTACCGAGCACATGGGTTTTTGAGACCGGCACACCGAGTCGGCGACATGAGCACGACGTGGGACGTCGATCGCGCGCGGCTCGGCTGGTGGGTGATCGCCGTCGTCCTCGCGGGCGTCCTCGCGTACGTCGTCCACTCGTTCATCGGGACGTTCGTCTTCGGCGTCTTCATCTACTACGCCGTCCGGCCGGTCTACCGTCGTCTGCGCCAGCGCATCCGCCCACCGACGCTGGCAGCGATGGTGAGCCTGCTCGTCTTCGCGCTTCCAGCACTCCTCCTGCTGGCGTACGCCACTGCCATCGGGCTCCAGGAGTTCAACGCGTACATCGCCGCGCACCCCGATAGCTTCCAGCAACTGGAACGCGTGCTCGCGCCGTACGTCGACGTCGCCAGCATCGTCCGCGACCCGCAGTCCATCCTGGCCTCGGAAGACGCGCTCGCGACGCTTCGGGGGGTGATTAGTGCCGCACAGGGCTATCTCGGGTTCTTCGGGAGCATCGCGCTCCACGCGTTCGTGACGCTCATCATCGCGTTCTACCTGCTGCGCGACGACGCGCGCCTCGCCTCGTGGTTCCACCGGCGCTTCGACGACGCGGAAGGCGTCGTCCACCTGTACGCGAAGCGGGTTGATGGGGACTTCTCGAACATCTTCTTCGGGAACATCCTCAACGCAGTCATCACCGCGATCATCGGCGCGATCTCGTACAGCCTCCTCGACTACGTCGCGCCGGCCGGCGTCGGCGTCCCCTACCCCGCGCTCCTCGGCGTTCTCACGGGCGTGGCGAGCCTCATTCCCGTCGTCGGGATCAAACTCGTCTACGTCCCCGTCGCCCTCCTCCTCTCCGTCCGCGCGGCGACCACCGGCCCCGAGACGTTCTGGTTCCCCGCGCTATACGTCGCCGTGTCGTTCGTGATCGTCGACGTCGTCCCCGACCTCGTGTTGCGCCCGTACGTCTCCGGGCGGAACCTCCATCTCGGGATGGTGATGCTCGCGTACATCTTCGGGCCGCTCCTCTTCGGGTGGTACGGGATCTTCCTCGGGCCGATGCTCCTCGTGCTCGTCGTTCACTTCGTTCGGCTTGTCCTCCCGGAACTCCTCGCGGGCGTGCCGATCGAGTCCGAGGCCGTCGGCCCGTCGACGGCGACCGCCGGAACGGTACAGACCTCGCTCGACGAGGTAGTGCGAGGCGATGCGAGCGACGACGACTAGTCGAGCGCCGTCCCGTCGCGCGGGCAGTAGCGTACCTCGGGGTCGGTCGTTTCGAACCCGCACGCCGGACACGTCCGCGTCGCCGGCGGTCCTTCCTCGTTTTCGTCCGCACCGCCACGCTCGCGGAGACCACGGAAGAGCAGCGGGACGAACGGGATCGCGATGAAGAAGACGAACCAGTCGGTAACGGCGTAGACCACGGCGCTGAGCGCGAGCGAGGCGACGAGGCCGACGATCGCGGTCGCGAGACGGGAGTGCACGCGCGGCGATACGGCCGGGATCGGTTTGGCCGTGACGGATGATTTATACTGGTCGGTCGTACTCACCCGATATGTGCGACGTCGACGCCGGGGCAATCTCCCCGCGGGCATGGAGGTTGCTCCGGGTCGCGGCGGGCTACGACCAGCGGGCTGTCGAGCGCGAACTCGACGGGGTGCGCCAGGCACACGTCTCGATGCTGGAGTCGGGATCGCGCTCGCTCAGCCACGAGCGACGGCGCGTGCTTCTCGCCCTCTACGCGGCGGAACTCGACACCGAACAGATCAGCGTGATCGTCCACCAATTCTGAGCGGGAGTCTCACACCGATACTCATTAACTGGGGTGTCCGTAATGGGGGTGTGTATCAATGATACGTCCAGACGTCTCGACCGCACGCGGTCGGTTCACCGTCTTCGGGATCGCGGTGATCGCCACTGTGCTGGTCGCGCTCGCACCGACCCCCGCAGGGCTCTCGATCGCCGGCCAGTATGCCGTCGCGACGATGGTGTTCGCCGGGATCCTCTGGGTGAGCGGCGCACTTCCCCTCGCCGTCACCGCGCTCTCGATCCCCGTGTTGCTCACCGCGTTCGGCGTGTACGGCGACATCGACGCCGCGCTCGCGCCGTTCGCCGACCACCTCATCTTCCTCTTCATCGCCGGCTTCATGCTGGCGAACGGGCTCCAGAAGTACGACATCGACCGGCGCGTCGCGCTCTGGCTCATGGCGACCATGGGTTCCTCGCCCCGTAAACTCGTCGCCGCGGTGATGATCGCGACGGCGTTCTTCTCGATGTGGGTGTCCAACACTGCGACGTCCGCGATGATGGCCCCAATCGCCGTCGGCGTCCTCACCCAGGTCATCGGCCGCGAGAAGCTGATGGAGCAGAACGACGACGGCGAGTTCACGAACATCCAGGTCTCGATGCTGCTCGGGACGGCGTACGCCGCGTCCGTCGGTGGCGTCGGCACCCTCATCGGGACGCCGCCCAACGCCATCGTCGCCGGCCAACTCCAGCAGCTCCTCGGCTACGAGATCACGTTCTTCGACTGGCTGCTCATCGGCATCCCGATCGTCATCGTCACGCTCCCGATCGTCTGGTTCGTCCTCACGTACGTCCTCTTCCCGCCGGATGTCGACGACGTGAGCGGCGCGCGCGCGGAAGCCCGAAAATACCTCCGCGAGGAAGGCGACCTGCCCCGAGAGGGCCGGATCGTCGCCAGTATCTTCGCCTTGACCGCCCTGCTGTGGGTCGTTGGGGGTCTCGGGGACTTCCTCCAACCGTACATGAGTCCGGTCACCTACACGACGATCTTCGGCGGCTCCGGCGAGACGCTGTTCGGCACGACGAGCGGCCACCAGGGGCTCCTCTACTACGTGATGGTCGGCCTCTACGCGATCCCCGCGCTCGTCCTCTTCGACACGATGGAGTGGGAGGAGCTGGAGGACATCGACTGGGGCACCATCCTGCTGTTCGGCGGTGGCCTCTCGTTGGCCGCCGGGTTCGCGGAGACTGGCGCGACGAAGTGGATCGCCGAATCCGTCTTCAACGCCCTGACCGGCCAGTCCATCGTCCTCATCGTCGCCGTCGTCGTCCTCCTCGTCATCTTCCTGACGGAGATGACGTCGAACACGGCGACGGCAACGATCATCGTCCCCGTGCTCATCAGCCTTGGTGGCGTGCTCGCGGCGACGCTCGGCCTCGCCGACTACGCGGCCGCAATCTTCCTCGCCGTCTCCGGCGCGGTCGCCGCCTCCTTTGCGTTCGCGCTCCCCGTGGCGACACCGCCCAACGCCATCGTCTTCGGCAGCGGCTACCTGAAGCAAAAACACATGATGCGCGCGGGCGTCGTGTTGAACCTGGTGATGACGGGCGTGCTGACCGTCCTCATCTACGCGCTGTTCCGGTTCGTCTGGCCGGTCGTCCTCTGGTAGAACGGCCCCGAACCGCCTTCAGAAATCGACGTACTGATTCTCCCACTCCCGGCGCGCTTCGAGTTCGCGCCGGCCGCGGCGAGTGAGCGAGTAGTAGTTCGTCCGCTGGTCGAGCTGGCCCTTATCGACGAGCCCCTTCTCGACGAGCGTGTCGAGGTTCGGGTAGAGCCGACCGTGGTGGACCTCGTTCTCGTAGTACTCCTCTAGTTCTTCCTTGAGCGCCAACCCGTGCGGTTCCTCCCCTCCGGCGATGACGTACAGCAGGTCTCGCTGAAATCCTGTCAGGTCATTCATACTGGTCTTCTCTGGCGGGAGTTAGTACGCCTATTGTATAACTCTACTGTACTTAGACGGCCCGAACCCACGTCCTCATATACTGACCTATTTCCGATCGTGCCGCCACGCGGCGAGAACCACAGGTTCTGACGACGACACACTTATTAGCGCGGGAATATTGACTACTGGTGGCGCTTCGCTTTGGAGGGCCGAAGCGTCAGCGGGGACCAATTCAGGGCGGCAGCGGCCGACCGGGCTGTTCCCGACCGGCCGCTACCACTTTCGTTGCGTTCTCCCGTGGAGCGACGTTCTGCGTCGCTCCCTTTCGAGTACACGAGCGACAGCACTAACCGAGAGCCGCCGCACCGTCCGCCGAAACGCTCTCACAGTTTCGTCATCCCGCGTGCCTCTTCGGCAGCGTCGAGGGTCGAGTCGAGGGTCGCCTTCGATCCGGCCGCGTGGACCGCCGCGTTGACCGTTCCTTCGAGCACCGGGGCGTCCGCGAGCACCGCCTCCGTGTCAGCCATTTCGACGGCGAGCTCGGCGTTCATCGTCGCGCTTCCGAGATCGACGAGAACCACGACGCCGTCGCCGTCGTCCGCCTCCGCAAGCCCCGCGGCGATCGCGTCCGCGTCCGTCCCGATACCGCCGTCCGGATCGCCGCCGACCGCGACGAGCGACACGTCGGACGCCATCTCCGCGGCGATCTCGACGATCCCCGCGGCCGCCTTCTCGCTATGTGAGACGACGAGGAGACCGACCATCTACGCATCCCCCGTTCCGTCCGCCCCGTCGTCCATCGCGGCCCCGTCGTCTGTCGCCGCCTCGTTGTCCATCGCGGCCCCGTCATCCGCCGCTTCGTCAGTTCCGTCGTGGGCGACCGCGTCGTCCGCGTGCGCGTCCGTCACGGATACGTCGCCGACGTGGGCCTCGGCGGTCGCGAGCAGTTCTTCGAGCACGAACAGCGTGCTCGTCGCGCCCGGATCACGGTGGCCGACCGCACGCAGGCCGAGATAGGACGCCCGCCCCTTCGAGGCGCGCAACGGGACCGTGTACGCGACGCCACGGCGGGCCGCGTCGACGGCCTTCGCGAGCGCGTCGACGAGGGCCAGATCGTCCTCCTCGACCGCCCGCTGGAAGGTGTGGACCGCGGGCGTTACCGCGTCCACCATCGTCTTGTCGCCGGGGCGTGCGCCCCCGCGCTCCGTGAGTTTCTCGCGATACGCCTCCGCGAAGGCGAGTGCCGTCTCGTCGTCCAGCCCGCCGTCGAGCTCCTGTGCGGCGGACATGATCGACCCACCGTAGAGCGGGCCGGCCGCACCGCCCACTTCGGAGATGAGCGTCGTGCCGACGGTCTTGACGGCTTCGTTGAGTGCCATCCCCGCGAGGTCGTCGCGCTTCTCGGTGACGGCACTGATCCCGCGTGCGAGGTTGTTGCCGTGGTCGGCGTCGCCGATCCGCGAGTCGAGTTCGGTGAGGTACGCCTGCTCGTCGTGGAGGCGCTCACCGATCCGATCGAGCGCGTCGAGCAGCGCCTCGACGTCGTCCGCCTCGCTCATTCGCGCACCGTGAGCGCCGGCGTCTCGGCGGGCGCGTCGAGCAGTTCGGTCAGCTCGTCGTCGACGCGACAGACCGTCACCGAACACCCCATCATGTCGAGGCTGGTCATGTAGTCGCCGACCCACGCGTCGTGGACGTCGATACCCTCGGCGTCGAGCCGTTCGGCGACGCGCCGCTGGACGATGTAGAGTTCCGAAAGCGGCGTGCCGCCCATCCCGTTGACGATCGTGACGACCTCCTCGCCCGACTCGACGTCGAGATCGTCGAGGACGGCGTCGAGGAGGGTGTCGGCGACCTCGTCGGCCGCCATCGTCTCGGTACGTTCGACGCCCGGTTCGCCGTGGATGCCGATCCCGAGCTCGATCTCGTCCTCGGCGAGTTCGAAGGTCGGCTCGCCCTTCTCGGGCGTGACACAGGAGGTGAACGCGACGCCCATCGTCCCGACATTCTCGACGACTTTCTCCGCGACGCGTTCGACCTCGTCGAGGTCGCCACCGGCCGCGGCCTTCGCGCCCGCGCACTTGTGGACGAGGATCGTCCCGCAGACGCCGCGGCGACCGCTCGTGTAGAGGGAGTCCTCGACGGCGACGTCGTCGTCCACGACGACCTGCCGGACGTCGACCCCTTCTAGCTCCGCCATCTCCGCGCTGGTGTCGAAGTTCATCACGTCGCCCTCGTAGTTCTTGACGACGCAGAGGACGCCCGCGCCGCCGTCGGCCGCCTGGATCATCTCCGCGAGCTGATCGGCGGTCGGGGACGTGAACACCGCCCCCGCGGCCGCGCCGGCCAGCATCCCGTCGCCGACGTAGCCCGCGTGCGTCGGCTCGTGGCCGCTGCCGCCGCCGCTAACCACGGCCACGTCGTCCGTGGGGACGTCGGCGCGCACGATTACGTCGGTCCCGTCGAGTCGTCGGAGCTCCGAATGCGCCGCGACCATCCCATCGAGCATCTCGTCGACGTAGTCAGTCGGTTCGTTGACGATTTTCTTCATGGTCGTTCGGTATGTACGCTTCCCGTCGGCAAAAGCGTTCGTAGCGAAACGGGACACGCTTTTCGGCGCGCCGGTCCATCACCACGTATGGAGATCCGCGGGGAACGCGAGTGTACGGCCTGTGGGACGCAGTGGTCGTACTACGAGACGGGGAGTGTCACCTGCCCGGCGTGCGGGAACGTCCGGAGTGTCGCGACCGAGGACGAGCGCCGCGAACACACGGATGGAACGGCGACGCTCACCCTCGACGACGCGGTCGCCGCCGCGGGACGCGACGACTACCGGACGGCCGCCCGCGAGGCACGCGACACCGTCCGCGACTACACCCACGAGCGCGGCTTCGTCCGCGGCGGCGAACTTCGCGACCTTGACACCACCATCCTTGCGGCGTGGGAGCTCCGCTACGTCGCCGCGGCGTTCGCGCGCGCCTTCGATCACTCCGAGGCGGAAGCCTACTACTTCGTCGCGCTCCTCCGCGGCGCGCCGGCCGGCGAGCGACCGGATGCGAGCGACGTCCCCGACTCGATGCGCGCCGCACGCGGGAACGGCTACGCGGACGCCGTCGCGGACTACCGGACCGACGTTCGGCGATTCCTCGACACCGACCCCGAACGTCCGGCCGCGAACGACCTGCTCGCGTCGCTCGACGACCACATCCGGCGAATCCACGCCCTCGACGGCGACGTCTCACCCGCCACGGCCGATCGACTCGTCGACGCCGCCCGCGCCGTCGGTCGGTACGCCCGGGACGGCGACGAGGCCGATGTCGTGGCAGCACGCGAGGCCATCGACGACTTGAAAAACGGCTGATTGGGTGGTTTTTCGTCCTCACCGTGCCCGTGTAGACATACTATTAGCAGCAAGTTTCTTGTACCCAAACACAACTTGTGCAGTGTGGTATAGTGACATACGATACGGGATGCATCGCCCGGACAGCCATCCGCGACGACCGCCATCCGAACAACCGTGTCAACAGACACCGAACTGATCCGTCGAAGCATCGAAGTCGAGTACTGGGTCGTCGACGATGGCCTCGACCGCGGTGACGTCCTACCTCGATCTCATGGGCTTCGACGTCGAGGCCTACGAACCGGCGACGCACGCAATGGACGGCCGCGCGCCCGTCTCGCGCGCCGACGCCCGCGAGCCCCGGTTGGAACACGCCGAACGCCTCGCCGACGAGGTGCGTCGGGGGTCGCGGTCGGCGGCAACTGATGTCAGTCTAGTGCCTCCCGGAGATCGGTCGCGATGTCCTCGATGATTTCGCGACCGCCCGTGACGTCCAGCGGCGGGGCGACCATGTTGACGACGCCGTGGATGAGGTCGCCGTAGTGGCGGTGCGTCACGGGCGTACCGGCTGCGTCGAGCGACTCGGCGTACGCGATCCCCTCGTCGCACAGCGGGTCGAACCCGCAGGTGACGAGAGTCGCCGGCGGGAGGTCGGCGTGGCTCGACGCCGCGAGCGGCGAGCAGTAAGGGTTGGTTGGGTGGACCCATGAGTCGAGGTAGTGATCGCGGAAGTACGCCATGTCCGCCGCGCTGAGGTAGTAATCCTCGCCGTTCTCCTCGTACGAGGGGTACGTCTCGCTCGCGCGGAAGTCCGTCACCGGGTAGACGAGCGCCTGATGGCGGATCTCAGGACCGCCGCGATCACGCGCGGCGAGCGCGACGACCGCCGCGAGGTTACCGCCCGCGGAGTCGCCGGCGACGGCGAGACGCTCCCCATCGACGTCTGCCGCCAGCGCGTCGGCGTTCGCGGCGATCCATTCGGTGGCAGCGTACGCATCCTCGACCGCCGCGGGGAACGGGTGTTCGGGCGCGAGACGGTAGTCGACGCTTATGACTGCAACATCCGCGTCGTTCGTTAGGTGCCGGCAGACCGGGTCGTGGGTATCGAAGTCACCATAGACGAACCCGCCGCCGTGGAAGAAAACGACAGCGGGGGAGGGCCCGTCGCTTGCGGGCTCGTAGACCCGGATCGGGATGCCGCGTGACGGGCCGGAGATCACCCGCTCGGTGACAGTACCAACTTCGACGACCGGGTCGTCAGCTCCGAGTTCGCGCGCAGCCTCGCGCGCCCGCTTGGGAGAGAGCTCGTGCGTCTCGGGTCGATCCATATCCGATAGGTGGTCCAGCACCGACCGTACGTCGGCGCTCGGTTCGTCCGCCATGGGTCGGGTCTCGCGGGCCCCGACGAAAAAGGTACGGTGGGAGTGGAGGAGAGGCGCTACGGGAGCGAGACGTCCACGTCCGCGAGGTCGCTCGCGGCCTTCACGGTGTTGTAGAGGAGCATCGCACGCGTCATCGGGCCCACGCCACCGGGGGAGGGCGTGATGACGTCCGCGACCGGCTTTGCGCTCTCGAAGTCCACGTCGCCGGTGAGCCGGTAGCCCTTTTCGGTGTCCGCGTCGACGCGGTTCGTCCCGACGTCGACGACGGTCGCGCCCTCCTTGAGCATCGTGCCGTCGATGAACTCGGGGACGCCCGCGGCTGCGACGACGATATCCGCTCGTGAGGTGTGCGATTCGAGATCGGCAGTGTGGGAATGACAGACCGTGACAGTGGCGTCACCGCCCTCGCCGCGCTGGACGAAGAGGTTCGCGAGCGGCTTGCCGACGATGTCGGAGCGACCGACGACGACAACATCTTTCCCGTCCGTCTCGACATCCGCTGAGGCGAGGAGCTTCTGAACGCCGTGTGGCGTGCAGGGCTTGAAGCGCGCGTTCCCGGCGACGAGTCGCCCGACGTTCTCCGGGTGGAAACCATCGACGTCCTTCGTGGGGTCGATCCGGCGCAGCACCTCGCGGTCGTCCACATGGTCCGGCACGGGGAGCTGGACGAGGATACCGTGGACGTTGGGGTCGGTGTTCAGGTCGTCGATCGTCTCGTAGAGTTCCTCGGCGGGCGCGTCGGGGTCAATCTCGACGTGGATGCCCTCGATACCGACCTCCTCGCAGTCCCGCTGCTTCATCGAGACGTAGGTCGCGGAGGCGTCGTCGTCGCTCATCAACACCGTGGCGAGCCCGGGCTTGACACCCTCCGCCTTCAGCGTCCCGATGGCGTCGCTCAGGCCGTCACGGACGTCCTCGGCGACCGCGTTCCCGTCTACGACGTGCGTCATACTCGTAGCTCCGCCCCGCACTCCTTTAACACCACGGATACATGCTTATGTCTGAGGAATACGATCAGTAGATATGCACGGTTGTGGAATGTCTCACGCGAGTTCGCGTTCAAGCACGCGGTTCAGGACGGTGCCCGCAAGGAGCGCGTAGCCGACGACGACACCGCTGCCGCGAACAGCGTCCCCGCGACTGCGTCAGTCACGGCGATGTCCGTCGGCGGAAGACGTGTGGAGACAGAACGTTCCCGTCGTCGTTGCTAGCACGACGCGGACTTCAGCGATCTCGGTATGTCGTCCGTTGTCCCTGATTCGCTCTTCGCGGTCACGTCCCTCAAGGCTGTCGGGCCTCGCTACTCGTAGAGCGGATGGGCGTCGCAGAGCTCTTGGACCTCCGCGGCGACATCGGCGTAGACCTCAGTATCACCGAGATTGTCGACGACGCGTGTGATGAGGTCGCCGACCTGCTGCATCTCCGCCGCCTCGAATCCGCGCGTCGTGAGCGCGGGGGTGCCGGCGCGGATGCCCGACGGGTTGAACGGTGTGCGCGTCTCGCCCGGGACGGTGTTCCCGTTGAGCACGATGCCGACCTCCTCGAGGGCCTCCTCGGCGTCGCTGCCCGTGACGTCCGGGTGCGACTTGCGGAGGTCCACGAGGACGAGGTGGGTGTCGGTGCCACCGGAGACGAGCGAGAAGCCGTTCTCCTGGAGCGCCTCGCCAAGCACGTCTGCGTTCTTCACGACCTGCGCGGCGTACTCGTTGAACGCGGGGTCGAGGGCTTCGCCGAAGCCGACGGCCTTGCCGGCGACGTTGTGCATGAGGGGGCCGCCCTGGAGCCCGGGGAAGACGGCGGTGTCGATGGCATCGGCGTACTCCTCGCCGCACATGATGATGCCGCCGCGGCCGGCGCGGATCGTCTTGTGCGTCGAACCGGTGACGAAGTCGGCGATGCCGACAGGACTCGGATGTTCGCCAGCGGCAACGAGGCCCGTGATGTGTGCGATGTCCGCCATGTGGTAAGCACCGACATTGTCGGCGGCCTCTTGGATCGCCTTCCAGTCAACCTGCCGGGGGTAGGCGGAGAAGCCGGAGACGATGATGTCCGGGTTGGTCTTCTCGGCTTTGCGCGCGATCGACTCGTAGTCGAGGCGGCCGGTCTCGGCGTCGACCTCGTAATGGGTGACGTCGTAGAGTTTGCCCGCGAAGTTGACGTCGTGACCGTGCGAGAGGTGCCCGCCGTGTGTCAGATCGAGGGAGAGGATCTTGTCGCCGGGTTCGAGCACGGCGAGGTAGACGGCCATGTTCGCCGACGACCCCGAGTGGGGTTGGACGTTGACATGCTCGGCACCCCAGAGGTCCTTCGCGCGCTCGATTGCGAGTTCCTCGACCTCGTCGGCGTACGCACAACCGCCGTAGTAGCGCTCGCCGGGATACCCCTCGGCGTACTTGTTCGTGAGTTCGCTCCCCTGGGCGGCGAGGACGGCTTCGCTAACGTGGTTCTCGCTTGCGATCATCGCCAGTGTATCGCGCTGACGCTGGCGCTCGTCCGCGAGGGCGTCCGCGACCGGCTCGTCGACCGCCCGGACTCGGTCGTAGCTCATGCTGAGTAGAGCCAGCGCATCGGGCTTAAACTACCCGACTTGGATGGAGGTGGACGACGCAAGAGATGTCATTCGAACTGCCGGTCGCGATAGATCTATCCGATCGCTGTCGTTGTTTACTGAGACGTGCTAGCGTACGAGGCGACGAGTGATGGGTTCAAAGTCACCGACGGCGCGGATCGGGGGGTCGCCGTCCGAGCGCCCGACTGGCGTCCCGGCGGGGACGCCCGCGAGCTCCCACACCGCGTCGACACCGCGACGACCGGGACGGCGAGCAGCCTCGCCCTTCCGGCGACGCCGGTCGCGCTCGTCGAGACCGTCACCGGGGATCGGATCGGTCTCGATAGCGGCGAATCGACGCTCGGCGACGGCTCGTACCTTCTCGCCACCGACGCCGCCGTCACCACGTTCCTCCGGTTCGACGGACCGGCCACCGTCGCACACCGCGGGCGCGACCCCGGCGTCGCGCTCACGTTTCCGGATCAGCGCAATCTCACGCTGGGGTTTCGCGCCGACGCCCGGGCCGAGCGAACGGTCACCGTCCCGCCGACTCCGACGGGGGTCGCCGCCGCGATCGAGGCGTTCGGCGGCGCACACGGGACGACGACCGCCGCTCGCTCCGCGCCCGCGATGCGCGGTCGGCCGCCCGCTCTCGCGTTCGACCCGGCGTGCGACGCGACGACCGTCACCACCGACGGTCCGGACACTGGCGTCGAAATCGTCGCCCCGCCCGACCTCGGGGCGCTGTTCGCCGTTGCACCGCTGGCGTACTACTGCTCCGCGTCCGTCCGCGTTGCGACGATCGCGACGCCGCGCGTCCACGCACCCGACGTGGGCATCGAGCGCGAACTCACTGACCCCGCACGCGACGCCGCCGCGCTCCTCGAACGGGCCTTCTGGCTCGATACCCTCGTCCGCCTCGCGGCCGCGGACCGACCGACTGCCGAGACGGCGCTCCTCGATCGGCTCGGCATCGACGCGGCCGCGACGTTCGATCGACCGATCGACGCGCGCCTCTGCACATACCTCGACGTCGCGTACGACGGAGTTCGCGACACGCTCCCGGAGTGGCCCCTGTCGATGTACGTCGAACCGACCGTCGAGCACGCCCGCACGCTCCCCGCGGTTCTCGATCGACTCGGCCACATTTACCCGCCGGAGAGCACGGAACTCGACGGACGGGAGCTGCTGAAGCGCTCGCTCGATGCGTTCTACCGGGACGACTCGTCGGGCGCGAGTGCGGCCGTCGACGTCGTCCAACCACGCCTCCGGGACGGCCGCGCGCACGGGTGGTTGGCCGACGGGACGCCCATCGATGCGTTCAAGACGACGCCCGAGGCGTACGCGAACGACCGTACACGCTCCACCGGGGACGCCCCGCTCTCCGTCGCCGTCGTCCTCAACGACGCGGCCATGGCGAGCGAGCACGCCCGCGTCGCCGAGATCTACCGCGAGCGCGCCGTCGACGTCCCGATGGACGTGACGCTCGAAGAAGACCTGACGCGCGCGGAACTCGCCGCCGTCTTCGAGCGACACCACGACTTCGTCCACTACATCGGCCACTGCGAAGTCGACGGGTTGCGCTGTACGGACGGGGCGCTCGCCGCCACGGATCTCGACACCTCGAACGCGCGGACGTTCTTCCTGAACGCGTGTGGCTCCTACCACGAGGGGCTCGCGCTCGTCGAACGGGGGAGTGTCGCGGGCGCGGTGACGTTCCGTAAGGTGCTGGACGAACAGGCCGCGCGCGTCGGCACGGCGTTCGCCCGCCTCCTCGTCGCGGGGTTCGGGATCGGGCGCGCGCTCCGCCTCGCGCGTCGACGGATCGCGATGGGCAAAGAGTACGCGGTCGTCGGTGACGGGACGCACGTCGTCACCGGACGTGAGCACGCCCCCTCCGTGACGCTCGACGTCGAGCACGTCGGCGACGATCGCGTCTCTGTCACGTACGACGAGCGATCGCCGCGCGCGCGCACGGGAGCGCGTATCGACTCTCGACCCCGTTGGGCGTCGAGCGACGTCTCCACGGGAACGAGACGACGGTGACTCTCTCGCGGGCCGACGCCCAGTCGTTCCTCGAGACGGCCGACGCACCGACGATCTACGACGGCGAACTCCGGTGGTCCGACGAGGTCCGCGACGCCCTGTGAGGCGTGGGCCGTCGCTCATCCTAGCGGTGGACGGACCGGCCAGTGTCCGCGTCGACCGGACACCGACCGACATTCATTCATCCGTTTCGGGATAAAATCATATATGCCGGTCTATCGTAGTCCGACGCAGATATGACAACGAACCCACTCGGGACGACCGTCGAGGGGATCGTGGGGGCCCTCTTCGACGCCGATCCCGACCGCCTTCTGATGGTCAACCCGTCGGGGCGGACCATCGAGCGCTTCGTCGACGCCGCGGCAGCCGCCGAGGGGCCGATCCCGGAGACGAGCCTGCTGGCCGACGGCCGCTTGCTGAAGGACGTGATGGACGATTTCCTTATCGCGAGCCGCGCCGCCGATCTCGTCGAACTCGACGGGCTCTCGATCCGGACGAGCGACGACCTCTCGCGCTCCTCGCTGCTCCTCACCGACGACCGACTCGTCGCGCTCGTCGAGGCGGACGATCAGACGGCCGGCCTCGCCACTGACGACGAGGCGTTCGTCGCGACCGCCCGAGCAGCGCGCGAGGCGGAGTGGGACGCCGCCGACGCGTTCACCCTGCGGACGCCCGCCATCTCGCGCGTTCGGGAGACGCTCGCGACCGAGATCGACCCCGACGTCGAGGCGGACTTCGCGGGCGTCCTCGACGCGATGGAGACCGCGCGCGGCGACGGCCACGGGCTCGATGAGGTGACGGTGAGCCTCCTCGTCGCCGCGAAGAACCGCGTCCTCCTCTACGACATCTCGAAGTGGGGCGAGGACGTCGGCGTCGCCTCGAAAGCGACGTTCAGCCGCACCAAGACGGCCCTTGAAGATGCCGGGCTCATCGACACCGAGAAGGTCCCGATCGACGTGGGCCGCCCGCGCCTCCGCCTCACGCTCGCCGACGAGCGCCTCCAGGACGCGACGCCGACGGAGCTCGCGGACGTCGCACAGACGCTCCTCGCCTGATTCTCGCCCGCTCTGCAACCCGTCCGACCAGCCGATGCTGTCCCCGCAACCCGAGTGACCAGCCGAACCGGCCGTTTTTTGCTGCACTCGCGCCGATCGAACGAGTATGACACGGACGTACGCCGTCGCCGGGAATGGTGCGGCGGCCGACGCCGCGACCGCGGCGCTCGACGACGCCGGCTTCGCCGCTGGCGGCACCGAACTCGATGCGATCACGAACGTCGACGTCGCCGTCGTCGTCGGTCTCGCCGGAAGCGATGGCTTCGCCGCCGCGAACACCCGCGCGCGACGAAGCGGAACGCCGTGGCTCGCCGTCGAGATCGGCGGTATCGGCGGGCACCGGATCGAGGGCGTGGACGCCGCCGTCACCGCTTTCACGCCCGACTCGGGCTGTTTCGCCTGTCTCGAACGTCGTGTGGCCGCAGGCGACCCCGACACGACCGCGGAGCCGAACGCCGCGCGTTCGAGCGTCCGGTACGCGGGCGCGCTCGCGGGAAAACGCGCGATCGACCTGCTCGACGGCACTCCCCTCGGTGGAACCACGATCGAGGTCCCACACGCGGAGCGGACGTTCGCACCCGCGCCGTTCTGCGACTGCACGGCGTTCGAGCGCTATGGCGATCCCGGCCGCGAGGGCGGGGAGACACCCCTCGACGCCGCCGCTACGAAAGCCGAGCACGCGACCGACGACCGCGTCGGCCTCGTCACCGAGGTCGGCGAGCGCGAGACGTACCCCGCGCCGTACTACCTCGCGACGACCTGCGATACTGCGGTGCTCGGCGGCGCGGACAGCCAGGGTCTCGCCGCCGGCGTCGGCCTCGAGTGGGACGCCGCCTTCGTGAAGGCCGTCGGTGAGGGCCTCGAACGCTACTGCGCTGCCGTCTCCCGGGAGGGCGACTTCGCGCTCGCCAAACCGACGCACCCGGACGCGCTCGCACCCGACGCGTTCGTCCGCCCCGACGACGCGCCCGCGCTCTCGCGCGACGACGCGCTCCGGTTCGTCCCCGGCGTCTCCCTCGGCGACGAAACCGAGGCGCTCCTCCCCGCCGAGTTCGTCCACTTCCCGCCGCCCGAGGAGACCCATCGGCCCGCGCTCACGACCGGGCTCGGTCTCGGGAACGACCCCGTCGAGGCGCAGCTCTCGGGGCTCTACGAGACGATCGAGCGCGACGCGACGATGCTCACCTGGTACTCGACGATCGACCCGCTGGAACTCGCCGTTGACGACGAGGCGTACCGGACGCTCGCGCGCCGCGTCGGCGCGGAGGGACTGGACGTGACGGCGCTCCTCTGTACCGTCGACGTCGACGTGCCTGTCGTCGCCGTCGCCGTCCACCGCGAGGACGAGTGGCCGCGCTTCGCGCTCGGGAGCGCCGCGTCGCTCGACGCCACCGACGCCGCCCGGAGCGCGCTCTGCGAGGCGATTCAGAACTGGATCGAACTCCGCGACATGGGCCGCGAGCGCGCGGCGAACGAACAGGGCGCGATCGGCGACTACGCCGCCTTCCCCCGCGAAGCCCGCGACTTCCTCGACACCGACGCGGTCGTCGACGCCGCGGACGTCGGTCCCGACACGGTTTCCGACGGGGTCGCCGAACTCGATGCCGTCGTCGAGCGCGCGGCCGACGCCGGCCTCGATGCCTACGCGACAGACCTCACCACGCGCGACGTCGACGACGTCGGCTTTTGCGCCGTCCGCGTGCTCGTTCCCGACGCCCAACCGCTCTTCTTCGGCGACGCCTACTTCGGGGCGCGCGCCCGCGACGTGCCCGCCGATCTCGGGTTCGAGGCGCGCCTCGAACGGCGACACCACCCATTCCCCTGAGTGGGTCGGGGTGTCCGTCACGTCGCTCCTGACGATACGACCCGTCACGCTGCCTGCTCACGGGTCGTACCTCCCCGCTCGCGTGGTCGTCCGACTCTTCGAGTCGCTCGCGTGTCGCTCGCGCTGCTCCCTCCCGCTCGCGTGTTCGGCGGGCCCTCGCTTCGCTTGGCCCCGCCTACACCCCAAACGTCGCACGCAACATATCCCGCGTGCCGGGCCCGAGGCCGACGGCGAGCACGGCGACGAGTAACAACACCGTGTAACGCGGGTTCTCCTCGTACATCCGCCGATCGAAGAGCGAGACGACGAACGTCGCGGCGAGGATCTTCACGAGGAGGAACGGCCACGCCGCCCCGATCGTCTCCGTCACCGTGTGTGGGAGCGTCCCGCGTGTGAATTCGACGATGAACTGATTGACCGGGTGTTTCGGCGTGAGGTCGTACGGGAGGCCGAGCTCCTTCCCGAAGTCGAGTGCGAGGACGTTCGACGCGCCGTCGACGACGTGGCCGAAGATCACGACTGCGCCCGCGAGCCCAGATCCGGCGAGGACGCCCGGCGCGTACCGGGTGAGCAGCCAGTAGTCCGCAGCGGTGACGGCGAGCGCGATGGCGTACGTCAGGACCGTGAACACCGGGTGGAAGGACACCGCAGGGTCGGTGACGACGAGCGAGCCGAGATACGCGAGCGTCACGCCGAGGAACGCCGCACCGAAGGCAAACAGCGGGCGCTCGTAGCCCGCGGTGTGGCCGGAGCGCGCGAGCCACACCGCGAGGAGGAGTGCGGCGAGCGTCAACGCGAAGACGGTGAAGTAGATCACCGGGCTGATCAGGAGTGCATTCAGCGGATAGTCGAGCGCCGCTGCGCCCGTGTCGTTAGCGTCCTCGACGACGCGGAGCGCGCCGCCGAACAGCACGAACGGGAAGAGCGCGTAGAGGAAGGTGTACTCCTCGCCGACGCGGAGCCGCCGGATGAGAAAGACGACGCCCGCGAGCATGAAGACGAGCGTGAGCGCGTATCCGACCTCGGAGACGAGCGTGTAGCCGGGTTCGGCGACGATCCCCGACGCCGTCGCACACCGCGCGTTCTCGTAGAGGAGCGTTTGCGCCCCACCGTTCCACACGGCACACGCGGCGCTGTGCGCGTCCGCGTACACCGGCCCCCAGAAGTAGTGCCAGATGAATCCGCCGTAGACGCGATCCGGGAAGACGAGCGATCCCCCGACGAGCGCGACGAGGCCGACGCCGAGGATCGCCGTCCACGCCCGCTCCGCGTCCGTCTCCGGAAACTTCATGGCGAGTACAGGGGCGAGGCGTCCCTTACTAATTCCGGTCGCTATCGACGCGCCCGCCGCGGCGCATGCGTCCGTCCCCGCTCACTCCAGCGCCGTCCGCGTCGTCTCGACGAGCGCGTCGTGTGCCTCGCCGTTCGACGCGACGAGCCCCATCGCCTCCGGCGTCCACCGCTCGCCACGAACGTCCGTCACCGTCCCGCCGGCCGCGCGCACCATCGCGACGCCCGCGACGGTGTCCCACGGGTGACTCGGTTCGGCCGACACCGCAGCCTCGATCTGCCCCGCCGCGACCATCGACAGCGTCACCTGCGCGCTCCCGAAACGCCGGAGGTCGCCGAAGTCGGTGACGATCTCCGCGCAGAGCTCCCCGAGGCGATCGGCCGAGGTGCGCGACCACCGGAGCGTGGGCGCGACCATGAACGTCTCGGGGTCGCTCGCCGCGCTCACCGAAACCGGCTCGCCGTTCAGCGTCGTCCCCTCGCTGTCGGTCACGTAGACGTCGTCGAGCGCCGGCAGGACGTTCGCCGCCGCGCGTGCCTCGCCGTCCACGACCGCCGCGACGCTCGTCGCCCAGATCGGCACCTCGCGGACGAAGTTGTTCGTCCCGTCGATCGGGTCGATCACCCAGCACGGCCCCGACGCGGGGATCTCCTTCAGTTCGTCCTCCTCCTCGCCGACGATCGCGACCGCCGCGTCCGACTCCCGGATCACGTCAATGACCGCGCGCTGTGCGTTCCGGTCGAACGTCGTCACCACGTCGGTCTTCCCGTCCTTCGTCTCGACGTCCATCTCCGTGCGGAAGCCGTTGAGTGCGACCTCCGCGCCAGCCGTCGCCGCCGCCTCCGCGACGGCCGTCTGATCGTCCATATCGGTGAGTCCCGCGCGGCGGTCAAAGGGGTTCGGGTCGTCGGTCGACGTCGACCGAGTCGTGACTGCGCGAGTGGGTCGGAAGGAAGGTTGTGCGAGGGAAGTCCGTCCTGGACTTCCGCACGATAGGTGCGTCGCCGCACCGTGACGTGCGAGGGAAGGGATTCGAACCCTCGAACCTCTACAGGAACGGATCTTGAGTCCGTCGCCGTTGGCCGAGCTTGGCTACCCTCGCGCGCACTCGGTGGGTGGATCCGGGACGGTATTAACGCCCCGATTCGCGCTCACTCGACGCGCTCGGCGTACGCGCGATCGCGCTCGTCCGCGACGGGGCGCTCGCCGTCGAGCGCGATGCGCCAGCCGTCGAGTTCGGCGGGGTCGTCGAGCGCGGCGTCGAGCATCTCGCGGACGTTGCGGACATCGACGCCGTAGTAGTCGATGGGCACGCCCGCGAGGTACTGCCGGGCCGTCCCGAACAGCGAGCGCATCCCCGCATCGTCCTCGAAATCGACGTGCTTGTACGCGCCCGCGGCGACCTGCACGAGCCCGTGGAGGAATGCGCTCTCCGTGGTGCCGCTGCCGTAGTTGTACCACTCGGCCTCGAAGCAGTCGTGGGCGGCGTGGTACGCGCCCGCGTTGTACAGCCGGATGCCGTGGACGACCGCGCGACGGAGCGTCCCGTGTTCCCAGCCGTTCGACGCGCGGCGCTCGCGTGCCCAGCCAGCGGGCGAGTTGCCGATCGGTGGGGCGACGTCGTCGTCGCGGGTGTGGTCGTCCACGGTGCGTTCGCGCGACGGTACCGGCGCACAGGTCCTAACCGTGTCGGTGAGGTGGCCGCCGAAGGCGACTTGAGCACGGGCCGCCTATCGTGGCCAAATGCGTGTAGTCCAACTGGGTGAGGGCACGCCCGAGGTGTCCGTCGTCGGTGGCATCCACGGCGACGAGCCCTGCGGGGTCCGCGCCATCGAACGCCTCGAAGCCGACGAGCCGGACGTCAAACGGCCTGTGAAGCTCGTCGTCGCGAACGAGCGCGCGCTCGAACGCGGCGTCCGCTACGTCGACGCCGATCTGAACCGCGCGTTCGGTGCGGACACTCCCGAGGACGCCCACGAGCGCCGACTCGCCGAATCGCTCGCCGCCGAGATCGAGGGGACGACCGCGCTCTCGATCCACTCGACGCAGAGTCACGCCGACCCGTTCGCCGTCTCCGACGGCCGACAAGAACACGTCCAGACGGTCGTCCCGCGGCTCTCCGTCGCCACCCTCGTCGACGTCGAGGAGTTCGGCGGCGGCCGGCTGTTCGCCGCGGACGCCGACATCGTTGAGGTCGAAGCTGGCCTCCAAGGAACCGAGACCGCAGCAGAGAACGCGTACACGCTTGCACGGGAGTTCCTCACCGTCATGGACGTGCTCCCCGGCGACACCGTACCACGCGAGATCCCGACGTTCCGGATGGGCGATCCGATCCCGAAACCGCCGGCCGACGAGTACGAGGTGTTCGCCGAGAACTTTCAGGAAGTCGAGGAAGGCGAGACCTTCGCGGCCGCGGACGGCGACCCGCTCGTCGCCGACGAGTCGTTCTGGCCCGTCCTCCTCTCGCCGTACGGCTACGAGAACCAGTTCGGCTACGAGGGCGAACCCGCGCCGAACATCGGTCAGTCGCCCTCCGAGGGCGCGAACTCCACGAGTGTGAGCTCCCGGTCGAGCGCGCAGTAATCCTGTGGTGGGTCGCCGCCGATCTCGTCGATCTTGTACTCCGCGTCGAACTCCGCACCCTTCGGTACGCAGTACTCGTGGCCCGGACAGTCGACGTGCGGACACGGCCCCGCGAGTTTTCCCTTGCTCCCCGCGTACGCGCCCTTCGACGGCACCGCGGCCGTGATCGACGCGGGTTCGACTTCGACGGCGCGGACGCCGCCGTCGTGGACCGCACAGTCGAGCGTCTGCCCGCCGTCGCGGACGTCCGTCACCTCGTAGCGGACGCCCGCCTCCAGCGTGAGACACTGCTTTCGGTACGGGCAGCCCTCGCAGGCGTCCGATTCGCCCCGATAGACGAACTCGGTGCCCTCGTCAGCGAGCGCCGTCCCGAGGAGCGTTATCATAGGTGTGAAATCGGTCTCCGGGCTGTTAAGCCTCCCGTCCGCCGGCCGGGTTGGCCCCATCGCTTTTTGGTCGACGGGTCGCACGCCCGTCCGTGCGTCTCCTACTCTGCGGGCCACCAGGCGCGGGGAAGAGCACGCTCGCCACGCGCCTCCAGTGGCACCTCGCACGCCGCGGTGTCGGCTGTGCCGTCTATCATTCGGACGCCTACACCCGACACACCTACGAGCGCCTCTACGAGCGTGCATGTGCACCACGCGACTGCATCGTCGATGGGACCTTCCACCGGCCTGCGTGGCGCGAACGCTTTCGCAGCCTCGACGACGTCCGCCTCGTCCACGTCATCGCCGACCGCGACACCTGCCGCCGACGCGACTGGGAGCGCGACGGGATCGGTCGCACGGGTGTTGACGCAGTGTACAGTGCGCTCGAGGACGAGCCACCAGACGCCGACTTCGTGCTCGACACGGAGATCCTTCCGATCGGGACCGCACTCGACCTCTTGGAGGCCCGCGTTCGCGAGTGGTACCACCTCCGCCGCGGACGCGCGATCAGCCCGTTAGCTCGTCAAGACGGCTGAGGTACGTCTCGGGGGGTTGCGTCGCGTACACGTCGTCGAGGTCGACCGCACCCCGCGAGAACCGTTGGGCGGCCTCGACAGCGGCCTCGACGGCTGCCGCGCGCGTCTCGTGGGCCGACTCCAGTTCGTGGACGCGGACCTCCGGTTCGAGCGTGCATGCGACGTGCCACCCGTCGCTCCGCTCGCCCCCGCGACGCATCGGGACGTCCGGCGCGCGCGTCGAGACGTAGAGCGTCGGGAGTCGGGCCGGGTCGTACGCCTCGCCCTCGAAGACGTCCGGGCGGAAGACGAGAACGAGACGGCCGCCGTCGTCGTGCCACACCGCCCAGTCGTCGGGGAGGTCCGCGAGCGCCATGGACGGGACTGCGCCGCCACGCCGGTAATCGCTGTCGGTCACGGGTCGTCCAGCCACGCTACCTCCCGAGCCGTCAGCACCGCAAGCGCGCTCACGAACGCGACGACCCAGCAGCACGCCGAGACAGCAGGCGACTCTGCCGGCAGGCCGACCGCACCCGCGAGCGTCTGTGCGAGCACGAACCCGCCGAACGTCAGGAGCGCGAGTGACCACACCGGCCCGCTGCGCAATCCGGGTTCGCTGGCGTGCGCGACGAGCGCGACTCCCGCCGCCACGGCGGCGTTCACGAACGGCGCGTTCATCGTTCCGACAACCGGTGCGGCGACCCGCATCACGAGCCCCGCGAGGAGGAGCGAGCACGCGAACCAGAGGTTGACGAGGTGGCGAAGGGCGGACGTGGAGGGCATCGATCCACCGACGGGTGCGAACGACGAAAAGGCTCGGGAGCTTCTGCTGTCGCTTCTCGATGTCACGTCGCTCCGCAGAGTAATGCTCGGTCAGGGATTTGAACCCTGGTCGTCGGCTCTCTTCGAAAAACTCAGACGGTTCGTTTCACCACGAAACCGGCTGAATTTTTCCCGAAAGGCCAACATGATTGGCCGGACTACACCAACCGAGCGTGCCGTCGGGACACGTCCCGACTCATTCGAAGCAAATCCCGGCACGGACTTAAATCTCACCAATTTGGTCGGGTATTGTATCTGGTGGCGCGTACCATGGTAGCTTGCCACGCTCCGTCCGGCGGTGGCAGGAGGCGCAGAGGAGGACGACGTTTTCGAGGAAGTGGACGTCCGTCTTTTCGTACTCGTCGGCGTCTGCGAACAGCCGAACGGGTACGATGTGATGCATCTCAAGACGCGCATCGTCCCCATCTGCGCCACAGATCTGACAAACTTCGTCGCGCTCGCGCGCCGCGTCTCGAACGGCCCGCCACCCCGCGCCGTAGCTCCAGTCCGTGCCGCCCTTCCACCGATGGTTCTGCTCGCCCGTCCGTCCCTCGCTCATCCGCTTTCGCGTCGTCGCGCTCTTCGTCCGGCCGGCCAATGAGTCGCCGATCCGCTCGCGCACGTCGTCCGGGACCGTCGTCCCGCGTTTCGCGTCGGCGAGCTTCTCGCGCGTCGCGGCGTCGAACTCCCGCCCCGCCATCGTCTCGGCGATCCGCTCGCGCACCTCGTCGTCGCGTTCGCACCCGTACAGCCCGTGGCTCTCGCCCGCGATTTCGCGCGCCTCGATGCCGTGGCGGGCCATCTAGCGCCGGATCGTGCGCGGCGTGACGTCGCATGCGTCGGCGATCTCGCGTTGCGTCCGCCCGCGCTCGACGTACTGCTTGCGGAGCCAGTCGGCGTCCCGATAGCTGTTCACGCTGTCTGACAAGAACTACCGTGTATTGGACGTATTCGTTGCGTTCCAACGTGTTCACGGCCGACCTCCCGGACGAATCATCGACCCGCCTCCGGGGTGGTTTCGTTCGCGCCGGTGAGTGAGGAGAAAAAGCGCCGGGTGCGAGATTGGAGGAGGTCGACGCGTCACCTGCGGGGTACTGACGCGTCGCCCGTGGACCGACGGACGCTCCGACCGCGCGGCGACGCGACGAGCGATACCGTGTTGTCTGCTACCACCCCGTTCTCGGCAACGCCGATCGGTTTCGCGATTCCTTTAGTCCCCGCGAACGTCGATTCGATGTAATGTCTCCTCTCTCGACACTCCGACGCTTCCGCCCGGGCGTGTTGGCGGCGGCGTTCGCGACGTACGTCGTGTTCCTCGGGATCGGGGTCGTCGATCCCGTGTTGCCGACGATCGCCGCAGCGATGGGTGCCTCACACACGATGGTCGAACTGCTGTTCACGAGCTACATCCTCGTCATGGCGATCGCGATGCTCTTCGCCGGCCCGATCGCCACCCGACTGGGTTCCAAGCGGACGATGACCGTCGGCGTCGGCCTCGTCGTCGTCTTCGCCGGTCTCTGTGGGCTCGCGCCGTCGATCGGCGCGCTCGCGTTCCTCCGCGGCGGATGGGGGCTCGGGAACGCCCTCTTCACGACCACCGTCCTCGCCATCATCGTCGGCCTCTCGCGGGGCGACACCGCCTCCTCGATCACGCTCTTCGAGGGCGCGCTCGGGATGGGGATCGCCTCGGGGCCGCTCATCGGCGGCTTTCTCGGCTCGCTCTCGTGGCGCTACCCGTTCTTCGCTGCGGCCGCGCTGGCCGCGATCGGTCTCCTCATCACGATCTTCACCGTCGAGTCGCCCGAGGGCGAGGAACACGATCAGAGCGTCCGAGACGTCCTCGGCGCGCTACGCCATCCCGCAGTTCTCGGGAACGCGCTCGTCGGGATGCTCTACACGTTCGGGTTCTTCGTCGTCCTCGCGTACACTCCCTTGACGCTGACGCTCGACGCCGTCGGCCTCGGCCTCGTCTTCTTCGGGTGGGGGGCGATGCTGGCGGTCGGCTCCGTCGTCGTGTCTAACCGTCTCGTCTCGCGCTACGGTTCGGTGACGACCATCGCCGGGACGCTTGTCGGGTTCGCGGTCGTCCTCGCGGCGATGGGCGTCGCCGGTCCGACCGCCCGCCTCGCGCTCGTCGTCCTCTCCGGGCTCTTCTGCGGGATCTCGAACGCGGTGCTCACGACGCTCGCCATCGAAGTTTCGCCGTTCTCGCGCTCGATCTCCTCGGCGTCGTACAACTGTCTGCGCTGGTCCGGGGCGGCGTTCGCGCCGATCCTCTCGGGCTATCTCGGCGGCCACTACGGAACGGCGGTCCCGTTCTTCCTCGGTGCGGTCCTCGTCGTGGTCGCCATCGCCGGTCTCCTCGTTCGCGGTGACACGCTCCGGACGGCCGTCGCCGCACCCGAGGACGCTGTCGGCGCGGACTGATTACTTCCCCTCGAACGTCGGCTCGTGATCGCCGAGGTACGCCGCGACGCCCTCGACGACGTCCTCCGTGTTCAACAGCTGTCCGAAGGCGTGTGCCTCGACTTCCAGCCCGGCGGTGCGGCTCTCGCGACCCGCACGGATCGCGCGTTTCGTGTAGCGTTGGGCGATCGGCGGCCCGGCGGCGAGGTCGCGCGCCAACGCGAGCGCCTCTGCCTCGACGTCGTCGGGGTCGACGATCTCGTTTACGAACCCGTAGTGCGACATCGTCTCCGCGTCGTAGCGCCCGGCTGTCATGATCACCTCCGTCGCCCGGCTCTCGCCGATCAGGTCGGGGAGGCGCTGTGTACCGCCCCAGCCCGGGAGGAGGCCGAACTCGTGTTCGGTCTGCCCGAGCTGTGCACCGTGGCCGGCGACGCGGAGGTCCGCCGCCGCCGCCAACTCCATCCCGCCGCCGAAGCAGTCGCCGTCGATCCCGGCGACGACCGGCATATCGCACTCCTCGAGGGTTTCGAACGCTCGCTGTCCCGTCCGTGCGAGCTCGACACCCTCGATGGCGTCCGCGTCACCCGCGATGCGCTGGATGTCCGCCCCCATGCTGAATGTCCCCTCGCCAGCGCCCGTAAGGAGGATCGCACGCACCTCGGGGTCGGCGTCGAGGGTCTCCGTGGCTTCGACGAGCTCGTCGAGGAGGGCGCGCGTGATGGTGTTCCCCCGGTGGGGCCGATCGAGCGTGACGTGGCCGACCCGATCCGTGATCTCCAGCGTGAGGTCGGCAAACGACTCCTCCTCGGTGTCGGAGATTTCGTGGTGGAAGTTCTCCCCCGCGCCCGCCCGCTCGACGAGCTCTTCCGCCGGCGCGTAGCGCGGCGCGTCCGCCTGCGCCTCCGCGAGCGTCTCGTAGAGCGACGCGATCCCCGCCCGATCGGCGAGCTTCCCCGGCCCCTCCGGGAACCCCGCACCGAGCATCAGTGCCTCGTCGACGTCCTCGGGCGAGGCGACGTCGGCACCGACGAGCTTCGCTGTCTCGTTCGCCATCACCGCGAGCAGGCGTTCTTCTACGTCGTCGCGGATCGCATCCGAGTGGATCTCCGACGTGGGTCGCCCCGCCTCGTCGTAGTCGTAGAAGCCAGCGCCGGTCTTCTCGCCGAGGTCGCCCGCCTCGACGTGTTCGAGGAGGAGCGGGCAGGGTTCGTAGGCTGCGCCGAGCTCCTCGTGGAGGTAGCCGAGGACGTCCGCGAGCACGTCGAGGCCGATGTCGTCGGCGAGCCGGAGGACGCCGCTTGGCAGGCCGATCCCGTAGCGCGCGGTCGCATCAACCTCCTCGGGGCTTGCGACGCCCTCGTGGACGAGCCAGGCCGCCTCGTTCAGCAGCGGGGCGATAACGCGATTGACGATGAATCCTGGCTCGTCGCTCGACACCCGCATCGGCGTTTTCCCCATCGCCCGCGCGAGCGCTATCACCGTCTCGGTCGTCCCGTCGCGAGTGTGTGCCCCGGGGGTCACCTCGACGAGCTGCATCCGGACCGGCGGGTTGAAAAAGTGCATCCCGCAGAAGAGTTCGGGCCGGTCGATGGCCTCCGAGAGCTCCGTCACCGAGAGCGCGGACGTGTTCGTTGCCAGGATCGCGTCCTCGCCGAGGTACTGATCGACCTCTCGGTAGACGTTCCGCTTCACGTCGCGTTTCTCGGGAACGCTCTCGATCACGACGTCCGCATCCGCCACCGCCGCCTCCAGCTCGACCACCGGCTCGATCCGCTCCAGCGCCGCGTCCGCCTCGGTCGACGTCAGCTCGTCGTGCTCCGCGAGCTGTGACAGGCTCGCCTCGATCCGATCGTAGCCCGCCTGGGCGACCTCCTCTTTGATGTCCCGGAGCGTGACGTCGAAACCGGCGAGCGCCGCGACCTCCGCGATGCCGTGGCCCATCGTGCCGGCACCCAGCACCGCGACGGTCTCGACCTCCTCTCTGTCCATATCCGACCCACCGCGGCCGCCACCCTCAACGTTGTGCCTCGCCCCGACCGACACGTATAGCCGCGCGGAACCCCCAGGAGCCGGTATGTCCGACACTGACGACGACCCGTACGCCGTCGTCCGCGCCGACGACGCGCTTCGGCCGCTCTACGAGGAACACGGCGAACTCGGCCCCGAGCGCACCGACGACCCCTTCGAGCGCCTCGTCGTCGCCGTTACGAACCAGTCCGTCTCGCTCGAATCCGCCGCCGCCGTTCGCGAACGCCTCCGCGAACGCGTCGGCACCGACCCCGCCAGCCTCCGCGACGCCGCCGACGCGACGCTCCGCGACGTCGGTCTCAGTGACACGAAGGTCCGCGCGCTACACGAACTCGCCGAGCGCTACCCCGACGGCATCGCCCACGACGACTTCGCCGACCACACGAACGACGCGGTGCGCGCCGAACTCGGGGCCGTGTACGGCGTCGGCGACTGGACCGCGAACATGTTTTTGCTATTTGCCCTCGGCCGCGCGGACGTCTTCCCCGTCGGCGACCTGGGGATTCGAAAGGGCATGGCGAATCTCTACGGCCACGAGACGCGTGCGGAGATGCGCGCCCATGCCGAGGCGTGGGCACCGTACCGGAGCTACGCGACGCGCTACGTCTGGAAAGCGCAGTAGCCCCCTGCCGATCGGATCTGCGGCTATTCACGCGTCTCGCTACTCCAGCGACTCCTCTTCCTCTTCGTCCTGATCGACGGCCGCCTCGTCCTCAAAGCGCCGCGTGACGTCCACCTGGTACTGTTTGAGGATGTCGCGCCCGAGGAGGAGCGGGTAGTCCATGTGCGAGCGGTCCTCGAGGGAGGCCGCGACGGTGTGTCGATCGCCGCCGACGCCGACGACGATGTCGACGACGGGCCGGGATTTGCCGGATTTCACGCTCCCCGACTTCACCTTCGTCATCGACTTGATCGGCCCCGCTCCGATCTTCGCCGCGAGCCTCGTGTCGATGGAGGTGCGCGAGGCCCCCGTGTCGGATTTGGCGACCATGCGCTCGGTGCCGCTCGTCCCCGTGACGAGCACCTCCTCGGTGTAGCCGACGACGCGGCCCGGCTCCGTCGACTCGACGGCCTTCCGGGGCATCCCGCTGGGCGTCGAGGTGTTGAAGTTCGAGCGCAGGGCCGCGACCGCCTCGTCGTCCACCGAACCACCCGCTTCCTCGATGGCGAGGCGCGCGATGTCCGGGGCGGGACTGATTCCCGTCGCCTCGAAGAGTCCCTTGAACCCCGCGGTCGGGTTGACCTCGAGGACGAACCAGCCGTCCTCGCCCTCGACGACGTCGACGCCGGCGTAGTCGAGTCCGACGACTTCCGCGCACTCGGCGGCGATCTCGCGGACCTCGTCGGGGAGGTCGTCGACGCCCTCGACGCTCCCGCCGAGCGCGACGTTCGTCCGCCAGTCGTTTTCCGGGGCGTAGCGCCGCATCGTCGCGACGACCTCGCCGTTGACAACGTAGACGCGCAGGTCTGCGTGCTCGTCGTCGTCGCGCTCCACGAGATCCTGGAGGAACGCGTAGCGCTCGCCGACGACCGGGTTGACCTCCTCGTCGCGCCCGATCTTCCACGTCCCGCCGCCGTGCGTGCCGATGGCGGTCTTGTAGACGGCCTCGTCGCCGAAGCGCCCGCGCGCGTCGTTCATTCGATCGGCGTCGAGCGCGAGATACGCGTCCGGGACAGGGAGGCCGGCATTACTGAGCGCCGCGGCCGTCGCGAACTTGTGGAACGCCGTCAGGACGTGCTGGGGCTCGTTCAGCGTCGGACGCAGGCGCGCGAGCGTGCTCGCGATCCCGAGGAGTTCGCAGGGTTGCTCGGTGTTCGAGAGGAGAAGGCGGTTCGCCACGACGTCGACGTCCGGTTCGAGGGTCGCCGTCCCGTCCTCGATCGAGACGCCGAGGTTCTCCTCGCGGAGCCACACGCCGCGGTGACCGAGTGCCTCAACGGCGTTGAGGATCGCTTTGGTCTCCTTGCTCGTGTGGAGGCTGAGCACCCCGACGGTCACGGGATCGTCCGTCATTGCCCCGTATTCGCCCCGCGCCCGCCAAAACGGTGCCGGTGCGAACGGAGTGCGTGACGCCTCGGCACGCTCGGCCGATCGCCGCGTCGACGGGCGGTGGATCGCCTGCCGGCGTGGCCCACCACTTTATGCCCGCGCCGATCCCAAGGCGAGTATGGCAGACGGCGCGTTCACGTACGCGGACGGGCGGGTCGAACCCGGGGAGACGCGCAACCTCCGGTACGCCATCAGCGAGACGTATCTCGGCGAGCCGGTCCAGTTGCCGGTGACGATCCGCAACGGCGCGCAGCCGGGACCGACCGTCTTCCTCTCCGCCGCCATCCACGGCGACGAGCTCAACGGCATCGAGGTCGTCCGCACCGTCGCGCAGGACTGGCCGGACGCGAACCTCCACGGGACGCTTGTCTGTCTTCCCGTCCTGAACGTGCCGGGCTTCATCGCCCAACAGCGCTACCTCCCGGTGTACGACCGGGACCTCAACCGCTCGTTCCCGGGCAGCGAGACCGGGACGAGCGCTGACCGGATGGCCGCCCGACTCTATGCGGAGTTCATCGAGCCCTGCGACTACGGTCTCGACTTCCACACCTCGACGCGCGGGCGCACCAACATGCTCCACGTCCGGGCGGACATGGACGACCCCGACGTCGCCCGCCTCGCGCGCGCCTTCGGCTCGAACGTCATCATCGACGGCGCTGGTCCGTCGGGGTCGCTTCGCGGCGCGGCCTGCGAGGGTGGAACGCCGACGATCACCGTCGAGATGGGCCAAGCGCACCGCTTCGAGCGGGGATTCATCGACCGCGCGCTCGACGGCGTCGCGTCCGTCCTCGCCGAATACGACTGCCACCCGGCCGAGCCCGTCCGCTGGCCCGGCTGGCGCACCGTCGTCTCGCGCGACCAGAAGACGTGGCTCCGCGCGGACGCCGGCGGCATCGTCGAGATGCTCCAAGACCGGGGCGATCTCGTCCGTGAGGGCGACGTCGTCTGCACCATCACGAACCCGTTCAAGACCGAGACGGTGCGCGTCACCGCGCCGTTCGACGGCCTGCTCGTCGGCGTGCTCGAAAACCCCGTCGTCTATCCGGGGAACCCGCTCTGTCACCTCGTCGAACTCGACGAACCGACCATCCGTGCGTACGAGCGCGCACGGAACGGCACGCTCCCCAAACGGCCCTGAAACGGGCGTTCGAGGCGGGAACGGGAGCTGTTCGCTACACCGTACCACCATGCTTGGTTAGAAACTTCTATGTGCGCCCGGTCAGGAGTTTCCCATGGTATGAGTCAGTCGCACAATCGGGGCCTCGTCGAGGACTTCGGCCGCTGGCGGGAGTTCTCGGCCGGTATGTGGGCCTGGGTGTTCCACAAGTTCACCGGATGGGTTCTCATCGGGTATCTCTTCACCCACATCGCCGTTCTCAGCTCCGCGCTGAGCGGCGACGCCGCCTACACGAACACGCTTCAGGGCCTCGAACAGCTAGCCGTCGTCCGGGTGCTGGAGGTCGGCCTCCTCGCCGTCGCCGTCTTCCACATCCTCAACGGGATCCGCCTCCTCTTCATCGACCTCGGGGTGGGGTTGGATCTTGACACGCAAGAAAAGAGCTTCTACGCGTCGCTGATCCTCACCGGGATCATCGTCGTCGCGAGCGTCCCCGTCTTCCTGGAGGGCCTCTAACGATGGCGGAACGCTACTCCTCGTTCAGCGGCGGGAGCACGCGCTGGTTCCTCCAGCGGATCAGCGCCGCGTTCCTCGTCGTCACGCTCGCCTTCCACTTCCTCCTCCTCCACTTCTTCCACCACGCCCCGGAGATCACGTTCAGCGGGAGCGCCGGGCGGTACAGCGTCCCCGCGTACTTCATCACGATGGTGCTGTTCCTCGCCGCAGCAACGTTCCACGGCACCAACGGAGTCTACAACGCGCTCGTGAACCAGGGCGTCACCGGCACGCCCAAGCGCGTCGCGAAGTGGGTGCTCGTCGTTGCGGGCGTCCTCGTCTTCGTGCAGGGAATTCGCGTCGCCCTCACCCTCATGGGGGCCAGTGCATAATAATGAGTACTCAGACACCGGACACCGACGACACGGACCCGCAGGCAGAACGGATGGCCCGGAAGGAAGAGCGCGCCGACGCGCGTGACGACGCGTCCTCCACGCCGGACGTCGGCGAGGACGCGATCACGCTCAAGGTCTTCCGCTACGACCCCGAGGTCGCGGAGAAACAGGAGCCGCGCTTCGATACGTTCCACGTCCCCCGCGAACCCGGGATCACCGTCCTCGACGCGCTGATCTACGCGCGCGACACCTACGACTCCAGTCTCACCTTCCGGCACTCCTGCCGGCAGGCCGTCTGTGGCTCTGATGCGCTGTTCATCAACGGCTCGCAGCGCCTCGGCTGTCAGACGCAGGTCGCGGACCTCTCGAACTCCGAGACCGTCCGCGTCGAGCCGCTCCCCCACCGTGAGGTCGTCAAGGACCTCGTCGTGGACATGGATCACTTCTACGACCAGATGGACGCTGTCGAACCCTACTTCAGTCCCACCGAAGAGCCCGACGGCGAGCAGCTCCAGAGTAAGGAGAACCGCGAGAAGATCAAGATGAGCACGCGCTGCATCTGGTGTGGCGCGTGCATGTCCTCCTGTAACGTCGCCGCCGGGGACAACCAGTATCTCGGTCCCGCGGCGATCAACAAGGCCTACCGCTTCTACTTCGACGAGCGCGAGGACGACCAGCGCCAGGAGGAACGCCTCGAGATCATCGAACAGGAACACGGCGTCTGGCGGTGTCAGACCCAGTTCTCCTGTACGACCGTCTGTCCGAAGGACATCCCGCTGACCGAGCACATTCAGGAGCTCAAACGCGAAGCCGTGAAGTCGAACCTCAAGTTCTGGTAACTATGTACGAACACGACGTCATTGTCGTCGGTGGCGGCGGCGCGGGTCTCCGCGCGGCCATCGGCGCACACGAAGCCGGTGCGGACGTGGCTATCGTCACGAAGCTCCACCCGGTCCGCTCACACACGGGCGCGGCCGAGGGCGGTATCAACGCGGCGCTCCGCGAGGGCGACGACTGGGAACTGCACGCCTACGACACCGTGAAGGGCGGCGACTATATTGTCGACGCCCCCGCGGCCGAGACGCTCGCACAGGACGCCCCCGAGAACGTCGTCCAACTCGAAAACTGGGGGATGCCTTTCAGTCGCGAGGAGGACGGTCGGATGAGCCAGCGCCCCTTCGGCGGCCTCTCCTTCCCGCGCACCACGTACGCGGGTGCGGAGACCGGTCACCACCTGCTGCACACGCTCTACGAGCAGGTCGTCAAGCGTGGCATCACGGTGTACGACGAGTGGTACGTCACCCGCGTCGCCGTCACCGACGAGGACGACCCGAACGACCGCGAGTGTTACGGCTGCGTCGCCTGGGACATCCAGACCGGCGAGATCGCCGGCTTCCGCGGCCGCGAGGGCACCATCCTCGCGACCGGTGGTGACGGGCAGATCTTCGATCACACGACGAATGCCGTCGCGAACACCGCCGACGGCGTCGCGATGGCCTATCGCGCCGGCGTCCCCATCGAGGACATGGAGTTCGTCCAGTTCCACCCGACCACGCTCCCCTCGACCGGGGTCCTCATCTCCGAGGGGACGCGCGGTGAGGGCGGAATCCTCTACAACGGCGAGGGCGAACGCCTCATGTTCGAGTACGGCTACGCGACCAACGACGGCGAGCTCGCCTCCCGCGACGTCGTCTCACGGGGGGAACTCACCGAGATTAACGCGGGGCGCGGTGTCGACGACGAGTACGTCCACCTCGACATGCGCCACCTCGGCGAGGAGCGCATCATGGACCGCCTCGAAAACATCCTCCACCTCGCCGAGGACTTCGAAGGCGTTGATGGCCTCGAGAACCCGATGCCCGTCAAGCCCGGCCACCACTACGAGATGGGTGGCATCGAGACGAACGAGAACGGCGAGACCTGTATCGACGGCCTCTACGCCGTCGGCGAGGCCGCCTGCGTCTCCGTCCACGGCTCCAACCGTCTCGGTGGGAACGCCCTCCCCGAACTCCTCGTGTTCGGTGCGCGCGCCGGTAAACACGCCGCCGGCGCGGACCTCGGCGAACCCGAGATTCCCGTCGGTAAGACTGACGACGCCGAAGGTATCGAGGAGAGCGACGTCGACTTCCCCGTCGAACCCGGCGCGCTCGCCGCGTCCTCCGCCGTCGTCTCCGGCGACTCCCCCGAGGAAGTCGTCGAGACCGCGCGTGAGGCCGAAACCGAACGCATCGAGGGCCTCCTCGAGAAGGAGGAGGGCGTCAATCACGCGGAGGTCCGCTCGAAGATCCAGAAGAGCATGACCGCCAACGTCAACGTCTTCCGGGAGGAGAGCGCCATCGAGGACTCCCTCGAGACCATCCGCGAGGCCCGCGAGGAGTATCAGGATGTCTACGTCGCCGACAAGTCCCGGACGTTCAACACCGACCTCCAGCACACCATCGAGACCCGGAATGTCATCGACGCCGCCGAGACCATCGCGATGGGCGCGCTCGCCCGCGAGGAGTTCCGCGGCGCGCACTGGCGCAAGGAGCACCAGGAGCGTCGCGACGACGAGTGGCTCAAGCACACGCTGATCTCGTGGAACGACGGCACCCCCGAACTCTGGTACCGTCCCGCGCTCCTCGAGGGCGAGAACCAGACGTACGAGCCGAAAGAACGGCACTACTAACGGACCTTTTGCCGCGAGCGCCCGGGGGGCGCTCTGGCAAAAGCTCCACCAAAACCGTCCTCACCCCCCACGGGGGGTTCGTCGGTCCACGCTCGCTTCGCTCGCGTGCTGAACCGCGACCCTCCGGGTTTTTATCGAACTGCTCGGGTCGCGGACGTTCGCAGCTCCTCCCCCCTTTCTCGACGAACCTGTCCGCCAAGCTCTGTCTACGTGCGTCCGTCGAGACCGACGCCCTCGGCGATGCGCGCGTGCGAGTCGAGCGCCGTCTCGTGATCGGGGACGACGTGCTGGATCATCAGCTCGTCGACGCCGACGCGATCCGCGAGCTGGTCGAGGAGACTTGCGAGGGTGTCGGGGTTCCCGGAGATCGCGCGCGGCCACTCGTCGTCGTTGAGCGCCTCGGGGGTGGGGTCGGGGACGCCGCCGAGCTCGTCGACGGCCTCCTCGATATCGGGCGTCGTGCCGGCCTCGCCGCGCGCGAGACGCTGGAAGGAGGCTTCGGCGACCGCGCGGCGTCGGGCGGCCGCCTCGTCCGTCTCGCCGGCGACGGCGTTCACGGCAACCATACCCTCGGGCTCGTCGGGGCCACCGGGGAGGGTCCCGGGATCGAAGTGCTCGCGGTACGCCTCGAAGGATGCGACCGCGTTCGCGGGGCGGATGAACGCCGCGAAGCAGTAGCGCAGGCCGAGCTCGCCCGCGATGGCGGCGCTTGAGGGATCGGAGCCGAGCACCCATGGCACGGGCGCGGCGGCGTCGGAGCGCGGGAGTTCGATGTCCGCGTAGGGATGGCCGTTCGGATATGCGTTGTAGAGGTGGCCGACGACGGCCTCGATTTTCTCGCGATGGTCCTCGTCGGGGTTCTGCACGCGGCGCTCCGTTCCGAGCGCGCGATCGACGGCGGGGGAGTTGCTCGCGCGCCCGAGCCCGGCGTCGATCCGGCCGGGGGCGAGGGCGTCGAGCGCGCCGAAGGTCTCTGCGGCCTTGAGCGGGCTGTAGTGGTTGAGGAGCATCGCGCCGGTGCCGAGGCGGATCTCGTCAGTCGCGCCGGCGAGGCGGCCGAGCAACACTTCGGGGGTCGTGCCGGCGAGCCGGTCGGCCATCCCGTGGTGCTCGGCCGTCCAGACGCGCTCGTAGCCGAGACGCTCGGCCTGTCTGGCCGTCTCGACGGTGTTGGCGTAGGCGTCCGTCGCCGTGCCGCCGTCGGGGACGGGCGAGAGATCGACGATTGAGAGGTCCATGCCAGCGTTCGGTGACCGCGTCCGATAACGGTTCGGCTCGCCGCCGGCGTCGCCGGTGTCGTGACGAGTGGATGGAAAGACACGTCGTGCTGGCGGCCGGACGTGCGTGGGGATGCTACTCACAGGAACCATCGTCGTGGACGCCGAGACCGTGATCGACGACGGCGGCGTCGTCGTGGAGGGTGATCGGATCGTCGCGGTCGGGGAGCGGGCCGACCTCGTGGAGACGTACTCCGGACACGAACACCGCGACTTCGGGATCGTCGCGCCCGGCCTCGTCGGCGGCCACGTCCACTCGGTCCAGAGCCTCGGGCGCGGGATCGCGGACGACACCGAACTGCTCGACTGGCTCTTCGAGTCCGTCCTGCCGATGGAGGCCGACCTCGACGCCGACGGGATGCGTATCGCCGCCCAGCTGGGCTATCTCGAATGCCTGGAGAGCGGGACGACGACCGTGATCGACCATCTCTCGGTCAACTACGCCGGTGAGGCTATCGCGGCCGCGGGCGAGACGGGGATCCGCGCGCGACTCGGGAAGGTGTTGATGGACCAGCGCTCGCCGGAGGCGCTGGAGGAGGACGCCGAGGCCGCCCTCGCCGAGTCGGAGCGGCTCATCGAGCGCTACCACGGCGCGTACGACGATCGCATCCGGTACGCGGTGACGCCGCGCTTCGCTGTCTCCTGCACGGAGGCATGTTTGCGCGGCGCACGCGACCTCGCGGACCGGTACGACGGCGTCCGCATCCACACGCACGCAAGCGAGAACCGCGGTGAGATCGAGACCGTCGAGGAGGACACCGGGATGCGCAACCTCCACTGGCTCGACGAGGTCGGGCTCACCGGCGAGGACGTCGTGCTCGCGCACTGCGTCTGGACGGACGAATCCGAGCGCGAACTCCTCGCGGAGACGGGGACGCACGTCACGCACTGCCCGTCCTCGAACATGAAACTCGCCTCCGGCATCGCGCCGATCCGCGACTACCTGGATCGGGGAATCAACGTCGCGCTCGGCAACGACGGCCCGCCCTGCAACAACACGCTCGACGCCTTCACGGAGATGCGACAGGCGAGCCTCCTCGGGAAGGTCGACGACCTCGACCCGACGACGCTCCCCGCAGGGACTGTCTTCGAGATGGCGACGCGCAACGGCGCGGAGGCCGCGGGCTTCCGGAACGTCGGAAAACTCCGAGAGGGATGGAAAGCCGACGTCGTCGGCATCGACACGGACCTGACGCGCGCGACACCGATCCACGACGTGCTCTCACACCTCGTCTACGCCGCGCACGGCGACGACGTTGCCCTCACGATGGTGGACGGGCGTGTCCGTTACGACCGCGGCGACTTCCCGCACGTCGACGCCGATGCGGTCCGCGAGGCGGCGCGTGAACACGCCGTGACGCTGGACGGTGCGCCGAGCCGAGCGTAGTTCGAGAGGGGACGAACGCGCGCGTCGGCGGGGAAAACGGATCGTTTTGGCTGTCCGAGACCGTAGTGTTAGTCTTTGTACTCCTTGCGGTAGCCGCGGAACTCGGTTCGGTGGGCTTCTTCGTCGGCGAGGATAGTCGTCGCGAGATCCTCCGTCACGGGGTCGTCGGCGTCCTCGGCGGCGTGGACGAGCGCGCGATACGTCTCGATGGCGTCGTTCTCGGCGTCGAGGACGCCCTCGATGACGGAGACGACGTCCGTCGTGTCTTCGGGCGGCTGGAGGGTGTCCTGCGTGGCTTCGAACACGCCGGAGCCCGGCGGCGACTCATCGAGTTGCTTCAGGCGGTTGCCGAGCTCTTCGGCGTGGCCGAGTTCCTCCTGGATGTCCGCCTGGAGGGACTCCTTGATCTCCTCGGCGCGGACGCCGTCGAGGACGATGGAGTTCGTCATGTAGTTCATCACCGTCTCGATCTCGTCCTGATACGCCTTCTTCAGCAGTCGAACGACCTCCTCGTCCGCTTCAGCCAGTGTTTCTGTCGCCATACGCGGTGCTACTCCCGCGAGGTACGTATAAGTACGGGGCGGCTGTGGTGCGCTCTGTCACGCACCGTTTCGCCGGTACGCGCCCGTCTACCGCAGGCCGTCCATGTGCTCGATACGGCGCTCGACGAGGGCCGCTTTGCCGATGTCGTGGCGGATGCGGAACCCCGACCCGAGCCCGTCGAGGGCGGAGTCGGCCTGTGCTTCGGCGCTCTCGATCGAGCCGCCACGCCCGACGACGGCGAACGAGCGCGACGTCGTCGTGTAGACGCCGTCGTCGCGGGCGTCGACGCTCGCGTAGAAGAGCAGCGCGTCGCCGACACCTTCCTCGTCGAGCGTCACTTCGGCACCGGCCTCGGGGTCGCTCGGATACCCCTCCGGGACGGCGTACTTGCAGACGGTCGCCTCGCCGGTGAAGTCGAGCGACGGGAGCGTCTCGCCCTCGCGCGCCGCGGTGAGGACGTCGACGAGCGGTGTGTCGAGCACCGAGAGCGTGTTCATCGCCTCGGGGTCGCCGAAACGCGCGTTGAACTCGACGACCTTCGGCCCGTCGCTCGTGAGCATGAACTGCCCGTAGAGGACGCCGCGATAGTCGCCGAGCGCGTCGACCGTCGCCTCGATGATCTCGACGGCGTCGGCGTAGTCCTCGCGCGTCATGAACGGGAGCGTGGCGTCGACGTCGCTGTAACTGCCCATCCCGCCGGTGTTGGGCCCCTCGTCGCCCTCGTAGGCGCGCTTGTGGTCCTGCACGGCAAGCGTCGGACGAACGTCACCGTTGGCGACGAACGCTTGGATGGTGACCTCCTCGCCGACGAGGCGCTCCTCGATCACCCACTCGTCGTGGCCGCTCTCGCGGACGTAGTCGGCCGCCTCGGCGTGCGTCACCTGATCGCCGGTGACGCGGACGCCCTTCCCGCCCGTGAGGCCGGTGGGCTTGACAGCCGCGTCTTCGCCCTCGTCTGCGAGCGATTCGACGTAGTCCGCCGCGTCCGCGGCGTCGTCGAACGTCTCGAACCACGGCGTCCCGGGGATGTCGTGTTCGGCCATGAACGACCGTTGGAACGCCTTGTCCGTCTCGATGCGCGCCTCGGCCTGTCGCGGGCCGAAGGCGTAGACACCGGCGTCCTCCAAGGCGTCCACGACGCCCGCCGCGAGCGGGCCCTCGGGGCCGACGACGGCGAGGTCCGCACTGATGTCGTCGGCGTACGCGACGACGGCTTCGGGGTCGCTCTCGTCCAGCGTCTCCGTTCCGGCGGCAAGCGAGACGATTCCCGGGTTCCGGTTCGACGCGCAGGCGTAGAGGTCGCAGTCGTCGGCGAGCGCGCGCGCGATGGCGTGTTCGCGGCCGCCACCGCCGACCAGCAGGACGGTCTCGGTCATGGCCGGAGAGAGTGCGCAAAAGAGTGTAAAGGTTGCTCTTGTAACCCAGTGAAATAACCATCTGCGTGCATATCATGTCGCCGACGCACGGCCCTTTACCCGCGCCCGGCCCTACCGCCGCGTATGAGCGACCCGACGGACCGCAACCGACTCGCCGATGAGGCGAGTCCGTACCTTCGACAGCACGCGGACAACCCGGTCAACTGGCAGCCGTGGGACGACGCGGCGTTCGAGGCCGCCGAAGAGCGCGATGTGCCCGTTTTCCTCTCGATCGGCTACTCGGCGTGCCACTGGTGTCATGTAATGGCCGAGGAGTCCTTCGAGGACGATGCGGTGGCCGACTATCTCAACGAGCATTTCGTCCCCGTGAAAGTCGATCGGGAGGAACGCCCGGACGTCGACGACCTCTACATGACCGTCGCGCAGCTCGCGACGGGCGGTGGCGGCTGGCCGCTCTCCGTCTGGCTCACCCCCGACAAACGGCCGTTCTACGTCGGGACGTATTTCCCGCGCGAGGCGACCGGGAACCAACCGGGCTTCCTCGACGTGCTCCGCTCGCTCCACGAGCGCTGGGAGACGGAGCGCGAAGCGGTCGAGTCGCGCGCCGACCAGTGGGCGGATGCCCTCCGCGGCGAAGTCGAGAGCGTCCCCGACGCCCGCGCGGAGCCACCGGGGAGCGACGCCCTCGACGCCGCCGCGAGCGCGGCCATCAACCAGGCGGATCGCGACCATGGTGGCTGGGGCGGCGGGCAGAAGTTCCCGCAACCCGGCCGGCTCCACGTCCTCCTGCGCGCGGCCGATCGCGGCGACGACGAGGCCCGCGCCGTCGCCACGGAAACGCTGGACGCGATGGCGGCAGGCGGCCTCTACGACCAACTCGGCGGCGGATTTCATCGGTACTGCGTCGACCGGGAGTGGACGGTGCCCCACTTCGAGAAGATGCTCTACGACAACGCCGAACTCCCGCGAGCGTACCTCGCCGGCTACCAGCTCACCGGCGAGGAGCGCTATCGCACGGTCGCGGCGGGCGCGCTCGACTTCGTCGCCGACGAGCTCTCCCATCCCGAGGGTGGCTTTTACAGCACGCTCGACGCGCGTAGCGACGGCGAAGAGGGGAAGTTCTACGTCTGGACGTTGGACGAGGTGAGCGCCGCGGTCGACGACCCGACCGATGCCACCGTCTTCGGCGCGTACTACGGCGTCACGCAGTCCGGGAACTTCGAGGGGTCGAGCGTCCTCACGCGCCGGCGAGACCTCGCTGACGTCGCCGACGAACTCGGAATGGACGAGACGGAAGCCCGCGAGCGACTCGATCACGCGCACGCTCAGGTCTACGAAGCGCGCACCGAGCGCGAACGACCCGCGCGCGACGAGAAGGTCATCGGCGCGTGGAACGGCCTCGCGATCCGCGCGTTCGCCGAAGCCGGTCTCGTCCTCAACAAGGACTACGCCGAGCGCGCCGTCGACGCGCTCGACTTCGTCCGTGAGCACCTCTGGGATGCGGAATCCGAGCGGCTCGCGCGGCGATACGCCGGTGGGGCGGCGAAGGGCGAGGGCTACCTCGAAGACTATGCCTTCCTCGCCGCGGGTGCGCTCGCGACGTACGAAGCGACGGGGGACGTCGACCATCTCACGTTCGCGTGCGACCTCGCGGACGCGATCGTCGCCGAGCACTGGGACGCGGACGAGGAAACGCTCTACTTCACGCCGGCGAGCGGCGAGGATCTGCTCGCGCGGCCGCAGGAGCTCGCCGATCGCTCGACCCCCTCGCCGACGGGCGTCGCCGTGAGCGTCCTCGATGCCCTCGCGGCGTTCCGCCCCGAGAGCGACTACGCGGACATCGCGGCGGCGGTGCTCGCGACGCACGCCGAGACGGTGGCGGAACGCGGACTCACGCACCCGTCGCTCGCGCTCGCGGCCGACACGCGCGAACGCGGCCATCTCGAAGTGACGGTTGCCGCGAACGAGATCCCCGCGGAGTGGCACGACGCGATCGCCGCGCGCTACCTCCCCGACCGACTGCTCTCGCGACGCCCGCCGACGGAGGATGGCTTGGCGGCGTGGCTGGACGAACTCGGTCTCGACGACGCACCGCCGATATGGGCGGGGAGAGAAGCGCGTGACAGCGACGCAACTGGCGACGGCCCGATATCTGCCGACGACGGGTCGCCGACCGATAGTGACGGCGCGACCGCCTACGTCTGTCGGCGCGCCTGCTCGCCGCCGGTGACGAGTACGGACGACCTGATCGAGTGGCTAGAAGCGCATCGCTGAGTACCGCTCGTTCAGGCCGACGCTTCGATCTCGTCGAGGCGCTCCGCGAGCCACACCGCGATCGGGCGATCCTCCTCCTCCACGAAGCGCGCGAGTTCGTTTCCGTCGGCATCCTCGACGACGACCGTCGGGATGAGTTCGATGCCGTACTCCTCGACGCCCGGGCCGTACTTCTCGCCGTCCTCGCGCTCGACGGGATAGTGCTCGACGTCGTCGACGCCGGCGGCCTCCAGGGCTGCCGCGAAGTCGGGGAGTTGACCGCGACAGTCGCCACACCAGTCGCCACCCCACACTTTCACCGTCACGTCATCGGCGACGCGCCGCCACGCTTCGACGGTGGCCTCGTACGCCTCGGCGTCCCACGCCGGGTTCGGCTCCATCGTCTCGAGTTGCTGCTCGGGCATACCCGATCGGAGGGACTCCACCGGCTTAACGCCCTCGCCACCCACGACCGTCGCCGGACGGGTCCGCCACCGGTTTAACCCCCTCACGCGTACCCGTCCGCCATGATCGACAGCATCCTCGATGCCATCGGGACCCCGCTTCTCCGCGTCCCGTCGCCCGAGGGCGCGACCGTCGCCGCGAAAGTCGAATCGTTCAACCCGGGCGGCTCCGCGAAGGACCGCCCCGCCCGCGAGATGGTGTTCGCCGCCGAGGAGGCCGGCAATCTCTCGCCCGGCGATCGCATCGTCGAGGCGACGAGCGGCAACACCGGCATCGGCCTCGCCGTCGTCGCCGCCGCGCGTGGCTACGACCTTACCATCGTCATGCCGTCCGATATGTCCCAGGAGCGCCGGAACCTCCTGCGCGCCTACGGCGCGGATCTCGAACTCGTCGATGGGTCGATGACCGAGGCGAACGACCGCGCCGCCGAGATCGCCGCCGAGACCGACGCCTACCCGATCCGGCAGTTCGAGAACGAGGCGAACCCGCGCGCCCACTATCGCACCACTGCTGAGGAGATCCTCGACCAGATCGAGGGCCGCGAGATCGACGCCTTCGTCGCCGCCGTCGGGACTGGCGGGACGATCACCGGCACCAGCCATCGCCTCCTTGAGGAGTTCCCCGACATGGAGGTCGTCGCCGTCGAACCTGACGGGAACGCTGTCCTCTCCGGTGAGGAACCCGGTGAGGATGCCTTCCAGGGGATGGGGCCCGGATTCGTCTCTGACATCCTTGACGTCGACATCATCGACACCGTCGAGACCGTCGACATCGACGACGCCGAGGCCGAGTGCCGCAGCCTCGCGCGCGACCAGGGCGTCCTCGTCGGTCAGTCCTCCGGGGCCGTCTCCATCGTCGCCCGACGTGTCGCCGAACGCTACGCCTACGAGGCCGACGACGACGAAGAGCCCCTCATCGTCACGATGTTCTGGGACAGTGGCGAACGTTACCTTACCGCCGGCGTCTTCGACTAAACGACCATCTTTTTCCCGTTCGGGTTCGCCTGCGGCGAACCGCTCACGGCAAAAACATGGGTGAAAAAGGCCGGTCGCCTCCGGCGACCGGAGAGGATCGCGCCCACGAGCGCGAGTACGCTAGATCGTGGACCGCACCAACGCGAACGTTAGATACAGCTAGCGTACCTACCGCGAGCGACCGTAGGAGCGAGCGGGCCAAGAGCCGACCAACGGGAGGCTTGCAGGCTTTTGGCCGAGCTTTTGCAAGCACGTGAAGCGTGCGCTGCAAAAGGTCGGTTAGGAGAACTCCTCGCGGGTCACGCGCACGACGACGGTGTCGTCGTACTCGCTACGCTCGTACGCGCCCTCCTGTGCGTCGCCCCGGAGGACCATCGTGGGGTCGACGAGGCGGCCGTCGTCGACGCCGTAGACGCGGAGTCGGTTCACGGTCTCCTCGGGGTCGGCGTGCCCGTCGCGGAGGGCGCGCGCAAGCGGCCGGGAGAGCCACTCGCGTTCGCTGACGCTGGGGTCACGGACGAAGGCGTCGCGGGCGACGCGTGCGAGGTACCAGTCGAGGTCGTTGAGGAGCGAGACGGCGGTGCCAAGGCTGACCGTCTCGACAGCGAGCGCGTTCGCCCACGGGGACGTCGGATCGTACGTCGCGAGCGCTCGATAGGCGGTCTCGTAGGCGTAGAGGTCGTCGGGGAGCGTCGTATCCTGCTTCCCGACGATGCAGACCGCGGTCATTCGGCGGCCCTCACGCTTCGACCTCCACGGGGTCGACCGGGACGATGTCGCGAGCATCGGCGGCGGCGTCAGCCAACTCGAAGAGGTCGTCGGGTTCGGCGGCAACGACGCGCTCTGCGCTCGCGGCGGTCGCGGGTTGGGCGGGCGCGAGGCGGTCGCAGCCGACATTCATCGTGGCGTCGCGGTACGTGCCGAGGTCGCGGGCCTTCGTGATGACGTCCTGTTTGTCCCACGAGAGCAGGGGACGATGAACGGGGAGGTCGATCGCGCCCGCGACCGCGGCCATGTTCGCGGTGGTCTGACTCGACTTCTGCCCGATGGCCTCGCCGGTGACGACGCCGACCGCACCGACGTCGTCGGCGACGCGCTCCGCGGCGCGGTACATGAAGCGTCGGAAGGAGAGCATGCGGGTGTTGTCGACCGCTGCGTCGAGGCGTTCGACGGCCTCCCCGGCGGAGACGCGCCGGACGTCGAGGTCCCGATCGGGGGCCCACTTCGCGAGATGGCGCACGGTCTCGATCGCGCGCGCCTCGTGGTCGGCCCCACCGTAGGGGCCGAGGTCGAGGTAGACCGGTATCACGGGCGCGCCGCGCTTCATCGCCAGCCACGCCGCGACGGGCGAATCGATCCCGCCGGAGACGAGCGCGACGAGTGGCTCTTGGGTCCCGAGCGGCATCCCCCCGGGGCCGTCCCGCTCTTCGAGGTAGACGAACGCGCGCGCGTCGCGGCACTCGACGCCGAAGGTCAGGTCCGGGTCGTCGAGGTCCACCTCGGGTTCGAAGTCGTCCTCGACGGCCTCCCAAACGGCCTGGCCGCCCTCGCGGCCGATGTCGTGGCTCCCAAAGTCGTGTTCGCCCGCACGGCGCGCGTCGACGCCGAACGTCCCGCCGTGGTAGTGTTCGCGCGCCGTTGCGGCCAGCGCGTCCGTGATCGCGTCCAACGTGGCGTCGACGACTCTCGCGGGACTCGCCGACACGACGCCGAAGGTGTCGGTCGCGGCGGCGGTCGCGGCCTCGACGTCGGACGCGTGGATCACGAGGCGACCGTACTCGCGGGCGACGCGGCCGTCGATCCCGCGCGCGTCGAGGTGTGCCCGCAGGTCCTCGGCGAGTCGCTCCTCCATGCGCGTCTGGACGGAGCGGCTCTTGATGCCGACGTCGCCGTGGCGGACGAGCACGGCGTCGGCGTCCGGCGGATGCATACCCCCGTAGAGGAGACTCCCGCACTAAAGCGCAGTCATCGCTTCGGCGCGAGTTACGCGGGACCGACGGTGACGGACGAGCAAGCGCGGCGGCCGGTGTCAGCGCGCCGCCGACGCGATAGGGGCCGCGGGCGTGGTCGCGACTCGCTGGCCGTTGCATCGGCGTCGCCGGGACCGTCGTCCTCGAACGCCCGAATCCACGGACTTCTCGTCGCCACGGCCGCGACGTCCGCCGACCTCGATGTGGAAGAGGACTGACGGAGCCGGCGATCCGGACCACGTAGTAGCGTTCGGCGACCGAGTGGCTCGGAGTTCGCGCGAGCCGAAGGCGAGTGCGAGCGAGAACGAAGTTCTCGCCCAGAGCCCGGAAGGTCGCTGACTCCCTCGCCCTTCGGCCGAGGCCGAGGAACCCCTGTTAGGGGGTGACGAAGGCTTTTAGTGGAGGTTTTGCCAGCGCGAACCGCACGCTGGCAAAACGTCCTCTAGAAGGTGGAGAGTTCGCCGTCGATGACGCGCTGGGTGATGGCGGTGACGTCGGCGAGTTCGGCGTCGACGATCTCGTGGACATCGGCCTCGATATCGTCGATCTCGATGCCCTCGTCGGTGACGACGTGGACGTCGGCGACGTGGGGTTGGTCGATGGGACGGCCGATCTGGCTGAGGAGCCGAACGCGCAGGTCGCGGATGCCCTCGACGTCGGCGACGACGCTCTCGGCGATCTGCGTGGAGAGGAGGTTGTATATCTTCCCGATGTGGTTGACGGGGTTCTTCCCGGAGGTGGCCTCCATGCTCATCGAGCGATTCGGAGTGATGAGGCCGTTTGCGCGGTTGCCTCGTCCGACGGAGCCGTCGTCGCCCTGTTCGGCACTGGTGCCGGTGACGGTGAGGTAGACGGAGCCCTCCTCGTAGTCGTCGGCGGTGTTGACATGGACGGTGACGTCGCGGTCGGTGTAGTCGTCGGCGAGGGACGCGACGGTCTCGCGGACGCCCTCGATTTCGGCCTCGTAGGCGTCGATATCGGGGACGTGGCGGTCGACGAGCGCGACGGCGACGGTGAGGTCGATGTGGTCGCCCTCACGTTTGCCCATGACCTTGACGTCCTGGCCGATCGCGGGGTGCTCGTCGTAGTAGGTGCCGTTGAGGTGGTGTTCGGTTTCGAGGACGAGCTCTTCGGTTTCGGTGAGGGGCGCGTGGCCGACGCCGAAGGAGGTGTCGTTGGCCTCGGGGATGTGCTGTTCGTCCTCGCCGAAGACCTCCTGGAGGTCGCCGGAGCCCTCGCCGAGGCGGACATCGACGACGACGTCGGTTTCGAGGTCGAGGGCGGGGAGGGTCTCGCGGAGGTAGTCGCGGGCGGCCTCGAGGGCGATGGCGTCGACGGGGACGTGGTGTTCATCGCCCGCCTCGTCGACGTAGTGTTTGGTGGCGCGTCCGACGACGAGGAGATAGATGGGCTCGACGACCTCACCGCCGCCGAAGGCGGGTGCGGCGGTGCCGGCGACGAGTTGCGTCTCGTCGGTGTTGTAGTGGAGGACCTTTCCGACGCGATCGAGATATGCCTGTGCGAGCGCCTCGGAGACGTGTTCGGCGACGCCGTCGCAGATGGAGTCGGGGTGGCCGATCCCTTTTCGCTCGACGATCTCGACGGTTTCGTCCTCGACGGCCCCGCGCTCGATGGGCTGCACGCGGATGTTCCGCTCGGTCATTAGCCACGTTTGGCCGCGGGCGGTTCTATAACTTGCGGAAAGGAAAGGACCGCCGAATATGCTCGGTGGTTATTCGTGGGCTAGTCGAGGAGGAGGCCGAGATAGGAGGTTCGGATCTGCTCGGTCGGATCGAGACCGAGGCGACGCAGCACGTCGAACGCCCCCTCGCGGGCGGTGTCGACGTCCTCGCTCTCGCGTTCGACCTCGACGAACTGACCGAGTCCCGTCACGTCGTCGAGGACGACGGTGTAGTCGTCGTAGGCGTAGTACGTCCGGGTCTTCTCGACCGTGGCGGCCGGCGTGAAGCCGACACCCTCGAAGATCGCGCTCGCGTCGGCACCGTCCGCGACGCCGGTCTCGATCTCCTCGCGGGCCTTCGATTCGGCATCGATCTTCGGGCCCTTGTACGTGATCCGCGCGCGCTCGCCGTCGGCGTCCGTGACGCGCCGAACGCGGAGGGCCTCGTCGGTCTCCGCGAAATCGCGGTGCGGCGCGTCGTAGTAGGTGTCGACCTGTTCGACTGTCCGCTCCGCCTCGGCACCGACCGACTCCAGCGCGTCGCGGACGTCGCCGTGGTCAGCGGGCACCTTCACCTCGACTTCGTACATACGCGTACTCCTCGCCCGGCGTGGGGAAAAGCCGTCCGGAACGGCTCGGTTTAGGGCGACTATTGAGTGCTCCGTACGCCTCTTAGCAGCCTTCTTACCCGATGATGGCTCACTTCCAGATGGGATGTCAGCAGACTCCGCCGCCGGCGACGCGCCGCACTCGACCGTCCCCGCCCCCGAGCACGCACTCGATTCCGTTGTCGTCAGACAGGAGCGCGGCCCGGATCGCTGTACGTGCTATCCCGACGACGCCGACGAGGAGACGCGACTGACGACGTGGCTCTCCGTGAACGCGGATATCGTCCGGGAGTTGGAGTCGATGCGTTGACCACCGCGACTCGCGCGGGAGAAACGTGATTCTTAAGGGTGGAACGAGTATCCGTGTGCGTATGAGCGACCAGCAAGAGGCCGAGGCAGCCAACGACGCAGACGCCGCGGAGTCCGAGGGACTTCAGGCGGGCGACTTCATCGAACTCGCATACACCGCACGGACCGTCGAGGACGGCGACCTCGTCGACACGACCGACCAGGAGATCGCCGAAGAGGAGGGCGTCGACACCGAAGGTCAGGAGTTCGCCCCGCGAACCATCGTGCTCGGTGAGGGCCACATCTTCGAGCCGGTCGAGGACGACATCATCGGCAAGGAAGTCGGCGACACGGGGACCGTCGTCGTCCCCGCCGAGGACGCCTTCGGCGAGTACGACGAGAGCGAGGTCCGTACGGTGAGCACGGAGAAGATCCCGGAGGACGACCGCTACCCCGGCGCACACGTCGACCTCGAGGGTCAGCACGGTCACGTCGAGACGATCATCGGCGGGCGCGCCCGCGTCGACTTCAACCACATGCTCGCCGGCCAGGACATCGAGTACCAGTACGAGGTCCTCGGCGAGGTCACGGACCGTGTCGAGAAGGCGCAGGGCCTCCTCAGCATGTACTTCGACGTCGAACTCGACATGCACATCGAGACGGACGAGGTCGAGGAGGAAGTCGAAGTCGAGACCGAGGAGGGCGAGGAGCCCGAGTTCGAGACCGAGACCGTCGAGAAGGAGACGCTGTACATCGAGCAGAGCCCGCAGCTCCAGTTCAACCAGCAGTGGATGATGGGCAAACAGCAGATCCTCCAGCAGGTCATGGATCAGATCGACGTCGATCGCGTCATCGTCCAGGAGATTATCGACGGCTCCGGTATGGGCGGCATGATGGGCGGTATGGGCGGTATGATGGGCGGCATGGGTGGCGGCGAGGAGGACCTCGGTGACATCGAAGACGCCCTCGAAGACGCGGACGTCGACGCAGACGAGATCGTCGACGAACTCGACGAGGAATAGAGCGGCGCGCGAAGCGGGCCGCAGTTTACCGAGCGGGGAGCAGGGCGACCCGCGAGGAGTAGGCGACAACGAGCGTCAGCGAGGCGTCGCCACTCACCGAACGGGAAACGCAGTGACCCGTGAGGAATAACGCGACTCCGTCGGAGTCGCGGGAACACCGAGCGGCCCGCGTGCCGTGGGTGTCACAGCCGACACCGATTCTCCCCGTATTCACCACTGGCGAGCGACGCGACCGCGTCAGGCGATGTCGCGTGAGGTGTCGATCCCGACGCGCTCGCCGAGATTGAGCTTGATAGTCTCGTCGAGCGCGCGTCCACCGCGGAACTTCGGGACGGCGAGGGTGTTCTCGACGTCGCTCCCGGAAATCGTCGTTCGCAGGCGGAAGGCGACGTCGCCGATGTGGATCGTCGTATCGCGGAAGTCGGAGACGTGGTTGCCCCGGAGGCCGTGGAGGACGGCGACGCTCCCCGTGTTGTGCATGTGGTTCTGGAGCTCCGAGAGGAACGTCTCGTAGCGGGTGCGTTCGGTCCGTTCGAAGGTGTCGATGGGGTCGATGATGAGTGTCTCATTCTCGCCGACGTTTCGGAAGAGCCGACGGCCGTCGTCGAGGGGCGAGTCGCTCGATACGTAGCGGACGTCGGGCGTCTCTTCGGGAACGTTGGCCCGCTTGAACGCGTCGATAACCGCGTCTTCGGTCCGATCGGCGGTCAGATACAGGGTGTCGCGGGCGGACGCGAGCTCGTGGAGCAGAAGCTCGCCCTGGCTTGCGGGGGGAGACTCGTAGACGAGGAGGCTGCCGGCCGGAAGCCCACCGTCGAGCTTCCGGTCCAGGACGTCGATCCCCGTGGGGAGTCGATCCGCCATGGCGTGTGAGTAGGAGCGATCGTATTGTTAAGCGTTCGGACCGATCACCCCTGCGACGCGGTCGTAGGCGGCTCCCACCGCCGCGTCGGTGATCGGGGTGGGGGATGCGGGTACGGGGATCGTCGGTGCCTCGACGATGCGTTCGATGGCGGTCGTCTCGCCCGCAGTAGCGACGACGACGCACGCGGCGACCGGCGTGCCGAGCGCGCGGGCGAGCGCCGCGCTTTTCAGGCCGTTGCGGACGGCGTCCCGGTTGGCCGTCGTTATGACGACCACGGCATCGGCGGCCGCGAGGGCCGCGCCGACGTCCGCGCCCGCGCCCGCCGCGGTGTCGACGATCACCGGCCGATCGGTCGGAAGCGCGTCGAGGTACGCGTCCGGGGCGATGTCGCCACCGGCGAGCACGTCGACGCCGGGCGGGGCCGTTGCCGGTTCGACGAGGGCGTCGACGGTCGCACCGGCTGCGAGGTCGGCAACGCCGCGATCGCCCGGCGTACCTGCGTAGAGGTGGCAGTTCGGCATCCCGCGGTCGGCGTCGACGACGAGCGGCCGGCGTCGTTGGCGGGCGTAGGCGTCGGCGAGACAGAGCGCCGTCGTCGTCTTCCCGACGCCGCCCTTCCCGCCCGCGATGGCAAGCATGCCCACGGGTGGTACCCCCATCCGATACAAAGGTTCGGGAGGTTCAAGGCGTCCGCGCGCGGGAGTAGTGACGATGCGCCACGACCACCTACTTACCGCGAAACAGCTCTCGCGGGCGGATATCGAGGCGGTCCTCGGGCGCGCGCGGGAGTTCGCGGACGACCCCGCCGCGCACGCGGACCGACACCCGGGCGCGCTGCTCGCGCTCTGCTTCTTCGAGCCGAGCACGCGGACGAAGATGAGCTTCGAGACCGCGGCCAAGCGCCTCGGCGGCGACGTCATCGACATGGGGGCGGTTGAGGACTCCTCCGTGAAGAAGGGCGAGTCGCTCGCGGACACCGCACGCGTCGTCGAGGGGTACGCGGACGGGATCGTCCTCCGCCACCCGAGCCAGGGCGCGGCGCGGATGGCGAGCGAGTTCGTCGACGTCCCGCTCGTGAACGCGGGCGATGGGGCCGGCCACCACCCGAGCCAGACGCTCCTCGATCTCTACACGATCGACGAGAACGCCGGGCTCGACGACCTGACGATCGGGATCATGGGCGATCTGAAATACGGTCGGACGGTCCACTCGCTCGCGCACGCGCTGACGAACTTCGACGTCCGCCAGCATTTCGTCAGTCCGGAGAGCCTGCGTCTCCCGCGCTCGGTGCGCTACGACCTCCACGAGGCGGGCGCAAACGTCCGCGAACACGAGGACCTCGACGCCGTGCTCCCCGAACTCGACGTGCTCTACGTGACGAGGATCCAACGCGAGCGCTTCCCCGACGAGGAGGAGTACGAGAAGGTCGCGGGACAGTTCCGTATCGACGCCGACACGCTCGCGGCCGCATCGGACGACCTCGCCGTGATGCATCCGCTGCCGCGGATCGACGAGATCGATCCCGAAATCGATGCGTCGTCGAACGCGACGTATTTCGATCAGGCGCACAACGGCGTCCCCGTGCGCATGGCGCTGCTCGACCTCCTCCTCGGAGGTGACGAGGCATGACTGAGAAAGACACCGAACTCCGCATCTCGAAGATCCGCGACGGCACCGTCATCGACCACGTCCCGGCGGGCGACGCCCTCCACGTCCTCGCCATTCTCGGTATCGACGGGAGCGGCGGCGAGGGCGTCAGCCTCGGGATGAACGTCCCGAGCGAGACGATGGGAAAGAAGGACATCGTGAAGGTCGAGGGTCGCGAGATGAGCCAGGCCGAACTCGACGTCCTCTCGCTCATCGCGCCGGACGCGACGGTCAACATCGTTCGGGACTATGCGGTCGCCGAGAAGACCGAGATCGAACCGCCCGAGAAGGTCACGGGACTCCTCACCTGCCCCAACCGACACTGCATCACGAACGCTGGGGAGCCCGTCGAGACCCGCTTCGACGTTCTCGACGACGGCGTCCGGTGCGCGTACTGCGAAACCATCGTCCGCGAGGAGATCACCGACCACCTCGCGGTCTGAGGTGCCGCGGGGGCGTGTCCCGAAAAGGTATAGTGGCGCGACGTGTAGCAATCCGATATGCGCACGTCCATCAAACTCGCCCTCGCACTCGTCCTGATCGTCCTCGTCTACAAGCTCGTCGCCGGCGGCGCGTCCGAGGACGACATCGACCGCATCGACTGACGGAACCGACCGCCCGGAACGAACACTTTACGCGGCCGGGCCCACATCCGCGTGTATGTACGGCATCGTCACGCGGAACGCCGAGGAACTGGAGTGGCCGGAGTTCGACGTCGGGTTCTACGAGGTCAAACGCGTTACCGGCCAGCACGGCGACCCCGTCGAGGGGGCTGTCAATCTCGTCTCCTGTTTCGCCGACACCGCGAGCGCCGCGACCGAGGCGGACGTCGTCGCCACCGATGCCTCGGGTCGTCCGGCGACGAAGGACCACCCGGACCTCGACTCGGGGTACGTCTGCCCGAGCGACGAAGGGTATCGAAACGGCCTGCTCGAAGTGATCGAGGCGTGCACCATCCCGAGCGACGACGTCCGCCTCGACGAGGTGGGCTTCCCCGGCGCGGCATTCTGTCACTGTGAACGCTGCGACGACGCGTTCGCGTCGAGCGCCTACGACGACCGGGCGGCGTGGCGTGCCTCCGTGATCACCGAGTTCGTCGCCGACGCCCGCGAGCGCGTCCCCGGCGACCTCTATCTCACGCTGCATCCCGACCCCTATCCGGGCCACCTGCTCGAACGGTCCGGGATCGACGTCGCAGCGCTCGCGACACACGTCGATGAGTTCGTCGTCCCGCTCTACGACACCGCGTACGGGACGACGTACTGGCTGGAGAGCCTCGCGAGCGGCTTTGCGGACCGACTGGCAGACCTCGACGTTCGTCTCGGCGTCGAGCTCTACGCGGTCGACCCGGAGGTGGACGCGCTCGCGGACGCCGCGGCGACCGTCGAGGAGTACGCGGACGGCGTCTACTTTGGCTATCACTCCGGGAACGCCCGCGCGGTGTTGCGCCGCTGGGACGCCGAAGCGCGCGAAGGCGTCGAGTGGGGCTGAACGGTCCCGTCGGAAACCTGGCGCATGGACCGGCGCTCGTCGGGCGGTTGCTCGGCTGCTGAGGGCGAATCGGGGCGCTTTTGCGTGGCCCCCACCGAACGCGGAGTATGAGCTTCGAAGAAGGTGACTCCGTGGTCCTTCACGACGAGCACAGCGAGTTCGATGGCGAAACCGGCGAGATCACGCAGAAGGTCGAGACGATGTTCGGCGACGCGAACTACACCGTCGCCTTCGAGGACGGCCAGGAGCAGGGCGTCCCCGAGGACAACCTCGAAGCGGCGGCGTAAGCGACTCGGGTCCTTTTCTACGTCGCGGCCCTTTCACCCCACATGAGCGTCCCCTTCCACTACGTCGATCTGCGCACGTTCTGCTACGACACCGAGGACGAGGCGCGCGTCGAGCGCGCGCTCAGACAGTTCCTCCCCGAGGAGTTCGAGGTGCAACGCGCGGAGAGCACCGGCCACAACGGCGATCGGATCGTCGTCCTGTCGGCGCGCGTCGAGAACGCGGACGGTATCCGGCACGTCCTCGAGCGCCTGCGCGAGGGCGCGGACGTCGATCGGCTGCGCGAGGAACTCGATCAGCGCGTGAACGAGAACTGCGCGTTCATGGCGCACCTCGACAAGCAGGCGGCGTTCGGCGGCGAGACGCGGCTGGGCGAGGGCATCTCCTTCCGGGCGAAGGTCGAGGCCTATCCGGCGAAGCGGGAGGCTGCGGTGGAGAACGCCCGCGACGCGCTCGCTTAGGCCATCCAGCCGCGCGCGATGTCGTTCGAGACGGTCTCCTGCCACGCCTCGAAGGCCTCTCGACACTCGGGGTTCGCCCTGACGTGGTCCATGAAGCCCGCGCCGCCGTTCTCGATGTCGTCACCGCACCACGGGCACTCCTGCGGGTCGTCCCAGTTCACGTCGACGGGGTCGATATCGCTCTCGCTCATGGATGGACCTGTTGTCGCTACCCTGAAAACCGTGGTGGCGAGACCGCACCGTTTTAGCGCACGCCGTGCGTCCGCTCACGTATGTACGAGGCGGTCACCGCGACGCCGGACGGGGAGAGTACCGTCCGGCGCTTCGCCGCGACGGCGGCCCGACAGGGGTTCGAGGGGATCGTCGTCCGGAACGCGGGCGCGGCCGATTCCGCGTTCGACGCGGCGGCCGTCCGCGAGGAGTACGATGTCGACGCCGTGGACGCCACGGAGATCGTCGCGGACGACCCCACTGCGGCGAGCGGGGCGCTCAGCGAGGCGCGTCGCGAGCACACGCTCCTCTGCGTGCGCGGCGGCACGCCGACACTCAACCGCTTCGTCGCCGAGGAGGAGCGCGTCGACGTCCTCACGAATCCGATGGCCGGCCGAGGCGACGTCAATCACGTCATCGCGCGGGCGGCGGCCGACCACGACGTCCGCGTCGAGTTCGACTTCGGGGCCGTGCTGCGCGAGTCGGGCGGTCCGCGCGTGCAGGCGCTGCGCGGCCTCCGAAAACTCCGCGAGCTCGTCGAGCAGTACGACGTGCCCTACGTCGTCACGGGGTCGCCGCGTTCGCACCTCCAGTTGCGCGCGCCGCGGGAACTCCGCGCGCTCGGGGAGGCAATCGGGTTCGACGCCACGCAGATCGAGGCGGGCCTCGACGAGTGGGGCGTCCTCGCGGCGCGGAACCGGCATCGGCGCTCCGCCGACTTCATAGCGCCGGGCCTCGAACGCGGACGACATGAACCGGAGCGCTGAGGAACACGCCGAGCGCGTCGACGCGCTCGTCGCGGAGCGACTGTGAAACACCTCCCGAAACACCTCCGGCCGCGCTGGCGCTATCTCTTAGTCGGGATCGAGGCGTGGCCGGACGCGGAGGTGGGTCGGCGGGACTTCCAGCGCAGCGTCTGGTTCGCCGCGCAGAACCTCCTTGGGGACGCGGCGAGCGCGGACGCGGACCTGCGCGTGCTCGCCTACGAGTTCGGCGATGGGGAGGGCGAGGCGGTCGTCCGCGCACGCCGCGAGCACGTTGCGGAGGCACGTGCCGCGCTCGCCTGCGTCGACGCCGTGCGCGACGATCCCGTGGGGATCCACGTACGGGGCGTTTCCGGCACGGTCCGTGCCGGTGAAGAAAGGTATTTAGGACGCGCGCGTGAAAATTCGGCAGAGGAAGCCGTCGTGTTCAGGAACGCCACCGCGCAGGCCGTCAGCCGCGACGGCCTGGTCGACGTCTCGTCTGAGGGTGGGTTCGTGGGCGCGACTCGCGCTGATTTGGAGTGACACATCATGCAGGGACAAGCCCAACAGCAAGCGTACGACCGAGGTATCACTATCTTCTCGCCCGACGGCCGACTGTATCAGGTCGAGTACGCGCGTGAAGCCGTCAAGCGCGGGTCGGCCTCTATCGGCATCCGCGCCGAGGACGGCGTGGTGCTCGTCGTCGACAAGCGCATCCGCTCGCCCCTGATGGAGGAGACGAGCGTCGAGAAGATCCACAAGGCCGACAACCACATCGGTATCGCGTCCGCCGGGCATGTCGCCGACGCCCGCCAGCTCATCGACCTCGCGCGCCGCGACTCGCAGGTCAACCGCGTTCGCTACAACGAGCCGATCGGCGTCGAGAGCCTCACGAAGGACATCACCGACCACATCCAGCAGTACACGCAGGTCGGTGGCGCGCGCCCGTTCGGCGTCGCGCTCCTCATCGGCGGTATCGAGGACGGCGAACCGCGCCTCTACGAGACCGACCCCTCGGGCACGCCGAACGAGTGGAAGGCCCTCGCCATCGGTAGCGGCCGCGACGACATCCAGCAGTACCTCGAAGACGAGTACCACGAGGACATCGCGCTGGAGGACGCCGTCGGCCTCGCGCTTGCCGGCCTCGGCCAGGTCCACGACGAAGGCCTGACACCGGAAGGCATCGGCGTCGCCACGGTTGACGCGGAATCCGGCTCGTTCATCGAACTCACCGACGACGAGATCGAGGAGTATCTCGTCGACAACGAGCTCCTCGCCGACGAGGACGAGGATGCGGACGCCGACGCGGACGACGAGCAGACGGAGTAACCCCCCACTTCTTCCCCGTTTTTTCCGACCGCGTAGTGGCGACGCCACTCGCTGTACCGTCGTCCCACTGGGACGCGGTTTCTCACGCCTCGCTGGCGCTCGGCGCTCGCCGTTCCGTGGTTCCAACGGAACCATGTTGCTCGCGTCTCACTTCGTTCGCGCTCGCTGTACCGTCGTCCCACCGCGATGACGTTCTTCCCCGGAAAGGCCTTCAATCACCCGCCGCAACTGTCACGCATGATTTCGCTCGACGAGGCCGTGACGGCCCGCTTGGAGTCGCACGGCGAGCGCTTCGAAGTGCTCGTTGATCCGGACGCCGCGCTCGCGATCAAGCGCGGCGAGTTCGATGGCGAACTGGAGGACGTCATCGCCGCCCGCGACGTCTTCGAGAACGCCTCTCGCGGCGATCGGCCCGCCGAAGAGGACTTGGAGGAAGTGTTCGGCACGACGGACCCGATGGAGATCATCCCCGAGGTCATCGAGAGGGGGGAGATCCAGATCACGGCCGAACAGCGCGAGGAGATGCAGGAGCGAAAGCGCAAGCAGCTCATCAACACCATCGCGCGCAACGCGGTGAACCCGCAGATGGACGACGCGCCGCACCCGCCCGAGCGTATCGAGTCCGCGCTCGAACAGGCGGGGTTCACGGTCGACCCGATGGACCCGGTGGAGTCACAGGTCGACGACGCGCTCGAGGCCCTCCGGCCGGTCATCCCCATCCGCTTCGAGGAGGTGACGGTCGCGGTCAGCCTCCCCCCGGAGTACGCGGGATCCGGGCAGGCGCAGATCCGGGAGTTCGGCGAGCTCGAACGCGAGGAGTGGCAAAGCGACGGCTCGTGGGTCGGCGTCCTCACCTTCCCGGCGGGGATGCGCAACGAACTCTACGATCTCGTCGCGGAGGTCACGAGCGGCGAGGGCGAGACACGGGTGATCAAGGACAAGGACGAGCTGAGCACGCGCTGACTCAGACCCCGTCGAGGTGCCGTTTGACGACGCGGCTCTCGGCGCGCTTGAGAATCCCGCTGAGCGTGGATTTCGCCACGTCGGCGTCGGCGGCGAGCTCGGTGAGCGTGATCTCCCGCGGCTGGTCGTAGTATCCCGATTTGGCCGCGAGAGCGAGGAGTTCGCGCTGTCGGTCGGTGAGCGGGTCGGGGTCGCGCTCCGCCTCGTCCGAGACTCGATCGAGACGGTAGTCGACGCCGCGCGCGTCGAGTTCGTCGCCGAGTCGTGAGAGGTCGTCGCGGGAGGCAGTGAGCGTCCAGTGGGCGACGCCGTTCGTGATCTCGAAGGGGAGTTCGAGGGGGACGCGTGCGGAGCGGAGCGCGCGCAACAACAGCGGCGCGCGCGTCTCGAAGCGGACGAGTAGTCCGTCGTCGCCGTGGTGGAGGATGTCGGCGGCGCGAAGGACGTCTGACGCCTCGACGGCATCCCGGACGGCGGGGAGGTTTGGCCCGGTGATTTCGACGAGGCCGATACCTCTGTCGTCGGTGCCGGGGAACGCGGCGAGCACGCGAAAGCGCACGTCGGGGTAGCGGCGGGAGATCGGTCGCACCCACATTCCCTCGGGGAGCTCGACGGCGAGTTCGGCGCGGATCACGGGTACTGTTCGTCCTGCATGGCGTTAACGGCCGCGCTATCGTCCGACGATGGGGTCTTTTAAGTCGCCGACGGCGTCGAGGACCGCCTCGATGTTCGCCTCGTCGACGTCGTTCTCGCGAAGCGCCGCTTCGAGGTAATCGGCGACCGTGTCGAAGTCTTCGGGGGTGATGCCGAGGTGGTCGTGGGCCTCGCGCATGTCCGCCCCGTCGTACTCGACGGGGCCGCCGGCGACGGCGCTGATGAACTGCACTTGGTGGGCGAAGAGGTCCTGTCGGTCGGTGTCCTCGAAGTAGTGAAGCAGGTCGTCGTCGGCGAACACGCGGTCGTAGAAGTCGGAGACGACGGCCTCGACGGCGTCGCGGCCGCCGATGTCCTCGTAGACGTTCGTTGGCATACAGTGTCTCGTTGTGACCGAAGGACGGCGAAGATGTCCCCGAACATGTTCGGGTCCTACCGGCCGTCGGCGCGCGACGGACGAGGACTCGTTGACCGTGACGGCAGCGAGTGCGAGCCGGCGCTACCCCTTGCGGAAGCCGAGCAGGAACCCGCCGGTGAAGCCGGCGGAGATGGAGAGCGTCGAGAGGATCGACATCATCCACGAGGGCGGCGTCGAGGACGCGGCGTTCTGTCCGGCGCTGACGAGACCGGCGGTGAGGCGATCCCACTTCACGATGAGAATACCGCGCGATTCGAGGAAGGCGAAGAGGGCGAGTTCGATACCGATGAGGACGGCGATGAGCTTTGCGACCTTCTTGGCCGCGAAGCCCACGACGCCGCCGATGACGGCACCGGTGCCGAGGTGGAGTCCGAGTTGTCCGGGGTCGATGCTGAGCGCCATACCTCCCGTTCGGTCGTCTCGGCGCATCACTCTTATGGGACGCTGGGACGCGCTGGTCGCAACAACAGTTATTACCCATGCGTCCTAATATCGTGATAGATGGTATCGAGTGACATGCCACCGTCGGAGGAAGCGCGCGAGATATTCACCGACCTCGGATACGAGGTCACCGGTGACGCGGAGAACAGCTTCCGCGCCGCACGCGAGTGGAAGGAGATCGACGTGCTCGCCGTGACGGACGACGTCCGCACCGACGAGGGCGACCGGATGCGCTGTTTCGTCACATGGAACGACCACGTCGATCGGCTCGAACGCGTGCTCGCCGCCGAGGAACACGGCGCGGAGTGGGCCGTTATCGGCGTCGCCGAGGACGGCGACTACGAGGTCGCGCGCGCCCCGCCGACAGCGTGATGCTCCGATACCGCATCGCCGGACCGTAGCTATTTATCCGGGCCGGCCGACGGGCTGAGCATGTCGTCCATCACGGGTATCGTCACAGACACCCTCGCACGGTTCGCCGACGGGATCGTCGCCGCGCTCCCGAAGCTCATCGCGGGCGTCGTCTTCCTGGTCGTCGCCGCGATCGGCATTCGCGTCGCCGTCTGGGCAGCCGCGAGCGTGGTCTCGCGGACCACCGACCAGCCGATCTACGTCCAGTTCGTCCGCACGCTCGTCGGCGTCTTCCTCTGGTTCGGGGCGCTCCTCGCGTTCCTGACGCTCGTCGGCCTCCCGGGCATCGCCGCCGCCCTCGGGACCGCGTCGGGGTTCCTCGCGCTCGGCGTCTCCTACGCCCTCAGCGGGATGCTCGCGGACGCGGTCGCCGGCATCTACCTCCTGCGCGATCCCGACTTCAACCCCGGCGACCGCGTTGTGGCCGGCGACACCGACGGGGTCGTCTCCGAGATCGAACTCCGCAAGACCCGCTTCGAGGTCGGTGACGACATCGTCGTGCGCGCGAACGCCGAGGTCGAGAAGAAGTGGACGAAGAAGCGCGACTCGGCGTGAGCGGTGTCATATCGGCGAGTCACATATAGCCGTTCGGCTCCTTTTCAGGTCCATGTTCGTCGGACACGAGACGCTGGCGTTCGCCCTCGTCGCGCTCGCCGCCGTCCACTACGGCCTCGGTCGCGAGCGCGCGCTCGCGCTCGGCGTGGCTGCGGGACTCTTCGCCGCTATCCCCGACGTCGACATGGCGTACGCCCCGCTTGGACTCCTCACCGTCCACAGCGCGGACGCGCTCGCCGCCGCTAACGCCTTCTGGGGCGCGAGCACCGCGGTTCATCGCGCCGTCACGCACTCGCTCGTCGTCGCGCCGTTCGCCGCCGCCGTCTTCGCGCTCGCGGCCACTCGAACGCACCGCCATCGCGCCCTCGCCGGTGCGGGTGCGCTCGCGCTCGTCGGCCTCACGCTCGCCGTCTCGGGCGTCCTCGGCGGTGCCGTGATGGTGCTCTACGCCCTCGCGGGCCTTGCGGTCGCGATTCTCGCGCGTCGCCGCCTCGACCTCGGCCCGCGCGCGCTGGCGGCGACCGCGCTGGTCGGCCTCCTCACGCACCCCTTCGGCGACCTCCTGACGGGAACGCCGCCCGACTTCCTCTACCCGCTCCCGTGGCACCTGCTCGCCGCGCGTCCCCAGCCGTTCGCTGACCCGACGCTTGACCTCCTGGCGGCGTTCGCGCTCGAACTCACCTGCCTCTGGGCGGGCGTCTACGCCTATCACCGCGTCTCGGGAACGCCGCTCCGCGAGCCCCTGCACGGCCGCGCCGCCGCCGGGGCCGCGTACGCACTCGCCGCGCTCGTTATCACGCCGCCGACGCTTGACGTCTCGTATCACTTTGTCTTCAGCGTCGTTGCTGTCGGCGCGGTCGGCGTCGTGGAGCCGACGAAGCGCCGTCTTCCCGACCCTGCGAGCGCCGCTGTCACCGGCCTCGCGGCCGTCACCGCCGCCGGCGTCGGGTACACGCTCGCGTATCTGTTGCTCTGATCGGGACGGCCCGACACCTTTGTACCACGGCCGCTCGAAGCGTGATCGAACGATGGAGGAGAAGCGACTCGGTCGGGTACTGGAGACCGAACGGATGAACGCCGCGCTCGCGTGGGCGCTTGTCGCGCTCGTCGTCGTCGTCGCGATCGCGAGCATCCCGGACGGTGACCTCACATGGACGGCGTTCTGCACGGGCGTCGCGGCACTCGCGCTCGTCCCGCCCGTCGCCTACCGGAACCGACGCGTCATGCTCCCGTGGGAGGTGCTCGTCGTCGCCTTTCTTCCCGTCCTCGGACACGTCCTCGCGACGTGGTGGCTGACGACGGCGCTCGCGACCTATCTCTCCGTGGCGGCGCTCGCGCTCGTCCTCGTCGTCGAACTCGACGTGTTCACCGCCGTCCGGATGACCGATGACGTCGCCGCGTTCATCGTCGTCGTCACCACGATGGCCAACGCCGGCCTCTGGGCGCTCACGCAGTGGCTCAGCGACATCTACCTCGGAACGACGCTCGTCTACGTTGCCCGCCCCGTCACGCCGGCCGTCGATGCCGCCTCTCTCAACGTCCTCATGTGGGACTTCGTCGCCGCGACGGGCTGCGGCGTCGCCGGGGCGGCACTCTTCGTCCTCTACTTCCAGCGCCGTGTCCGCGCCAACGAGCGCTTCGCGGCGGAGGTGGGAGAATGAGGGTCCGCGATCGCCTCGGTGTCTCGAAACGCCGGCAGACGCAACTCGCACGCGTCCTCCAGTTCTGTCTGGTCGGGTTCTGCTTCGTCGGCTTCTACGAGGGGCAACTCGGCGTCGTCGTCAACGCCGCCGTCGGCCTCGGCGTCTCGTACCTCCCCGCAGTCCTCGAACGCGACTACGGCGTCCCGATGGACCCCGCGCTTGTCCTCTGGGTGACGATTGCCGTCTTCCTCCACGCCCTCGGGACGGTCGGTGTCCCCGGTATCGGGTCGTTCTACAAGAACGTCTGGTGGTGGGACCACCTCACTCACACCCTCTCCTCGTCGGTCGTCGCCGCGGTCGGCTACGCCGCCGTCCGCGCCATCGACGAGCACACGGACGCCGTCTACTTCCCGCCCGCGTTCCTCTTCACCCTCCTCTTCGTCATCACGCTCGCCTTCGGCGTCTTCTGGGAGGTCATCGAGTTCGCCATCTCCGAGGTCGCCGCGCTCGTCGGCGTCACGAGCATCCTCACCCAGTACGGCGTCACCGACACGATGCTCGATCTCCTCTTCGACACCGCGGGCGCACTCGTCGTCGCCGTCGGCGGGACGACGTACCTCTCCGGCGTCGTCGACACCCTCTCCGCACGGCTCGACGCGCGCACCCGGGAGTGACACCCAGCCGGTGACCGCCGACGAGAAGGTTGATAGCCGCGGCGCGACACCGTCCGATCAATGCCGGGTGACGACGTTCCCGATCCCCGCGACGGCCCGCTGGCGACGCTGCGATGGCTCCGACGCACCGACAACGAGGTAGTGATCTTCGTCCGCGAACTGGCCGCGAGCGCGCTCGTCGTCGCCGTGATTGGCCTGCTCCTCTTCGCCGTCAGCGGCCTCTGGCCCCCGCTCGTCGCCGTCGAATCCGGGAGTATGACCCCGAACCTCCAGAAGAACGACCTCGTCTTCGTCATGGAGGAACACCGCTTCCCCGGTCCCGGAACCACCGACGACACCGGCGTCGTCACCTACCGAACGGGGCAGGCGAACGGGTACACCGAGTTCCACGAACCCGGCGATGTCGTCGTCTACGAGCCGGACGGCGACGGCAGGTCCACACCGGTCATCCATCGCGCGCGATTCTGGGTGGCCGACGGCGAGAACTGGTACGACGAGGCGAACGAGTCGTACGTCGATGGCGCGCAGGGCTGTCCCTCCCTCCCTGACTGCCCCGCCCCCCACGCTGGCTTCGTCACGAAGGGCGACTCGAACGGCTACTACGACCAGGTTCGAGACATCTCCTCGCCAGTGAAACCCTCGTGGATCCGCGGAATCGCCGAGTTCCGCATTCCGTGGCTCGGATGGATCCGCCTCGCCGTCACCGGCGAGGGCGCGCTGTCCGCCGGCGCGCCCGTTACAGCGCTCTGAGCGCTGAAGTCGCATGGCACCCAGCGACCATGTCTCACCTCGTGCGCGCCGTTCTGCCCGTATGGTCGACAAGAAGATCGGCCTCGTCGACATCGATATCGAAGGCCTCGACGCGACTGTCGACGACACGCTCGATCGGGCCGAGGAGACGCCCGATGGCGTCCCGTAGACTGAAGCCGCATCCGCGCTCGACAAGGCGGGGACTGACGGCTCGCGTGTGGCGTCGCGGGCCTCGCGGCAGTAGCGATCGGTGGTTAATGCCGCACCTCGCGTCTCGACAGACGAGCGTCAGACGGGTCACAACCCTTTTTGCCGGTCCACGAGTCGGTAGCAGTAATGTCTGCGCTGAAGGGTCTTCTCGGCGAGCTCGTGACGGACGTCGACGCGTTAGTGCTGTTCTCCCCCAGCGGCTCGTACTACGACCGCGCGCGAGACGCCACCGACGAGGGCGACGTCGAGCTGATCGTGGTGGCCGCGGAGAACGCGGTCGGCGCGGACGCCTTCGTCGAACTCCCGCTGGAGTTCGCCGAGGTCACGGAACGCGTCCGCTTCGGGCTCGAAGGGGCGCTCGACAACGAGTATCTCACCGATGGCGACGTCGTCGCCTGCGCCACGGCGGTGTTCGACGACGGCGCGGACACGATCTCGCGGGTGCGCGTCGACGCCGAGCGCCACTCGGGCATCTACGACCTCTTCGTCAACTCGCGGGCGGACCCCGCGGTCATCCGCGACGTCCTCGACGTCGTGATCGAGCTTGGACAGAAGGGCCAGAAGGGCAAGCCCGTCGGCGCGCTGTTCGTCGTCGGCGACGCCGGGAAGGTGATGAACAAGTCCCGCCCTCTCTCGTACAATCCCTTCGAGAAGAGCCACGTCCACGTTGGAGATCCGATCGTGAACGTGATGCTCAAGGAATTCTCGCGACTCGACGGCGCGTTCGTAATCTCCGATTCGGGCAAGATCGTCTCCGCGTACCGCTACCTTGAGGGATCTGCGGAGGGCGTCGACATCCCGAAGGGGCTCGGCACGCGGCACATGGCGGCGGCGAGCATCACGCGTGATTCGAGTTCGATCGCGGTGGTGTTGAGCGAGAGCGACGGCCTCGTCCGCGCGTTCAAGGGCGGCGAGCTCGTCCTCGAACTCGACCCGGAGGCGTATTGATGGACGTCCAGACGCTCGTGACGCAGGACGTCGACTACCTGCTCGCGATCGGCGTGCTCGTCGTCGGGGCCGTCGCGGGCTACCTGGTCGGGCGGGTGAACGCCCGCCTCCTCCGCGCGGTCGGCGTTCCGGAGGCCGTCGAGGGAACGAGCGTCGAGCGAACCGCACGGCGCTTCGGTACGTCGATCGTCGCGATCCTCGTCCGCCTCACCTCGCTGTTCATCTACGTCGTCGCAATCCTCCTTGCGCTCGCCGTCACTGACCTCGTGAATCTGCGGGCACTCTGGTACCGCCTCGTCGGCTACGTCCCCGCGGTGGTGTTCGCGGTCGCGGTGCTCGTCTTCGGCGTGCTCGTGGGCGATAAGGCCGAAGTCGTCGTCTCCGAGCGCCTCCGCGGCGTGAAAGTCCCGGAGATCGGTATCATCCCGCTCATCGTCAGGTACGGCATCGTCTTCATCGCCGCGCTCGTCGCGCTCGGGCAACTCGGCGTCGCCACCCTCCCGCTCGTCCTGGTCTTCGCGGCGGCCACGCTCGCGCTCATCGTCTTCGTCGCTGTCGCGACGAGGGACCTCCTGAGGTCCGCCGCGGCGGGCGTCTACATCCTCCTCAACCAGCCCTACGGGATCGGCGATCGCGTCCAAATCGGCGAGACGAGCGGGATCGTTCAGGAACTCGATGTCTTCGCGACGTACATCGAGGACGACGGCGCGGAACACGTTGTCCCGAACGCGCACGTCTTCGAGTACGGCGTCGTGAAGGAGCGCTAGCTACGCCCCGCGTTCGCACCGCTCGTGTTCGTCCCATCCCTATTCGTCTCATCCACGCCTGCGCCGTCCGTGTCTGCATTCGCCTCATCCACGCCTGCGCCGCCCGTGTCCGCATCGTTCCCGTAGTCGAGCGGCTCCGCGGGCACGCCCGCGACCGTCGTCTCCGGTGGCACGTCCGCTGTGACGAGCGAGTTCGCCGCGACCTGCGCGTCGCGGCCGATCGTGACACCGGGAAGGACGACCACGCCCGCGCCGATCATCGCGCGTTCGCCGACGACGATTTCGCCCGTCCGGTACTCGTCCTGGAGGAACTCGTGACAGAGCAGCGTCGCGTCATAGCCGACAATGGCATCGTCCTCGACGGTGAGGAGTTCGGGGAAGAAGACGTCGGGCGTCGCCTCCAACCCGAAGGAGACGCGTTCGCCGACGGTCATCCCGAGCAGCCGGTAGAGGAACACTTTCAGCCGGAGGCTCGGCGAGTGGCGCGCGAGCACGATGCAGGCGTAGTTGCACGCGACCCGGAGCGGCCCGACCGTGTCCGGCCAGTGGCGCAGGGCGTTGCCGGGGCCGGGGGTCGGGTGGCGCGCCAGTCGGTCGTGGCGGCGATCGGTCATACGTCACGTACGGTACCACGGACCGTGAATCCCGCGCTCGCCCCACCGAGTTCGACGACTGTCGTAGCCAGGGTTTATGGTCGTCGTATGCCTTCGTACGGGTAACGAGATGCAAGCCCGACAGATGCCGAAGGGAGTTCCCGAAACGGTCGAATCGGCGCGAGGGAAGCTCGTCTATCTTTTCCTGCAGTTTCACGAGGGCGCGACCCTCGACGAGCTCCGCGACGGCCTCGATCTCCAACGGATCACGCTGTTCAGTGTGCTCAAAACCCTCGAAGAACGCGGTGTCGTCGATCGCGACGGCGAACGCTACGTTACCGCTCGACCGGCCTGAACTCGCCGGTTACGTCCCAATCGTGGATACAGGCGACCTCCCCTTCGTCACCCTCGGGGACGCGCCACGCATCAACGTCTTCGTTCCAGGCTTCCGTTCGTCCGCATCGGACGCAGGAGCGCTCTTCCGGCGAGCGAATGGTGAGACTCATACGCACACATAATGCGTCGATGGCTAAAAGGCTACGCTTCTTCGGCAACGATTGTCACCCGCGTTCGCGGGTCCCTCACGGTCTTTATCCCCAGAACCCGTCCAGTTGCGGGCCGAGGAACTCCGGCGTCATCCAGACGAACTCCGCGCGCTCCTCGTCGCCGAGGTAGTCGTGGACGGAGCGGGGTGCGTCCGCCGTGTAGCGCTCGTCGACGAAGACGCGCACGCCGCGCTCGTCGCGCCCCCGCACGACGCGCCCGATGGCTTGGCGCGAGCGCCGGACCGCGGGCACGGTCAGCGCGTACTCGAAGGCGTTCTCTTCGCCAAACGCGTCCGCGTACGCCCGCTTCACCGCACGGATGCGTGGTGACGCGACGTTCACCAGCGGGACGCCGACGACCGCACAGCAGTGGAGTTTCTCGCCGTCGTAGTCGACGCCCTCCGTCAGCGTCCCCCGCGTCGAAGTGACGAGGACTTTCCCCGGCCCGCGGAAGAACGCACGCTTCAGCCGCTCAGTCTCCTCGTCGCTCGAACTCGCATCGACGAGCACCTCTTTTTCCACCGCCTCCTCGAGATAGTCGCCCGCCCACGCGGCCTCCCGATAGTTCGGCATACAGACGAGGACGTTCCCGTGGCTCCGAGCGAGCGTCCGCAGGACGTATCGGTACTCCTCGCGCGTCGCGTTCGTGTTCTCGCTCGTCGGCGCGCCGCGGTTTCGCGCGGTGAACGCCTCTGCGGCCACCGTCCACGACGCCCGGTTCCCCTCGGGAAACGGCAGATCGTACGAGCGCTCCGCAACCGGCCGCGGGTCGTCCGGGTCGTCCGCGAGCGCGTCCAGGCCGACGACCTCCCGAAAGACGTCGATCGGTTCGAGCGTCGCCGACATCAGCACGCCGCCACCGAGGCCGGCGAACACGTCGCGCACCGCCTCGCCCGGCATGCAGTTGTACGTCACCAGCCCCGCCGTGTACTGCGCCTCCCACGGGTCGCCCGTTGGGGCCTCCTTCGGGGCGTGTTCGAGTTCGATCTCCCGAAAGTGCGTCGCGTGATCGCGCTCCCACCAGTTCGTGAACACGGAGCCGACGGCCTCGCAGACGGTCGTCCGGTCCTCCTCGTCGAGGACGTCCTCGACGGCTGTTCCAACGGTTCGAAGCCGCCGCCACAGATCGCCGGTGTACCCCTCGCGCTCGGCCCACCGCGTCAGATCGTCGGGCTCGTCGACGTCCGGGTCACGCAACGGGAGTTCGACGTCGCGTTCGGGCCAGTCGCGTTCGCCGTCGAACTCCGTGGCGAGGCGCTCGCTCACCTCGCCCGTCAGCCACGCTGCGACATCGTCGTAGAAGTCCCGCGTGCGCTTCACGTCGCCGACGGTCACATCGAAGTCCGCGAGGTGCGCCGCGAGTTCCTCCTTCGCCCCCTCGCTCGCGTTCGCCCGCGCGAGAAGGTCGCTCAGGTCGTTGCGCGCCCGGCGGAGCGTGTGGCGGCCGACGCGCTCCGAGAGCAGGTCGCGCACGCGCTCCTCGATCCGGTGCGCCTCGTCTACGATGACGAACGTGTCTTCGCCGACGACGCCCTCGATCAGTGGCCGGCTCTGCGGGTCGAAGAGGTGGTTGTAGTTGCCGACGATCACGTCCGCCGCGCCCAACAGGACGCTTTGAACGCGGTGCGGACAGGTGCCGGCCTCGACTGCCGCCGGGAGGAGGTCGCGCGACGTGACGACGTGCTCCTCACCCGCCGAGAAGTCGATCGGCGACCCGCGATTGCGCCCGTACCAGTCGGCCTCGAACGGGCAGAACAGCGGCTCGTCCTCGTCGAACTCGGCATCCGCGCTCGGCTGGACCGGCACGTACGGCGAACTCGCGCCCGCCGTCTCCAGCGTCGACTGGTCGATGGACTCTCGGCCCGGCCGCGCGGATTTCGCCAGATCGCGGGCCTTTACGGGGTCCCACCACGCGTCCTCCGTGTCCTCGTCCGTCCGGATCGCGGTGAGGTCGTCGATCTCCGCGCCGTCGTGGCGCGATCCCTCGTCGCCCGCCTCGCGGCTCGCCGCAGTCGCCGCTCGCCCGTTCGGCGACTCTCCGTGGTCGTCGCCCGCCTCCACCAGTTCGGCCGTCGTCTCCCGGAGGTCCTCACAGCGGTCGTGCGTGCTCGCGTCCGCCGGGAAGACGTCCTCGCGGCCGTACGGACAGAGGTCGCGCTTGCCGACGAGCGCCACGCTCCGAAGCGGGTCGTCGCTCCCCGCGTTCATCGTCCGCAGATCGTCGACGAACTGCTGGAGCTGCTGTTTGACGGGCGTGACGACGAGGACGTTCTCGTAGACGCCCGCATCGCACAGTGTCGCGGCGGCCGTCAGGGCCGCCATCGTCTTCCCCGTCCCGCAGGCCCCCTCCATCGCGAGATAGCCGTTCTCGCGCCCGACGTCGATCGCCGCCTCGATGGCGTCCGCCTGGTTCTCGTAGGGTTCGTCGAAGCCGAACCGCTCGCGCCACGCGCCCCCCGTCTCACCGTCGACGTCGGCGTCGCTCATTCATCGAACGTGGGGCCCGCTCGCATTTGAGTGTCGGGATCGGGCGTCGACGGGCGAAATCAGAACCCGAGGTCGATGGGGAGCGCGCCTTTCGTGTACCCCTCGACGTGCCCGTTCGGGCGCACGCGGAAGACCGCCGCGGGGCGGTGTTGGACGTCCGGCTCTTCGGCGAGCAGCGCCTGCCAGTCGTCGTCGGGGAAGCTCGAACAATCCACGAGGAGCGTCGCGCCGCCGCCGTGTTTCGCCAACTGGCCGTCCGTCTTCGTCGCGACCGTATCGCGTATGGCGGCCGCGGGCGTCCCGGCCGAGCGCTCGTTCACCGGGAGCGGGCGCGTCACCTCGACGAGGTGTGCCGCCGACTCGTCCGGGCGCTCCGCGCGGAAGTCGAGCGAGTGGCCCGTCGCCACCTCGATTTCCGGGGTGACGTCGTAGCCGGCCTCGTGGAGGATCCACGCGGCGTCGAACTCACCCATCGCGGCGCTCGTCCGCGTCAGATCGAGGTGTTGCGACGTGCCGAGCTTCCCGGCCATTACGTGTCGGTGCTCCTCGAAGATCCCCGTCTTCAGAAAGTCGTCGTAGAACGCCAGCGCCGCGTCCCGGTCGGCGTCCGGGAAGCCCGCGGCGTGCTCGCGGAAGAACCGGCGTGAGGTCTCGCGGCCGTCCTTCGAGTAGAACACCGGGAGGAAGAACCACGCGAGATAGCGGTAGTCGGCGAGCCACGGATCCTCCGTCTCGAGGCCGGCCAGCAGTTCGCGCTGCGCCCACCGCGAGACGTCGTGGGGGGCCTCGGAGAACCCCTCCTTCTCCGTTCGCCAGAGCACGCTCGGCGTCTCCGTGTTGCCGAGCCAGTACGCCCCGCTCCCGTCCTCGCGATACGCGAACAGCGCGATGTCGCCGTTGTCCATCTCGAAGCGCCGCGCCGTGTACTCGGCGGGAGCCCGGTACCACGGCGACGTCGCCGTCGCACCGATGTTCGCGTCGAGGTCGGCACGCAGCTCGCTACGGACCCGCCCCGCATTCCACGTTTCGCTCGAATACCTGAACCGGAGCGGTTGTGCCACGACCGTCAGTAGTCGATCCGTCGGTTTACGTCTTCCGTCAGTCGGTCTTAGGCCGACGCGAGCGGCCGGTAGCGGATGTCGTCATGCCGGACAGCGGAAACTGTCGGCTCCCCTGTGGCTACCGCGAGCGCCGCGGGCGTCACACTCACTGCAGATCGGCACGACGTCGACATGGGAAATCGACGTGCATTACGCCGAACGAGGCCTGCCGGTTGCTTTTTCGGACCGGCCGTGTCGTCACCCCGCCACGAGTGCGGTTCGTTTTTAGCGCCGCCGCTCTCAGCGTGTGTCGTGCGCGATACCGTGACCGATCGCTGGCTCTACGCGTGGGCGGGTGCGAACGTTGCCATCGGCGCGCTCTCGCTGCTCGTTCCCCTCTTCATCGTCGGGCTCGGCGGGACCGCCTTCGACCTCGGCGTCTGCTGGTTCGCCACCTCGACTGCGATGGTGCCCGGCGCGCTCGGCGTCGGGACGCTCGTGGATCGCACCGGCCGGTATCGGCCGTTCGCGCTCGCCGGCCTCGGTGGGCTCGCGCTCGCTACGGCGGTCCTCCCGTTCCTCGACACCGTGGCCGCCGTGATCGTCGTCGACGCCGCCCTCTGGCTCTGTGTCGCCAGCGCAACGCCGGTGTTCACGACTCTCGTCCTCGCCGACGCGCCCGAGCGCGAGTGGAACGCCCGTATCGCGCGTCTCAACCGCTATCAGGGGTACGGATGGACCGGCGGCCTCGTCCTCGGTGCGCTCTGGACGCGCCTCGCCGGCAGCGTCCTCGCTCCGCTCGCGACGTCGTCGCTCGCCCTTCCCGGCGGCATCGCCCTCGGGCCGGTCTCCCTGCCCGCTCAGCGCTCGCTGCTCCTCGTCTGCGTCGCCCTCCTCACCGGTGCGACGCTCGCGGCCGCGCGCTGGCTCCCGTCCAGTGACGTCACCACGAGCGCCGGGACGCTCGCGCGTCGCCCGCGCCTCCTCGGTACCGTTCGCGGGGCGCTCAGCCCGTTGCTCCCCGGCCGTCTCGTCACGCTCGCGCGGACGTCGAGCCCGCGCGCGCTCCTCCGCGGCGTCCGCCGGCCGCTCGCCATCTATCTCGCCGCCGTCTCCGTCTTCTTCGCCGGCTTCAGCGTCTTCAGCGCGCCGCTCCCCGACTTCCTCGCCGGCGTCGGCTTCGGCGACGACGCCGTCTACGCCCTCTACGTCGTCTCCAGTCTCTCCTCGGCCGCATTCTACGCCGGCGCGGGCGCGCTCGCGGACCGCTACGACCTCCGTCGCCTCCAGACCGGCGCGCTCGGCTTCCGCGCGCTCGCGTTCCCTGCGGTCGCCGCCGCGGCATCCGTGCTCGGCGCGCCCTCGATCACGAGCCTGCTCGGCGTCGCAGCGCTCAACGTCGTCGTCGGGCTCTCGTGGGCCGTCGTCGCCATCACCGCGAACACGCTCGTCGCGCGCTACGCCGCACCCGGGCGGCGCGGCGCGGCACTCGGGCTCTACACCGCGCTCTCTTCGGGCGCGGGCGGCATCGGAGGTCTCGTCGGGGGATGGCTCGCCGCCCGCACGGACTACCTCCTCACGTTCGGCGTTGCCGGCGCGCTCGTCCTCGTCGGTGGCCTGGGCGTGTTCGCGCTCGGCTGGCTGGCCGACACCGGCCGTGGCACGAGCGCACCCAGCGCGTGAGCGGTGCGGGGGCCGTCGGCGTCTCGGCGAGCCGCGGACGCGATTTTCTCCCGCTCGCGTGTCTCAACGCAGGATCGCACGCGCGGCGAACAGCAGATTCTCCCGACGCTCCGCGATGCGACGATAGAAGTACTGGAACCACTTGCCGCCGTACGGGACGTACTGGGCCACGTCGTACTCCGTGGCGAGGGCGAACTGCGCGTCCTCGCGTACGCCCATGAGCATCTGGAACTCGAAGTCGGTGCCGTGCTCCGCGCCGAGCGCCTTCGCGTGGTCAATCATCGACGGGTCGTGACTTCCCACCGCGATCTCGCCGTCGTCGTAGTTCGCGAAGAGGTAATCAAGGCCCGCACGGTAGCGATCGTTCACGTCCGCCTTCCGCGTGTATGCCACGGACGCCGGCTCGTCGTACGCGCCCTTCACGAGGCGCACCGCCGCGGGCACGTCCGCGAAGCGTTCGAGGTCGTCCCCGGTGCGTCGGAGGTTCGCCTGTAACGCGACGCCGACCTGCCCCGGATGTGCGTCCGCAACGCGCTCGACGGCGTCGAGCGTGACGTCGGTCGTCGTGTGGTCCTCCATGTCCACCCAGCAGAAGACCCCCTGCTCGGCCGCGGCGTCGACGACCCGCACGAGGTTCTCCACGAAAATGTCGTCGCCGACGGCCAACCCGATCTGACTCGGCTTCACCGAGAGCCGGGCGTCGAGGTCGGTCGTGGCGATGTCCGCGATCAACCTGATGTAGGCGTCAGCGTCGGCGTCCGCGTCTCGGCGGTCGTCGTAGTGTTCGCCGAGGAGGTTCAGGATCGCGTTCACGCCGCCGTCGTCGAGGGTCGCGGCGTGTGCGAGCGCGGTCGCCGTCGACTCACCCGCGACGAACCGGTCCGCGATGGGCGGGATCATACCTCGTTCTTGGTCGCTCGCGGGCATAAACGCCGTCCCCCGAACGCAGAGCGAGTCGGAGAATCGCGAACGCGGTGCAGAAGAGATGCTTCCGAGCGGTCTCAGGCGTGGATTGTGAACGACCCGTTGGAAGCCAAGGGAGGGATTTGAACCCTCGAATTCTCGATTACAAATCGAGTGCTTGAACCGCCCAAGCTCCCTTGGCGCGTCTCAGCGTTCGCCGTCCTCCTTTGTGTGCGTGTCGCTTTCCCCCGGCTTCTCCAAAATGTGGCGTTGCGGGCGATACCCCCGATCCTCGTAGAGGGCACGCGCGCGCTCGTTCTCGGCCATCACGGCGATCGAGAGGACGTCAGCACCGGCGTCGAGAAGCGCGTTCTCGGCGGCGTCGAGAAGCGCGCTCCCGATCCCGCGCTCGCGATGGGCAGGATCGACGTAGACGTTATCGACGACGCCGCGCGTCGCGTCCTCCTCGTAGAGTCCGGTCTCGGGGTGGTACATGACGAAGCCGACGGGCGCGTCGGTCCCGACGAGGCGCGCGACGAGCGCTCGGTCGGTCGCGACGTACTGCGAGAGGACGTCGCGTGCGGTCGCGCGGTTCTCGGTTGCGAGAAGATGCGTGCCGTACGCGCGCTGATCGGCGACGAGCGCGACCCAGAAATCGACCAGTGCGTCGAGGTCGTCCATTGTCGCCGCCTCGATCCGCACGCCGTCCGGTGCACGTCGCGCCATCGTCGGAACGTCGGCCGCGTCGACCTTAGGGGCGTCGCCTCCGACTCACTCGTCGGTCGGGTGATAGTCCCAGACGTCGCCCGAACGCATGCCGTCGCCGACCTGCTTCCAGAAGTCGACCTTATCCGAGTACTCATCGGCCTCGACGTGCTCGAAGATGTCCGCGACGGAGACGACGGTCTCGTAGTTGATCCGGACGGGGTCGTCGCCGTACTCCGCGACGAACGCCTCCCTTTGCAGTGGGAAGTCCTCGCCCTCGTCGACCTTCTTCGAGAGGACGGCCATCCCGTATTTGCGCCCGCCCTCGCTCCCCTCCTCGCCGTCGGGGTCGTGGGGCCAGTCGCGGCCCGACTCGTCGTACATGTCCTCCATATAGGGACGTGCGGTAGGGGTACCCAAAACGGTTACTCTCCGCGAACGCGACGACCGTCGCTCACTACGCTCGTCTCGTCTGCCCGATTCCCGGCGTGCCGCACGTCTCGCGCTGCTCGACGGAAACGGCGAGGCTGGGATTCGAACCCAGGAGGCTGAATGCCACCGGTTTTCAAGACCGGCGCGATAGGCCGCTCCGCCACCTCGCCACGTATCGTTCCGTTTTCGCTGATCCCCTATGCGGCTTTCGGCATCGACTCGCCCGGGGGAACGCTCGACGCTACTCGTCCGGTTCGTCCTCGTCCGGGCGAACCATCCGTTCGAGCGTCTCGACGAACGTCTGGCGTCGGATCGGTTTCGTGAGATAGCCATCAACATCGGCCTCGCTCAGGTGTGTGTCCTGCTCGTAGGCACTCACGACGAGCACTTGGCCGTCGAACTCCGTCTCGGAGAGCCGTTCAACGACCTCGGGCCCGGAGAGGTCGGGCATCCGGCGGTCGAGAACGAGGACGTCGACATCTGCGTCGAGCGCGTTCATCGTCGTTTCGCCGTCCGCAGCCGCTCGACAGTCCCACCGCGTCGCGGAGAGCCAGAGCCGGAACGTCTCGCGGAGCTCGTCGTTGTCGTCGGCGAGCAACACGGTATCGCTCTGATCGACTCCGGCCTCCGATTCGGCCTCGGAAACCGGGGCGAGGAACTCCTCGCCAGCGCCACACACATGGCAGGTCGCGTCCGAGCGCAGGATCGAGAAGCTCTGCGCTGTCGAACACGCCTCGCAGATCATCAACGCCATCGAGTCGGGCCTCCGGACGCCCGCCGGGCGTCCACGGTTCGGGACATACGCGTGTATTCACAGAGTGGCGGAGGCCGCCCTAACGGTTTCGGTTACAGGGACCCGCTGCCCGCGCCGGACGCGACGCTACAGGTCACGCCGAACCGACCTCGTCACCTGAAACGGCCGCTCAGAGGTCGCGGCTTCGCGAGAGGCTCTGCAACGTTCCGCCACACTCCTCGCAGATGCGCGTTTCGGGAGCGATGACCCGTCTCCCACAGCGAAGACACTCGTAGCTTTCGCCGTCCGCTGTTTCCACCCACGGCCTCATGTGTATAGTTAGCACACAACTCTGCATAAGTGTTTCCTCGACGATCGGCCGATCAGTCCCGGACGAGCGTCCGCTCCCCGGACCGCTCGGCGACGCGCACCGGGAGTTCGTCGAGGAACGCGGTCGTATGAGTCGGAGTCGACCGGCCGGCGCGTCGCCTCGCCGCGATCCGTGGGATGAGCGTCCGCAGATCCGCGCCCGTCCGCACTGCTACCGACGGCGGGATGAAGTCCACGTCGAGATCGGCGTCGCGCGCCCGCGCCGTCAGCGTCTCCAGCTCCGGGACGGCGTACGCCCCCGCGAAGTCGATCGGCTCCCCGAACGCCGCGTAGTGGACGCGGCCGTCCGCCGCCGGACCGAGCACGACGTCGCGCCGGCGCAGCTTCATCGCCGCCGCATCGAGCGCTGAGCGATCGAGCAGCGGCGCGACCGGCTTCGCGACCGCGACCGACGACTGCTCCTCCGTTTCGAGGAGGTGCGCGACCGTGTTCCCGACACGCGCCTCATAGCTCGAGCCGACCTGTACCTCGAAGCGCGTTCCATCTAGCTCCTCCTCGTCGAGCGCCTCGGCGACGAGCTCGCGTACCGCGTCCTCGCTCGATCGCTCGCGGACGTGTGGCTCCGCCAGGAGGTCGTCCGGCCGATAGTTCACGAGCACGTCGCCGCCGCTCTCCATCCCGGCGCGCAGGAGGTCCTTCGTCATCGCGCGATAGAGATCGACGGCTTCCGCGGGTGTCAGCGGCGACGTGTCCGCCAACTGCGGGAGAACGAGGCCCTCGCGGGGCGGTTCGATCATGGCGATGAGGAGCGTCATGGTCCCTCGTCGGCGTCCACCGGCCTTCAACCCCCGCGTTCGTGACCCGTGAGCAGCGCCGCGGCGACGGCCTCGAGGCCGCGTCCTACCGCCCGCGCCGCCCCTTCGTCTGCCGGTAATCGGTGTCGAGGAGATCGAGGAACGCGGTCACGAACGCGTCCTTCTGCTCGTTCGTCATCGACCCCGGATGTACCATCGGGAGCAACTCGAAGCCGCGCCCGCGGATCCGCTCCGCGTGGTGCTCCACGACATCGAGTTCCTCGACCGGCGTCGTCGTGTACTCCGTGCCGATCTCCGCGAGCGCGCGCTCGCCGACCGGCACGATGATCTCCGGGTTGATCATCCGCAGATCCGCGTTCAAGAACGGCTCACACGTCGCCACCTCGTCGTCCATCGGTTCGCGCTCCGGGTGGCGACAGCGCGCTAGATAGGTGAGGTAGGCGTTCTCGATCTCCGGTTCGTCGCTCGTGGGCAGCGAGTAGTTCAGCCCGATCTGCCCGAGGATGTCCTGAAAGCGTTCGCCGGTCGCGTCGCCCGTGAACGGAACGCCCGTCCGCTCCGCGCCCGCGCTCGGGGATTCGCCGACGAAGACGAAGTCCGCGCCCGCGTCGCCGTAGCCGTGGACGACGCGATCGCGGACGTCGCAGAGACCCTCGCAGTTGCGACACGTCTCGTCCATCCCGAAGGGGTTGTACCGTGTCTCCTGATGGGCGTCCATGCCGACACGGACGCGTGCGCCCCGCAAAATCGTGCCGGATCGTCCGGACGCCACCCCCGCCGCAGTTCTTTCGGGACGCCGGTCGGCCGTCTCGCTCTTCGACGTGCGTCTCGTTACTCGACGTGCGTCTCGGCGTCGTCGGGGTCGTTCTCCGGGCTCGAGGGATGGTACGCCGTCCGGTACTCGCCGGGCTGGTCGTCCATCCGGTCCGGGTTGATCCGCCCCCCGAGGAGCATGAAGTCGAGGATCGTCAGCCGACACATCGCCTCGACGACGGGGACGCCGCGCGGCGGCAGCACGGGGTCGTGGCGGCCGATGACCTGCGCGGTCTTCTCCTCGCCCGTCTCCCAGTCGACCGTCGTCTGCTCCGACGGGATCGACGTCGGCGCGTGCAGCGTCAACTCGCCGTATATCGGCTGCCCGGTCGTGATACCCCCCTGGAGCCCGCCGTGGTCGTTGCCGACCGGGATCGGATCACCGTTTTCGTCGAACGTCCAATCCTCGTTGCGCTCGCTCCCGCTGTATTCCCGCGCGTCGCGCCCGAGGCCGAACTCGAACGCCGTCGACGCCGGCACGGACATGAGCGCCTGCCCGAGTCGCGCCTCCACGCTGTCGAAGCGCGGCGCGCCGAGCCCGCGGGGCGCACCCCGGATCTCGAAGTAGATCGACCCGCCGATCGAGTCCCCGCGCTCCTGATACTCCTCGATGCGTTCCTGCATCGCGTCGGCCGCCTCGGGGTCCGCACACCGCACGTCGTTCTCCTCCGTGTGTTCGAGCATCTCCGCCCATGACACCTCACCGGCCTCGATGTCGTCGATCTGGTTCACGTGCGCCTTCACGCGCACGCCGTTCTCACGGAGGACCTTCTTCGCGATCGCGCCTGCGGCGACCCAGTTCACCGTCTCGCGCGCGGAGGAGCGCCCGCCCCCGCCCCAGTTGCGCGTCCCGAACTTCGCGGAGTACGTGAGGTCGCCGTGCGAGGGACGGGGTGCCGTGATGAACGGCTCGTACTTCCCCGAGCGTGCGTCCTTGTTCTCGATCGTCAAGCCGATCGGCGTCCCCGTCGTGTAACCGTCCTGTACGCCCGACTGGATCGTCACCGCGTCCGGTTCGCCCCGCGACGTCGAGATCATCGACTGGCCGGGCTTGCGCCGATCGAGTTCGTGCTGGATGTCCTCCTCGTCGAGCTCGAGGCCCGCAGGCACGCCGGAGACGGTCGCACCCATGCCCTGCCCGTGGCTCTCGCCGTACGTCGTCACCTGAAAGAGCCGTCCGAACCGGTTCCCGTTCATTACTACGGAGTTCGGCCGCGCGCGGTTAAAGTCCTTACACAACGCGCAAAACCGGCCACCGACCCCGCGAGCAGAGATTCATACGGGAAGGCGAGGCCACTCGCGCATGTGCGCTGATCGACCGCCCGGGGCGGGGGAGCGAAACCCGCCGGCATCCCACCCCGAATCGAACGCTGCGCCGGCGTGTTCGCCACCGGTTCGCGCTGCTCAGTCCCGCGAGACGCTCACGCCGAGGTCGTAGAGCGTGTCGAAGAACCCCGGGAAAGAGACGTCGACGTCCTCCGCGCCCGTGATCGTCGTCTCCCCGTCCGCGACGAGCGCAGCGACAGCGAGCGACATCACGACGCGGTGGTCGCCAAGTCCCTCCACGTCAGCCCCGACGAGATCGCTCTCCCCGCCGTGGACGATCAGGGCGTCCTGTTGCTCCTCGATCTCGGCCCCCATCTTGGCGAGCTCCTCCGCCATCGCGCTCACGCGGTCCGTCTCCTTGTAGCGGACGTGTTCGGCGTTCACGATCTTCGTCGTGCCGTCGGCGGCCGCGCCGAGGACTGCGATCGTCGGGAGGAGGTCGGGCGTGTCACCGACGTCGACCGTCGTCCCCGACAGTTCCGAGCGCCGCACGACCGCGCGGCCGTCGTCGCGGTGCCAGTCGATGTCCGCGCCCATTTCCTCTAAGATCCCGAGGATCTCGCTGTCGCCCTGCGCGCTCGGGTAGACGCCGCACACCTCGACCTCGGGGTCGCCCGCGAGCGCGCCCGCTGCGAGCAGGTAGGACGCCGAGGAGAAATCTCCCGGGACCGCGTACTCGCCATCCGACGGTTCGTACGTCTGCCCGCCCTCGACGTGATAGCCCGCCTCGGTCCGCTCCGCCGTCACGCCGAAGTCGGCGAGCAGTTCGAGCGTGATGTCGACGTACGGCGCGGACTTCAGCTCCGTCGAGAGCTCGATGTCGACCCCCTCGTCGGTTGCCGCTCCGGCCATCAGGAGCGCGGAGATGAACTGCGAGGAGACGTCGCCGGGGATCGTCACCGCCCCGCCCTCGATCGAGCCCTCGACGACGAGCGGTGCCTGCCCGTTCCCGCGCGTCGAGCGCGCGCGTCCGCCGAGCTGTTCGATGGCGTCGAGGAGCGGCGCTTGTGGGCGCGAACGCAGCGAGACATCGCCGGTGAGGACGGTCGTGCCGTCGACGAGACCGGCCGCGCCGGCGGCGAGGCGCATCGTCGTCCCGGAGTTCCCACAGTCGACGATGTCGGGTGGAGTCTCTGGACTCCCGCCGAACCCGTCTATTTCGAGGACGCCCGCGACCTCGACGACATCGCCGCCGAAGGCCTCGACCGCGCCCATCGTCTCGCGCGTGTCCGCTGACTTCAGTGCGTGACGGACGAGCGCCCCATCCGAGTAGCCCGCGGCGAGGATTGCGCGGTGCGTATAGCTCTTCGACGGCGGTACCTGCGCGTCGCCGTGCACGCGCGACTGCGGGACCGTGACCTGCATACGCGGTGGGGACGCGTGAGGCGTCCGTAAGCGTTCCGGGGTCAGTGGACCGAACGACGGGGAACGCTTTTGCCGCCACGGACGGACCCTCGCGCATGGACGACGAACGCGACTACGGCACGCTTGACGCGTTCCTCCGCGAGGCGGAGCGCGACGGCTACCTCCTCCACGCGAGCGCCGACCTCGCCGACCAGTATTATCTCGCCGGTTTCGACGCGCCCGACCCGTTCGTGACGCTATACACGCCCGAGCGGACCGCACTCCTCGTCTCCGGATTGGAGTACGGCCGCGCGACGAACGAGGCGCGCGCGGACGCTGTGCGCCGCCACGCGGACTACGACTACCACGAACTCGCCGCCGAACACGGCCGCGAGGAGGCGAACCGCCACGTCCTCGCCGCGTTCCTGGACGAGTTCGACGCCGCCGATGTCGCGACGAACGAACGTTTCCCGCTCGGCGTCGCGGACGACCTCCGCGAGCGCGACGTCGCGGTGACGGCCGACCGGGACGACCACATCGGTGACGCACGCGCCGTGAAGACCGAGACGGAGGTCGAGCACGTTCGGTCGGCACAGAAAGCCAACGAGGCCGCGATGGCGGCCGCCGAGGACCTCCTCACGGAGGCCGACGTCGTCGACGGCGAACTCCTCTATCGCGACGAACCGCTCACCGCCGAGCGCGTCAAAGAAGAGATCGAGGTGACGCTCCTCCGGCACGGCTGCAGCCTCGACGAGACGATCGTCGCCTGCGGGGCGGACGCCGCCGAACCCCACAACCGCGGGCGTGGCCCGCTCCAAGTGAACGAACCGATCGTGATCGACATCTTCCCGCGCGAGAAGGCCTCGAAGTACCACGCGGACATGACGCGGACGTTCGTGAAGGGCGAGCCGACCGGCGACGCCCGCGAGTTCTACGACGTGACCGAGCGCGCCTTCGACGCGGCGTTCGACGCGCTCGAACCCGGTGCAACGGGCGCGGACGTCCACGCCGCCGTCTGCGAGGTGTACGAGGACGCGGGCTATCCGACGCTGCGCTCCGATCCCGAGACCGAGACGGGGTTCATCCACTCGACGGGCCACGGCGTCGGCCTCGACGTCCACGAGAGCCCGCGGCTGAGCGAGGGCGCGGACGAGGAGTTACAGCCCGGCCACATCGTCACGATCGAGCCGGGGCTCTACGATCCGGCGGTCGGCGGCGTCCGTATCGAGGACATCGCCGTCGTCACCGAGTCGGGGTACGAGGACCTGACGGACTATCCGGTGGAGTTCGTCGTCGAGTAATCCTCCTCGTTTGCGAGCGTGATGGAGTGATTGATGAGGTCGTCCATCCGATCGAGTGCGGCCTCGATGTCGTCGAGCTCCTCGGTCGCGGAGTGGGACGCTTGCGCCGATGTGAGCGCGGCGCGGGCGTTGTCGATGGAGTCGGCGAGGTCGTAGGAGAGCACGCTCGTGAGCTCCATCAGGTGATCGCCGCGCGTCGACTCGCCGGCGATGGTCTGCCGGAAGTGAATGGAGAGCCCGTCCTCGGAAGGGAAGGCCCGGACCTCGAACTGTTTGTCCAGCGGGCCGAAGGACTCCTCAAAGACCACGGGATTCTGGGTGGCGATCGCACGGTGGAACTCCGTGTAGAACGTCGAGCCGACGGACTCGGGGAAGATCTCCCAGACGTTCTCGCCGACGATGCGCTCGGCGGTGACTTCGAGGAGGTTCTCGGCCTCCTGGTTGATGTACGTAAAGCGCCAGTCGCGATCAAGTGCGAAGAAGGCGTCCGTGATGCGCTCGTAGACGTTGCGCGCGAGGTCGTTCAGGAGCGCGACGTCCTGTTCGGCCTGATAGCGCCGCGCGGCGGAGACGAGCGTGTCGATCAGGTGTTCGACGCCATCCGCCTCGCCGGCCGTGACGTAGTCGGTGACGCCCGCGGAGATCGCGTCGGCGGCGAGCGATTCGGAGCCGTCGATGGCGTAGAGGACGAAGGGGATCGCCGGGTCGGTGTCGCGGACGAGCCGGAGCACGCTGATCGCGTCCATGCCCGGGAGGCCGTCCTCGCAGGCGATACAGTCGATGTCGTGCCCGGAGAGGGCGTCGACGACGGACGCGCCGTCGGGTGCGGTCACGACCTCGGCGACGTCCGTGGTCGCATCGAGGGCACGGACGCGTGCTCCGTCGGCCCGCTCACCGACGTAGAGAACGCGGACACCGTCGGCCATACACTATCGACAGGTAGCACGCGAACGGTGAAAAGCGCGTTGGGCGGAGGATCCTACTCCTCGCCGTGCGCGCGCAGCGAGCGGAAGACGGCCGCGACGTCGTCGTCGTCGAGGTTGCCGACCTCTTCGTCGAGTTCACCCTCCAGCGCCTTGATGTCGGCGACGAGCCGCTGATACTCCTCGTTGTCGGCGAGTTGGTCGGCGTCCTTCTGGGATTCGAGCGCGGCGCGCTTCGCGGCGAGGGAGAAGAACTCGCGGACCTCGACCGTGTACAGCCGGCGGGCGAGGAGACGGCTGACCAGATCGGTGAGTTCGTCGCGCGCGACCGGCTTGACGAGGTAGGCGTCGAATCCCATCTCGATGATGTCGAAGTCGGGGTCGACGGCGCTCACCATCGCGATCTGCACGTCGCTCCCCGTCCTGCGGAGCTCGGAGAGTACCTCGTCACCCGATGACGCCGGGAGCCGTCGATCCAACAACACGACGTCGACGTCGTCGTCGAACCGATCGAGGGCTTCCTCCGCCGAATTCGCGGTTCGGACGGCGTGGTCGTCGTCGAGCCACGCGGCGTAGAGATCCGCGAGATCGCGGTCGTCCTCGACGACGAGTATAGTCGGCCGGTCGGTCATTCGTTTCGGGTTTCGTCACCGCGAAGCTTAAAACCTCCCGACGGATCGGCGGGAACGAACCCCTTTTGCCCGCGCGCGGGCTATCGAATCGGCATGGACGTACTCGTCGTCGGCGCGGGCGAGATGGGTCGCTGGTTCGCGGCCGCCGTCACGCCCGACGTCGCGTTCGCGGACGCGGACCGCGCGCGCGCCGAGGCCGCCGCGGACGCGCTCGGTGCGCGCGCTCGGGCCGTCCCCCTCGACACGACCGAGTCGTTCGGTATCGTCTGTCTCGCCGTCCCGATGCGGGTCGCGAGCGCGGCGATCGCCGAACACGCCGGAACGGCCCAGCAGGCGGTCGTGGACGTCACGGGGTCGATGCGCGCGCCGCTCGACGCGATGGCCGCCGCGGCACCCGCACGCGAACGCGTGAGCTTTCACCCGCTGTTCGGCGGCGACGCCGCACCCGGGACGGTCGCCGTCTCGACGGCCGCGAGCGGCCCCGCGACCGACGGGCTCAGACGCGACATCGAGGCCGCCGGAAACGACCTCGTGGACGTCGAACCCGACGAGCACGACGACGCGATGCGCACGATCCAAGGACGCACGCACGCCGCCATCCTCGCGTTCGCGCTCGCGGCGGACGCCGCCGAGGCCGACGTGCCCGACGAACTCGCGACGCCGGTCTACGAACGGCTCGACGCGCTCGCCGAGCGCGTCCTCGACGGGACGCCGCGCGTCTATGCCGACATTCAGGCGACCTTCGACGGCGCACGCGACATCGCCGCCGCCGCCGAGCGCCTCGCGAACACCGACCCCGACGACTACGACGCCCTCTACGACGATGTCCGTAAATAAAGACGAACTCCGGGCGAACGCGAAATACCTCCGCGACGTCCGCCCGATCGACCCCGAGGAGATCTGTGAGTACCTCAGCACGCCGCGTCACCCCGCGGTCGTCCGTCGGGCCCTCCGCGAGGAAGCCGCGTCGCTCGGCCTCGTCGAACGCGACGACGGCACGTTCGCCCCCGTCGAGCCGGGCCCGGCGTCTGTCCCGCCGGCGTCCGTCACGGCGTTCCCGGAGGAGCACGCGCGCGTCCTCGAAGACCGCCTCGTCGACGTCTATGGTCCGGACTGGCACCGCGGCGAGAGTGGCGACGCCCTCCGCGAGGCGATCCGCCGGCTGAAGACCGACTACTACTACGAGAACGACGTCTCGTACGACGAAACCGCCGCGCTCGGCTACGCGATCTACCACCTCCCTGACTACTATGCGGTCGGCCGGTACGTCGCTGCGGACCTCGCCGCCGAGGGTCTCCTTCCGCGCAACGCGCGCGTCCTCGACATCGGTGCGGGCGTCGGCGGCCCGTTCCTCGGCCTCGCGGACGCCGTCCCGGACGACGGCCTCCTCAACTACCACGCCGTCGAGCCGAGTCCCGCCGTGGACCTCCTCACCGACTTCATCGACGCGTCGGGCCCGAACGTCCACGGGACGCTCCACCCTGAGACGGTCGAAGCACTCGACACCGACGCCCTCACGGAGGGAGACGACTTCGATCTCGTGACGGCGTTCAGCGTCCTCAGCGAACTCGACGATCCGATCGCGATCGCTGAGCGTTACCTCGACGTCCTCGCGGACGACGGCACGCTCGTCCTCGTCGCGCCCGCCGACCGCAACACGAGCATCGGCCTCCGCGAGGTCGAACGCGCCCTCGAAACACGCGGCGTCACGGTCTACGCGCCGACCGTCCGCCTCTGGGACGGCGAGCGTCCGACCGATCGCGGCTGGTCGTTCGTCGAGAAGCCCGATATCGACGCGCCGGGCTTCCAGCGCCGTCTCGCCGAGGCCGCAGAACGCCCCGCGGAGTTCCTGAACGAGAGCGTCAAATACAGCCACAGCTTCCTGCGGACGGACGAACGGCGGAAACACGATCTCTCTCTCCCGGCGTCGCGCTACGCGAAACTCGGTGACGCCGACCGCCACGTCTCGAAGCGCGTCGACCTCGTCGCCGCCAAACTCTCGAACGACCTCTCGGAGGGCGGCAATCCGCTGTTCAAGATCAGCGACGGCTCCGAGGACACCGACTGCTACGCCGTCGTCGTCGATCGCACCGCGCTCAACCGCGACCTCCTGGGGGCCGATTACGGCGACCTCGTGGAGTTCGAGTCCGCGCTCTGCCTCTGGAACGACGATGAGAACGCGTACAACTTCGTCGTGGACGACGAGGTTATCGTGGACCGCCTCGGCTGAGACCGAACCGCTTTCCACGCCCCCCATCCGTCAGCCACGTATATGAAGATCGTTCTGACGAACGACGACGGGATCGAGAGCCCTGGCCTCGCCGCGCTCTACGAGTCCCTCTCGGCCCTCGGTGACGTCACGGCGGTCGCGCCCGCGGAGGACATGAGCGCGACGGGCCGCGCGCTCTCCCGCGAGGTCGTCGTCGACGAACACGAGTACGGCTACGCGGTCCACGGGACGCCCTCGGACTGCGTGATTGCGGCGCTCGAGTCCCTCGTCCCCGACGCGGACCTCGTCGTTTCGGGCTGCAACCGCGGGGGCAACCTCGGGATGTACGTCCTCGGCCGCTCGGGGACGGTGAGCGCGGCCGTCGAGTCGGCGTTCTTCGGCGTCCCCGCGATTTCGGTGTCGCTCGCGCTCACGAGCGCGGACTTCGAGGGTGGTGCGACGCCGAAGGAGGAGTACGCCGAGGCCGCGGCCGTCACGCGCTACCTCGTCGAGCACACGCTTGACGCCGGCGTCTTCGAGCGCGCCGACTACCTCAACGTCAACGCGCCCCGACCCGGCACCGAAGTTGATGAGATCGCGGTGACGACGCCGACGCGCGGCTACGATATGAGCGTGGAGCGCGCGGGCGAACATCTGCGCCTCCACGACGAGATGTGGGATCGCATCGACGGCGGGGTCGTCGCGGGCGAACCCGCGGACAGCGACCTCCGCGCGGTCGTCGAGGGCAAGACGAGCGTGTCGCCGCTCACCGCACCGCACACGACCGAGCACCACGAAGTCCTCGATACGCTCGTCGCGGACTACTGAGTCAGTTCGTCGAACAAGTCGCGTACGCGTGCCTCGATCTCGTCGCGGATCTCGGCGACCTCCTCGGAGGATTTCCCGTCGGGATCGGGCAGGCCCCAGTCGCGGTTCTCGCCCGCCCATCCCGCGGGGCAGACGTCGTCCGCCGAGCAGCCCATCGTGATCACGTAGTCGGCGCGCTGGATCTCCTCGAACGTCACTTCGCGTGGCTCTCGATCCGAGAGGTCGATGCCGACGTCGTCCATCGTCGCGACGACCTCCTCGTGAACGTGCTCGGCCGGGTCGGTGCCGCCCGTGACGAGCTCGATCTCCTCGTCGAGGTCACGCTCGGCGACTTCGCGTTCGGCGAACGCGGTCGCCATCTGGGAACGGCCGGCGTTCTGGACGCAAACGAAGGCGAGGGTGGTCGTCATCGGACGACCCCCGAGGCGGTGTGCAGAGCACGCGAGTCACAGCGCCCGGAGGGCGACCGTCTCGCGGCGTTCTGGACGCAAACGAAGGCGAGGGTGACGTTCATCGGAATCGGACCGTCCCCTCGTGTGCGAACGCAAGGGTGGTTGTCTGCGGCGCGGCGGTCTCGTCGGTGGCTGTGTTGGACATGGTGGTGTCAGTCGTCGGTGGGGGTGAACACGGCGTTGGTCTGTGGGTTGTCGAAGAGGGTGTCTTTGGTGGCGAGGGCGACGCGGACGAGCGCGAGCATCACCGGGACCTCGATAAGCGGGCCGACGACGGTGGCGAGCGCGACGTCGCTGCCGATGCCGAAGACGGCGACGGCGACGGCGATGGCGAGTTCGAAGTTGTTCGAGGCGGCGGTGAACGCGAGGCTGACGCCCTCCGTGTAGTCGAAGCCGATCGCGGCGCTGACACCATAGGCGACCGCCCAGAGCGCGACGAAGAAGACGAAGAGGGGGATCGCGATGCGGACGATCTGCCACGGGTCGGCGACGATGACGTCGCCCTTCAGTGCGAACATGACGACGACCGTGAAGAGCAGTCCGAGCAGTCCGAGCGGGCCGATCCGCGGGATGAACCGGCCGTAGTAGGTTTCGCGGCCGACGGTGCGGAAGGCGACCTTCTGCGTGAGGTAGCCGAGCAGGAGCGGCAGGCCGAGGAAGACGCCGACCATCTGCGCGATGAGGCCCATCGAGACATCAACGGTCGTCCCGCGGAGAACGGTGAGGAAGAAGAAGGCGTAGGGGACGAAGAGGACGATTTGTAACAGCGAATTGACGCCGACGCAGACCGCACACATCTCCTGGTTGCCGGCGGCGAGCTCGTTCCAGACGAGCACCATCGCGATGCAGGGCGCGATGCCGACGATGATGAGGCCGGTGACGAGGTCGGGATACCCGCCCAAGAAGAAGACGGCGAGGCCGTACATCAACGCGGGCGCGACGAGCCAGTTGAACGCGAGCGTGAGGCCGATCTCGGCGCGATTGGTCCGGGTGACGCGCGGGATGCGCCCGTAGTCGATCTCGGCCATGATCGGGAAGATCATCACGAAGAGCCCGATCGCGATTGGGAGGCTCGTCCCGTGCCACGTCACGGCGTTCAGGACGTCGACGACGCCGGGGACGTAGCGCCCGAGCGCGACGCCGACGATCATCGCGAGGCCGATCCAGACGGTGAGGTAGCGATCGAGGACCGAGAGGTCGTCACTCACGCGTCGTCCCCCCGTTCGGCGGCTGCGAACAGGCCGTCGGCGAGCGCGGTGCTCTCGTAGTAGCGCCAGTTGCCGTCCTTGCGCCGACTCGCGAGCCCGGCATCAACGAGGTCGGCGAGCGCGTGGCTGACGGCGCTCTCGCTGACGTCGACGAGTGCTTCGAGTTCGCAGACGCAGCGTTCGGTGCCGTCGACGGTGAGCGCGCGGGCGAGCCGATAGCGTGTCTCGTTGCCGAGGACGGCGAACGGAGCGCGCACGCCGCTCGCGAACGCTTCGTCGGCGAGCGCGTCGAGTTCCGCGCGACGCGCCTCGACGTCGGCTGCACAGCAGTCGCCGAGTTCGTCGGTTAGGAGTCGTTCTAGTCGTGTCGCAGATCCTGCCATCACCCGCTATCTGCACGCAGCCACAGATAGCCGTTGTGGTCTGAATACAGATTCAAATAGCTGCCGCACTCGACGATGGTGGCCACGCGACTGGCCTCGCCCGGCACGCGACCAGTGCGCGACGGCCGCGCGGATGCGTGGAGGCGAAGTCCCTTTGGCCGTGTCGGGGTAACGATCCGGTATGCCCGCCGAAGACGTCGACGAGATTGACCGGGAGATCCTGTACGCGCTCCAGGAGGACGCGCGAACCCTCTCGTCGAGTGACATCGCCGAGCGGACCGGGACGTCGGGGAGTACAGTCCGCAAGCGCATCCAGCGCTTAGAGGAGGCGGGCGTCGTCAAGGGGTACAGCGCCGAGGTCGACTACGAGCGCTCGGGCTACCCGATCCGGATGCTCCTCTTCTGCACGGCGTCGATCCACGAGCGCGGCGACCTCATTCCCGACATCTTGGCTCTCGACGGTGTCGTCTCGGTTCAGGAGCTCATCACGGGCGAGCAGAACCTCCTTGTGACCGCGGTCGGGCGCTCCGACAGCGACATCACGCCCGTCGCCGAGGCGCTCCTCGACATGGGTATCACGGTTGCCGACGAGGTGCTCGTCAAGAGCCATGTGACGACGCCGTTCGGCCGCTTCGAGGAGGAATGAGCACGCGGCCGGTCCTGACCGACGGCGAATCGTTAACGAAAAATAATACGAGCTAACGAACAGTCTGGGAACAGACGAAGGATTTATTGCCTAATCTGTTCGTAGTGTGGTGTACGTGTGACCGGGACCGATCTCCCGCGTCACGATTCGCATACGACGATGTCGGACACACACCCCACACGGACGGTCGGCGCACTCCCCGACGCGGCGTCGGAATCGCCCCGCGCTCCCGTGTGGCTCACCCGACTCGTGTGGCTTCTGTGGCTCGCGACCCTCGGCGTCCTCGGTGCGTACGTGCTCACCGATACGTTATGGGCCATCGCTGGCATCGTCGCCGTCGACGGTCTGACCGCCGTTATGTGGGTCGCCGTCACCTTCTTCAGCGGCATCGTCCACAGCTACTCGCGGCGCTACATGGCCGGGAGTGAGCGCCTCACCGCGTTCTTCACCCGTATCTTCGGATTCACGCTCGTCGTCATGGTGCTCGTCGCCGCCGCGAACACTGTCCTCTTCGTCCTCGCGTGGCTCGCCATGGGGCTCCTCATGGCCGATCTCGTCGGCTACGCCCGCGACTGGCCACAGGCGCAGGCCGCCGCGTCGCTCTCCCGCCGGTACTTCCTCGCGAGCAGCGCGCTCGTCGGCGTCGCGGTCTTCGTCCTCTGGGCGACGGCGGGTGTGACCACCTTCGAGGGCGTCGCCGCCGTCGCCGACACGCTCCCCTTCACGACGTGGCTCATCGTCGCCGGCGCGCTCCTCCTCGCGGCGATGATCCAGTCGGCGCTCGTTCCGTTCCACGGCTGGCTGCTCTCCTCGATGACCGCGCCGACGCCCGCCTCCGCGCTCATGCACGCCGGGTTCGTCAACGCCGGCGGGATCCTCCTCGTCCGCTTCGCCCCCGCCGTCACCGTCGAGGCGCGCTTCATGCTCCTGATCGTCGCCGTCGGCGCTGCGAGCGCCCTCGTCGGGAAACTCCTGCGGACCGTCCAGACGGACGTCAAGGCCCGCCTCGGCTGCTCGACGACCGGCCAGATGAGCTTCATGCTCATGCAGGTCGGCCTCGGCTTCTTCGCCGCCGCCATTACCCACCTCATCCTCCACGGCTTCTACAAGGCCTACGAGTTCCTCTCGAACGGCAGTCGCGTAGCGCACACGACGCCGGGGCACGGGCACGGCGAGACGCCGTCGCTCACCGTCGTCGGCGCGCTCGCCACTGGTGGTACTGCCGCCGCGGGCGGCATAATCTTCACTGCTCTCACCGGCGAGGGGCTTCATGGCGACAGCGGCCTCCTACTCGCCGGCCTCGTCGTGTTGACGACGCTTCACGCCGCCCGGCAGGCCTTCGGACGCACTGGCGTCTCGCCCGCCGTCCGCTACGGCGCGGTCGCGCTCGTCTTCCTCCCCGCTATCGCCGTCTACGGCCTCGTCTACTCGGCCATCGAGGACGTTATGGCCGGCTCGGTCGTCGCAGCCGCACCGACCGAGCTGACCGCCGTCCACGTCGTCGTCGCGACGGCCTTCGCCCTCGTCTATCTCGCCATCGAGACCGGCGTCTATCGGCGCAGCACCCGACTCTACGTCGCGCTCCGCGACATGACCCGTCCCGCCCCGAAAACCGTTCTCACGAACACGGAGGAGTACGATGAGTACTGACCACGACACCCACGACGTCCGCGAGCGTATCGACGCCGCCGCCGAGACCGTCGGCACGAACTGGCCGCTTCACTCGTTCGTGACCGCGAACCCCCTCTCGGGCTACGAGGACCTCTCCTTCCACGAGGCCGTCGAGCGCGCGAGCACCCTGCGCGGCGGCCGGGCCTACCCGGATGCGGAAACGTTCCGTGCCGCGTGGGAGCGCGGCGACATCGACCCCGCGACGCTGCGCGCCGAACTCGACGCACACGGCTACGACGGTTCCGCCGACGCACTCCTCGAGCGTCTCGCTGACACCGACGAAGGGGACGATGTGCGCGCCGCTCGCGACGAGGCCACGGCGCGCGTCGATCGCGCGCTCGCGTCGTGGCTGTCAGCCTTCCTGGACGAGGGCGAGGCGTCGTGGCCGATGCCGAATCGCGAGGCCGGCTTCTACGACGCGTTTCGCGCCGTCGCCCGCCACGACTCGCGGATCCCCGATGCGGGGTCGCTCGCCGACGCGCCCGACGACCCAACCGACGCGATCGCCGCCATCCTCGCCGACCATACACGCGATCGCTGGACCGCGATCTTCGAGGCCCACCTGAACGCCCTGCCGGGCTGGACGGGCCTGCTCAAATACCGCACCGAGCGCGGCGACGAGTGGCAGGAGGCTTACCCGATCACGCTCGTCGGCTATCTCGCCGCGCGCCTCCTCCTCGTCGAGCGCTTTAACGCGCCGTTCGACCCGCTTGCGGACGCCGATAACGCGTGCGACGGCGTGCGGCGCGACGATGTGTGTCACGACGGGACGTCCGCCGACGCCACTGCCGATAACGCCACCACCGATGCCGCCACCGCCGATAACGCCGCTAATGACACCACTGCCGACGACGGCGTTCCCCTCGAGGAGGCGTGGCTACGCGCGTGGGAGGCCTCCTACCGCGACGAGGTCGTGGACGCCGTCGCCGACGCGAGCGCGGAACGGGCCGAGGCGGACGAGACCGCCGCCGGCCGCGCGGACGCCCAGCTCGTCTTCTGTATCGACACGCGCTCGGAGGTCTTTCGCCGCCATCTCGAGGCGACCGGCGACTACGAGACGCACGGCTACGCGGGCTTCTTCGGCGTCCCGATGCGCTACGAGGGGTACGACGCCGCGGCGAGCGCCGACGCCTGCCCGCCGATCGTCGAGGCCGAACATCACGTCCAGGAGCGCCCGAACGGGGCGCACGAGCACGACCGCGTCGCGTACGACCGCTGGACCGAGCGCCTCCACGCCGGCGAGAAGGTCCTGAAGGCCGTGAAGTCGAACGCCGCGACGGCGTTCAGCTTCGTCGAGAGCGCGGGCAGCGCGTACGGCGTCGCGCTCGCCACCCGGACGCTCGTCCCCGAGCGCGTCCACGACCTCCACGACACCCTCACGGAACGCCTCCCGAGCGCTCCCGACTTCTGCACGCCGAGCGTCGACCACGACGGGGCGCACGCGGGCGTTCGCGACCTCCCGGTCGGCATGACGCTCGACGAGCGCGTCGAGTACGCCGCGGCCGCCTTCGAGACGATGGGATGGGACTCCTTCGCGCGCCTCGTCGTCTTCACCGGCCACGCGAGCGAGACGGCGAACAACCCGTTCGAGGCGAGCCTCGACTGCGGTGCGTGCGCCGGCCAACCCGGCGGGCCGAACGCGCGCGTCCTCGCCACGATCTGCAACGAGGACGCCGTCCGCGACGCCCTGCGCGCCCGCGGTCACGACATCCCCGAGGACACCGTCTTCCTCGCCGCCGAGCACAACACGACGACGGACGAGGTGACGCTCTACGACGGCGACGTCCCCGAGAGCCACGCCGCCGACGTTGAGCGCCTCCGCTCGGACCTCGAACGTGCGCGGACTGGCGCGGCGGCCGAACGCGCCGAGTCGATGGCCGTCGATCCCGACGACGCCGTCCGCGACGCCGAACGCCGCGCCGCCGACTGGGCGGAGACCCGTCCCGAGTGGGGGCTCGCCGGTAACGCCTCCTTCGTCATCGGGCCGCGCGAGCTCACTGCCGATCTCGACCTCGACAGCCGCGCGTTCCTCCACTCCTACGACTGGCAACGTGACGACGAGGGTGACGCGCTCGCCGCGATCTTCGCCGGCCCCGTCGTCGTCACGCAGTGGATCAACAGCCAGTACTACTGTGCGACCGTCGACAACGCCGCCTACGGCAGCGGCTCGAAGGTGACGCAGAACCCCGTCGGGAACGTCGGCGTCTATCAGGGCAACGGCGGCGACCTCATGGCCGGCCTCCCGCTTCAGTCGCTCATGGCCGCCGACGACGACCCGCACCACCAGCCCCTGCGCCTCTCCCTCGTCGTCCACGCGCCCACGGAGCGCGTCCGCGACGCCCTCGACGAGCACGAGCACGTCCGCACGCTCTGCGAGAACGGCTGGCTCTCGCTCACCGTCGTCGACCCGACGCGCGGCCACGACGCCTACGCGTACGAGGACGGATTCGCCGTCGACGAACGGGCGGACGAGCGAGTGACGCAGCCCGAGCCGGAAGCGCGCGTCGCCGTCACGGCCGACGACTAACCTGCTGGCTACTCCTTACGCAATCCCGCGAGCGATGCGAACCACGCCGCGACCGGCCGGTCCGGTGGTGTCACCGTGCGCACCGCGGGGTCGACGCCGAGGCGCGTGATCGACGGCTCGACCGACTCGCCCCCACGTTGGCGTTCGAGTAGCCACGCGTACGTCGCTGCTTGGAGGTCGTAGCGCCGGCGCGTCTCGCGATCCGTCGGCGCGAGCGCGACCTTCAGATCGTCGACGTGCCACGTCCCGTCGGGGGCGCGCGAGACGACGTCCGCGACGTTCCGCGTCTCGACGGCCGCACGCCGATCGCCGACGCGGACGACGGCGTCCAACGGTTCCTCGACGTACACCGGATCGCTCGCGCGCAAGCGCGCCCACGTCTCGCTCGCGGCGAACTGCGGGCACACCCGCTCGGCGACGAACGCCCGGACGGCCGCCCGCTCCGCGCCGGTGGTACCGTATCCGGCGAGTACCTCGTCGAGCCGTCTGCGCAACGGGCCCGCACACGCCTCTACCGTACTCGTTTCGACGCCCGACGAGACGGCATGCGTGAGCACGGCATGGGCGACGGTGCCGACGACATCGGGGCCGAGCGCGTCGAACGGAAGCCCGAGGCCGTCGACGGGTGTCGCCCGGTCCGTATGGAGGGCGTTCCGCTGGAGGTGGGCGAGCAGGTGGCGCTCGGGGTCGTTCGCGAGCGGATAGAGTGTACTCGCGTTGACGTACCGCGGCGTCCAGCCCGTCTTCGGCTCCGCCACTGGCGTCGCCGCGGCCGGCGTCGACACCGGCGGGCGGGACGCGACGCGATCCACGAGCGGGACGTCGTTGACGCCGATCGCGAACGTCCGCTCCGGGTCGCCGGGCCGCGGTGAGGTGATCGTGTGCGTCTCACCCCGTGTCGCGTCGTCCATCTCGAACGCCTCAATAAGCGCGTCCACCCAGTACTCGCGGGGGCGACGACGCGACGGGCCGCGGTCGGTCGGGAGCGGGACGACGAGGTGGTCGCGGGCGCGCGTCATCGCGACGTAGAGCACGCGCCAGCGCTCCGCACGTTGTTCGCCCGCGGCAGCGACCAGCGGCGGCGGTCCGGCGAGTCGCGCGTCGCCGTCGGCCCACCGCTCGCTCGCCCACCGGAGGCCCGCGTCGCGCCGCGTGTCGTCACCTATCCCGTCACTCTCGCCATTATTTCCCGCTGGGTCGCGTTCGGGGTGCGCGTAGACCCCGGCGTCGAAACCGGCGAGCGGTGGGGCATCCACGCCCGCGTCGGCCGGCGGCGCGAGCGCGAGGTGGTCGCCGCGCGCGACGAACGTGTCGCCATGCGGCCCGTAGAAGCCGAGCCACGCGCCCAGATCGATGAGCGCGATCACCTCGTCCTCGTCGCCCTTCATGCCGTGGACGGTGCGGAAGACGACATCGTGGGCGTCGGGGTTCGGGACCGGAACCGTCGGGCCGTCCGCCGGCGACGCGAGGAACCGGCCGAGCGTGTCCGCGAGCCCGGATAGCTCGGTGTCCTCGTCCGTCCACTCGGTAACGCCGTCGCGAAGCGCGTCGAGTGCCGCCACGCGTCGCGCTGCCTCCGTGTCGCCCGCCGTCGCGTCCAACGGGTCGGCCGCGAGATCGAGCGTGTCGAGGATGTCGTCGACGACAGCGCGGGGCTCCGCGATGTGGTGCGCGCGCCGCCCTGCGAGCGTGGCAAGCCCAGTGAGAACAGCGCGTTCGCCGTCGCCGAGCGTCGCCTCGCCAGCGGCGGCCGCGCGCACCGACCAGCCAGCGTCGGCGACGGCGTCGCGGAGGTCGTCGGGAAGTACGGTGTCATCGCCATCGTCGCCGAACTCCGTGTCGAAGAATGCGCGCGTCCCGACGGGATCGAACGGGTCGACCAGCCACCGAACGACCGCGGCGGCGAGGCGGACGAGCGCGTCGTCGAAGAGGTACTCGCTCGCGTTCGCGACCGAGAGCCCGCGCGCGTCGAGCGCCTCGGCGAACACGTCCATTCGCGTCCGTCGTGGAAAGAGGGCGGTCACGCTCGGGGCCTCGTCGCGATCGCCGCTTCCGTCGCCGTTGGCGAGGGTCCCGTCCTCGAACGCGCCCACGAGATACGACGCGAGCGCGCGCGCCTCCGCCTCGGCCCAGCCGCGCGATTCCGGCGACGCGCTCGCCCCGTGGGCCGCGACGTGGACGCTCGGTTCGGTCGTCGCCTCCCGGTCGGCGACGAGATGCGGATAGTCGACGTCGATCGAGCCCGCAGCGCCGCGCGCCGGGTCGGTGAAAGCGTCAGCGAACACGGCGTCGACGGCGGCGGCCACGTCCGGCCGCGAGCGATAGGTCCGCGCGGCCCGCTCGCAGACGTGCGTGTCCCACTCAACGCCGAAGTACACACCGTCGTCGACGGCGCGCGCGAACTGCTCGGGGCTCGCGTTCCGCCATGTGTAGAGACACTGCTTGCGGTCGCCGACGAGCACGACGCGCGTATCGGCGTCGACGAACGGCGCGAGCGCGTCGTGCTGGACGACGGAGACGTCCTGTGCCTCGTCGACGATCAGCGTGTCGAGGCGGGCCGCGTACCGCTCGCGACAGCGCGCGCGGTAGTCGTCTGCGTTCCGTTCGGTATCGAAGTACGTCGCGACCCAGTGTGCGACGTCGAGGTGCGTGACGACGCCGCGCTCGCGCGTGAGTGCATCGTAGCGATCCGCGTAGGCGGCGAGGAGCGCACGAACGTCGTCGATCGCCTCACGCCACGAGTCGTAGCACGCCCGATCGGCGGCGACGAACGCCGTTCGGTCATCGTCGTCGAAGCCCGTCGCCGTCTCGTCGGCCGTCCGCCGGTCGACGAAGCGCTCGACGTCGCGCAGGACGTCCGCGAAGCTCTCGGGGGGCCCGTCCGGGTACGTCCCGTCGATCGTCGCGGCGAGGCGGTCCGCGAAGGCGTCGACCGACAGGCGGCGTTGCCGGGCAGCCCGGAGCGCCGCCGGGAGCAGGGCGTCGAGGCCTGTCGTGTATTCGCTGCCGGGATACGCATCGTCGAGTCGTTCGACGCGTGCCGCGTGGTCGGGGTCGTCGCGGAGAGCGTCGAGGCAGTCCGCCTCGAGCGCGGCGAGTCGTGTCCCATCGTCGACCGTCGGCACACCGTCGAATCCGACCTCGGTCGCGACGTCCGCGAAGATCGCGTGGAGCACGCTGTCGATCGTCCCGAGCGTGTCGCTCCGGCGGAGACGCCGCGCCAGATCGGTGGCGTCCGCGCTGTCGATGTCGATCGGGCCATCGTCGTCCGCGGCGATCGATTCGAGTGCGGCCGTGACGCCCGGGCCGACGGCCGCGGCGTCGTCGCGCGCGAAGGAGGTCACGCAGAGTCGGCGTTCGGGCGCGCGCTCGTCGGCCGCGCGACCGCGGGCGAGCACCTCGGCGGCGAGCCGGTCGGCGACCGTCGACTTCCCTGCACCCGGGTTGCAGTCGAGGACGAACAGCCCCGACTCGTGTGCGACGAACGCTTCGCGGAGGCGGCGCTGTGCGCCCCGGAGTTCGGGCGCGCTCCCCGACGCGTCGCTCATCGTTCACCATCCACGTCGGCGTCCCCCATGAACACGCGTGCCAGCGCGTCGGGCACTCGCCGATCGGCCGCTAACAACCCGTCGAGGGCGTCGTCCGTCACGACGGGCGCATCAGCCGCGATCTCGGCGAGAAACGGCGAGCGGTGCGCGGTGACGCCCGCGGCATCCGTCGTGAAACGCGTGCAGACGAGACCAGCACTCGCCGCGCTGACGGCGTCGGCGAGGTGGTCGCGTTCGCGCGCTTCGGTCCATGCTCCGCGGACGCCGAGGGCCGCGCCACCGCCGGGGCCGCCGTCGCCCGCGACGACCGCGTCGCGGAAGGCCGGCGGGAACGCCCCGCTCGGGCGCTCGGGCCACTCGCCGTCGACGAAGCCGACCGCGACGACGTACGGGATCGTCCGTAGCCATGTGTCGGTCGCGTCCAACACGTCGATCCGCTCCGCGTTGTCGTGTTCGCGTCGCCCTGGCCGGATCGTCACGGTGGCGTCGAGGACGTCCGCGACGGCCGTCCACGATCCATCGACGTACCCGCGTTCGCGCCAATCGCCATACTTCGCCTGCGCCTCGCCAAATAGGTCTCGCGAGCGGGAGAGCGCCCGCGCGCTCCGCGAGGTCGCACCCAGATCGGGCGTGTCGCTCGCGAGCTGAGCCGGTAAGACGACCCGCTCGTACGCGTCGAGCAGCGGCCCGAGGGTCGCCCGGATGTCGGCCGGCCGGGGCGTGTCGGCGTGCGTCTCGATCCACGCGAGGAGCCGCCGAACGCCGGCCCGTGACGCCGCCTCGCCGTCGCTCGCCGGCTCGATCGTGTCGAGTCGCCGCCGCCACGCCTCGATGGTTCCCGGCTCGCTGCTTCCCGCTTCGACGGTTCTCGACGCGACGGTTTTCGGCTCGACGGTTTTCGGCTCGGCGCTTCTCGACCCCCCGGTGAGCTTCCGACGGACGGCTGATACGTCGCCATGATCGAGCGGCCAGACGCCACCCGCCTTGCTGCCGGGCGGGCACCACTCGGCGTCGAGCGGCGCGAACAGCTCCTCTGGGGTGACGTTTCCGCCGTCGCTCGCAGCGGCGAGCAGTTCGACACAGGCGACGAGCAGCCGATACGGGCGCGTGTCGTCGACTGCGAGCTGCGTCCAGACGGAGAGGTGTCGCCCGTTCTCCCGCGCCGCCCGCGTCAGCGCGCGCTCGTAGCGATCGACGTCGCGGGCGACGACGGCCACGTCGCTGACCGGGACGCCCCGCTCGAGGAGCGCGTCGATCGTCGCCATCGCCGCGCGTGCCTCCTCGCGCCGGGTCGTCGCGACGAGCTCCGCGACCGGAACGCCCGGGTCGAGCGAGTCCGGCGGTGTGTTCGCGACCGTCACATCGGCGGCGTCGACGTCGTCCCCCGCCACGAGTCGAGTCGCGAGACGATCGGCGATCCGCGGGCCGGTCCCCGCGCGAACGAAGAGATGGACGTCGGTGTCCGTGGATGCCGCGACGACGCCCAGGAAATCGAGGAGCGGGCTTCCGACCGTGCTCACACCAGCGAGCGCGAGGCGCTCGATCGTCGGGAACGCATCAGCCCACGCCGCCCCGTCGCTTCGGACGATCGCGTCCCGCGCCGCCCGCAGCGCCGCCGCCGTCGAGACGTCGCGATCCGCCCGTTCGGCGAGTGCGTCCTCGACCGCTACCAAGCCGTCGAGCAGCGCCTGCGTCTCTTGTCCCGCCGTGGTCGAAAGCGAGTCGGCGACGACTTCGAGCGCGTCACGGCGCGCGCCCACCTCGCCCGCCACGGTCATCAGCTCCTCGCGTGCGGCCTCGATCGCCTCGGCGTGGGCGGCGGGGTTCGTCCCGAAGACCGACCGCAGCGGCTCACTCGCCACCGCGCGGTCGTCGAGGACGGTTTCGAGGAGCCGGAGGCGATCGGCGCGATCGAGCACGCCGCGGTCGGTGGTGTGGGGCGCGACGCGATGCGCCACCGCTGTCGGCGAGGCGAGGTGAAGCGAACTCCGTGGTCGCGCGTGCTCGGCGAGCGCGCGTTTCAGATTGCGTTCGTGGAGGCGCTCGGGCGTGAGCACGAGGTCCGTCGCCGCCGCGCGTCGCGTCGCCCGCTCGACAAGCGTCGCGGTGGTCCCGACATGGACAGTTACCGACGCCGTGCGATCGTTGCGAGACTCCGGTTCGGCGTCCGTCATCGAACGCCCAGTTCGTTCGTGCCGGCCCGTATAAACGATCCTGGTTCCGCGGCATCGGCGGGTGCCGTTGGGGGGACGGCCGGGGGTCGCGATGAGCCATCGCGCTCGCCAACCGCTGCTGCGACGTACTTCACGGTGTATCAATCGGTTCCGTCACATCGATCCGACAACCGTCGAAGCGGGGTTGCGAGAATTTGCCATCTGGTGGAATTCGCGCAACGAACCCCGATGATCCCGTGTCGAATCCCATCGCCGCTCAGTCGCGGGCGTACAACCCGTACCCGGGGGCTTATCCCCGGCCCCGTTGAAGCGGGTTCACACGGATGAGTCGAGATCACGGAACGCGGGCACAGGAGGTACTAGGGTTCTCGCGGTGGTGGCTGGTCGTCGCCGCCGCGGGGATGATGGCGGTCGTCGGCCCGTACCAGTACGTCTGGTCGAGCCTCCGCTCGCCGGTCGCGCGCCACATCGGCGTCGACGCCGCGCTGCTTTCGACGGTATTCACGCTGTTCGTGATCTTCCAAGCAGGCTCGCAGTTCCCGGTCGGCTGGTGGCGCGATCGCCACGGGCCACGCGGGATCTGTGCGTTCGCCGCGGTGCTCGCCGGCGGCGGCTACATCGGTCTTGCGTACGCGAGCACGGTCTGGCAGGTGTACCTCTTCTACTCGCTCGGCGCGGTCGGGGTCGGGATTGTCTATACCGTCGCGGTCAACACCGCGCTCAAGTGGTTCCCCGATCGGCGCGGGCTCACCTCCGGGATCGGGACGATGGCGTTCGCCGCCGGCCCCGCCGCGCTCGTCCCTATCGTCCGCACGACGACCGGTCCAGCCGCGCCCGACGGCGCGTACGTCTCACTCCTCCGGAACGTTGGCCTCCTCATCTTCGTCATCGTCCTTGCCGGCGCGTTCGTCATTCGCGACCCACCCGCGGGGTGGCTCGATGCCAAGGACGGCAAGGTGTCGCTCCAAGAGGAAGGCCGGCAGTACACATGGCGCGCGATGCTCCGAACGTGGCAGTTCTGGCTCATGTACGCGATGTTCGTCGCCGTCTCCGGATCGGGGCTGATGCTCACCGAGAAGATCGTCGACTACGCGGACCACCTCGGGCTCGCCGCGGTCGTCGCTACTCTCGCCGCGACGCTCCTCCCGCTCTCCAGTGCCGTCGGTCGCCTCGTCCTCGGCGAGGCCTCCGACCGCTTCGATCCGCTGTACACGATGGCGACGTCGTTCGTCCTCTGCGGATTTGGGCTCTTCGCTGTCGTTTACTTCGGGATTCGGGGGCTCCCCGCCGTCTTCGTGACCGCTGTCGTCGTTGCGACGTTCTTCTGGAGTCCGAAATACACGCTGTTCCCGAGCATCGTCGCCGACTACTACGGTACGAAACACTCCTCGGCGAACTACGCCCTCCTCTACTCCGGGAAAATGTGGGGCGGCGTCCTCGGTGGCACCGTCACCGGCGTTCTCGTCACCTCGATGGGGTGGGACCGGACCTTCCTGCTGGGTGGCGTCCTCGCCGTCGTCGCCGGTGTCGCCGCGCTCTTTCTTCACCCGCCCGACGACTCCGGGCTCAGCGATGACGCGCGTCCAGACGATTCACCGCCCTGAGAACTGCGTGATGGCGCTACTGGATCGCCGCGCGCCGAAAACGGAAGTGCCGGACGTGTCGTTCACGCGTCGACTGTCGGATCGTCTCAGCTCTTCCCGCCGTGTACGCTCGCCACTAGTGCGTCGCCTTGTGCGACGATGTCGGGTGTCGCCATGCCTCTAGCGTGTAGAGGCCGAGTGCAACGAGTGCGACGATCGCCGCGCCAGCAATCACGTAGAAGAGCGCCATCGAGTGGACGCCGCGGAAGACGATGAGGACGAGCGCGACGATCTCCACGAACGCCGCGACGCCGAACAACCCGAACCCGAGATCCTTCCTGTCCATACGAGTGCGTACCGCGGAGGACCGCTTATTCGTGTCGGTCGCGAGCGGGCAGCATGCACGCCACTCTGAACACACTGACTGGTTGACATCCTCCTGCGCCTAAAGACGCAGGAATCCCGAGCGTTGGGAGTTTCAGGTTCGCAACCATGATTCTGCCACTTTCGGGAATCCGTTTAACCCAGTCATCGTGGTCAGCGGCTGACTGACGGTGCCAAACCGCCGTTACTCCTATCCTCCATGTCGTTGCCTCCTATCTGTTGTTTTTGCCAGCAGGGAGGCGCTGATACTTCGACGGACTCGGAGTTACCTTTGAGCTTGCTCGACCAACAGGCACGAGGCGAACGTTTCTGCGTTCGTGTTCACTGTGTTGGCGTTTCGGATACTGTCTCATTAGTGGCGGGTAGACCGCCTCCGAAGGCCGTTCGGAATCGCTCCGTTCCGACCTGACCTTGCTCTCTGCGACGAAGGAACACCACTTGAAACTACGGATTGGGAACTCAGAGGTGCCATTGAACGGTGGACTGCATAGAATATTGTCGGATTCATCCTGCGCCTGAAGGCGCAGGTATTCTCCTTGTTCTATATAACTCGGACAACCTGATCGAACGACCAGTTGCTGTCGTCCGTGATAGTTCGGCTCCTGGACAGGTACTATATCAATTTGTTATTTAAACATATAAAGAGGCCGGGTTGTATCTAGCCACGACTGCATTGTGAGCGTAGGTAGGTCGTATCGATACGTGACAAAATGCACACTATATCGGTTATAGCTATCGAACCCGGCCGGAGAATCCGTAGCATGAGGGCGGCCATCGGACGAGTTGATGTATATCGGTATCTGACACCACCTGTCAAAATATCAATTTTGAATACGCCCCGAATAGAGAGAGTCCGCCGCCTCTTCTCGTCAGAGATCCGAATTTATAGTCGGAAATGAATACAACGCGTCTCGACAGTACCGATTTCTCGTCGGCGATCCACGGTGTCCACTCCCCCGACGAGCCACGGTGGCTGCGTCTCGGCGAGGTCGCTCTCGGCTCGTGTGCTTGCGGGGGTTTTGGGCGTCACTGAGCCGAGAGCGAAGTTCGATAAGGGGGTATCGACTTAGGGAGCCGGATCGAACAGCGTCTCGCCGGCGACCATGTGTTCCTCGACCGCGTCGAGATTGAGCGTGAGGCCGAGGCCGGGCTCCTCGGGGATCTCCATGCGCCCCTCCTGAATGAGATCGTCCTCCTCGATGAGGTCCTCCCACCAGCCGAGCTCGTAGGAGTGATATTCGAGCGCGAGACTGTTGGGAATAGCGGCTGCGACCTGCGCGGACGCCATCGTGCCGATCGGTGAGGAAACGTTGTGCATCGCAACCGGAATGTAGTACATATCTGCGATGTCGGCGATTTTGCGGGTCTCGCGCATCCCGCCCACGCGGGGCAGATCGGGGGCGACGATATCGACCGCCTGCGGTTCGAGGAGGGTCCGCTGACCGAACTTCCGGTAGACGTTCTCGCCGACCGCAATCGGCGTCGACGTCGAGTCCGTCACCTTCTGCTGGACGTCGTGGTTCTCCGGTGGGACGGGGTCCTCGAGCCACCAGACGTCATACTCCTCGAGCTCGCGAGCGAGACGCTTCGCGCTACCCGCGGTGAACGACCAGTGGCAGTCGAACGCGACGTCCGCCTTGTCGCCGACGGCTTCGGTTGTCGCCTCGACGATCTCGACTTTGTGGTCGATCTCTGGGTTGCGGAGGTGGCGGTTCGCACGGTCCTTCTCGTGGCCCGACGGGACGTCGAGGTCGAACTTGATGGCGTCGTAGCCGAGGTCGTCGACGACACGCTCTGCCTCCGCGGCACAGGCCTGTGGGTCGGCCTCGTTCTCAGTGTGGAGGTCACAGTAGACGCGGACTTCGTCTCTGTACTTACCGCCGACGAGCTGGTAGGCAGGGACGTCGAGGAGTTTCCCTGCGACGTCGTGGAGCGCGATCTCGATCCCGGAGATGGCCGAGATGACCTTCCCGGAGATGGAGCCCTCACCGCTCATCTTCTGGATGAGATGCTCGTAGAGGCGATCGATGTCGAGCGGGTTCTCTCCCTCGAGGAACGGCGCCATTCGTTCGATGATCTCGGCGTCACCACCGCCCCAGTACGATTCACCGGTCCCGACGACACCCGCATCGGTGTAGACGCGGACGAGAATCCACGGATAGTTCCCGTCGACCATCGTCGTCTGGATATCGGTGATTTCCGCGTCGCGAACGCCGCCGCGCTCGCGCGTCGCGCCCATCGTCTCCGCGGAGAGATCGCGCATCGTGTACTCCGCGTTCGGGTCGCGGAGCTTTTCGTAATCGACCATTACACACAGTTCGTTCCAGCGGCTAATAGTAAAGGTTGTGAATCACCGCGATCGGTCGGACGCGGGGCGGTTCGTCTCTCTGTGTGGGACGAAATTCCCCCTACTTCTCCTCCGTGTGGACGGTCACGAAGCCGTCGAACCCGAGGAGGACGCGCTGGATCCAGTCACCGAAAACCGCTTTGCCGGTCGGGGACCGCCGCCGGCCCGTGGCGAAGACGTGGTCGGCATCGTACTCGTCGGCTGCGGTGAGCGTCGCAGTCCCGTAGCCGCTCTCGATGACGTGAACGGCGACTTCGTACTCCACGCCCGCTCCGTCAAGCGTCTCCGCAACGAAGTCCGCGAGCGCGTCCGTAGCGGCATCAACGAACGCGTCTTCATCGTCGTACGGGACCCCCTCGACACCGCCGAGCGCTTCGAACTTCTCGACCCCCTCGCCGATGTCGCGTTCGGTCGCGAACGTCACCACGACAAGGGGCGCGTCGGCTCCGCGTGCGTATTCGGCCGCCTCGTGTAGGAGGGCTTCGTGTTCCGGTGACTCCTCAACGACGACAAGTCCTCGATCCATGCCACTACCATCGTCCCCCGGTGAGTTAAATGTACGTTCTCGTGCATTGGCCACTGGTTATCTGTTCCCGTGTGATTTTTGTACTACCATAATGGTCGTGTGTTATGTAGACAAAAATATGCCAGCAGCACTCCCAGCACTCACGGCGTTGATCGTTGGTGTCGCAGTAGTGATACTCCTGCTCGTCGTTTGGGATCTCCCGGCGTTCCTCGGCCTCGTCATCTCGGCGCTCATCGTCGGGGTCGTCGACGCTGCACTCGTGCCAGGCGTCTCCTTCGGAGGCATCCCGGCGCAGGTCGCAACCGCCTTCGGAAACAACATGGCAGGCGTCGGGATTCCCATCCTGATGGCGGCCGTCATCGGGAAGTCGATGACGGAGTCCGGGGCGGCGAACCGAATCGTCCGCTCGTTCCAGTCGCTCGTCTCGGACGAGAACGCGGACTTCGCGTTGTGGGGAAGCAGCACGATCCTGGCGATCCCGGTCTTCTTCGACAACGTGTTCTACCTCCTCGCACCGCTCGCGCGCTCCATGCGTGCCCGCATCGGTGACAACTACGCGCTCTACATCGCGGTGGTCGGCGGCGGTGGCGCGGCAACGCACGCGTTCGTCCCGCCGACGCCCGGCCCGCTCACTGTCGCGCATAAGCTCGGCACGGGCGGCTCCATCCTCGGGATGACGATCATCCTCGGTCTCGCCGTTGCGATCCCGTCCGCGCTCGTCGCTGGCGTGCTCTACGGGCGCTTCATCAACAAGCGCCTCGACATCCCTCTCCGGGAGTCGATGGGAACCACGGCGGAGGACCTCGAACAGCAGGCCGAGCAGTCCATCGAGAGCCTCCCGTCGTTCACTGAATCACTGCTCCCGATCGCTATCGCCGTCCTCCTCATCGCGGCCGGGACGTCCGTCGACACGTTCCAGGACGTCTATCCCGTCCTCGAGCAGTTCCAGCCGATCACGAACTTCGTCGGTGACGTCAACTTCTCGCTGACGCTCGCCGCTATCGTCTCCGCGCTGACGTACCTCCGTATGGACGACTTCCCGCGGCAGGTGTGGCAGGACGAACTCACCGAGGCGCTCCAGAACGGCGGCAACATCGCCGCCATCACCTGTGCCGGCGGGGCGTTCGGCGCGATGCTCGCGCTATCCAACATCGGTCCCGTCGTCGCTGGCGGTCTCAGCAACCTCGGTATCGGATTGCTCATCACGGCATGGCTCATTGCGTTCATCGTCCGCATTGCACAGGGATCGACTACGGTCGCGATGATCACGACCGGCGGCATCATGGCGCCGCTCACTCCGCAGCTCACAGTCAACCCGGCGTACCTCGTTCTCGCGATCGGTGCTGGTGGGATCGCCTGTTCTTGGTACAACGACTCCGGCTTCTGGGTCGTCAAGGAAATCGGTGGCCTCACGCAGGGCGAGACCCTCAAGACGTGGACAGTCGTCACTAGTCTCCTCTCGGTGACGGCCATGATCCTCGTTCTGGTGTACTCGACGCTCCTCCCGCTCGCCTAACCCGGGAAGCGCGTCCAGCGCTTCTCGTGACATCCTCGCCCGCCCTAGAGGGGGCTTCCTACAAGGGAAGCCTCGCGTCAAGGGGGTTTCAAGACTGAAACGCCGCAAGCGTCATCTGTCGGGGTTTCCGCCTTGGCGTGCGGTACTGTCACAACTACTCTCGTCCCGTGGCGAGTCATCGGTGTGCGGTTCCGTGAAGGCGTTCTGGTAGTCACACACCGGGAGCGGACGTCTGCCGTCTCCTCGGCGGGGATGTACGGGATACCGAGTCGCAACGGTGTGAGGTGAGCACCGATCCGAGTACCGTTTCGAAATAGAGAACGAGATTGGCAGGCTACCCACAATAGATTACACCAATAGTACAGTAAATAACTACGAGATGGCGACAGAACACGAGCCGTGTGTTCTCTATCCTGTCCCTAATAGTTGAGGTTGAGCTCGATGACGTTCGCCGCGCTCAGCACACGCTCGGCAAGGTCGTTCTGTAGCTCATCGTCGCCAACGCGGCTCGCGGGCGCTGAGATGCTGATCGCGCCGACGACTTCGCCGGATGACCGATTTATCGGCGCCGCGATACACCGAAGACCTTCGAGTCGCTCACCGTCGTCGATAGCGTAGCCGCGCTCGCGTACGTCGTCCAGTTCGTCGTCGAGCGCCGACCTCGTGCCGATGCTCCGTGGCGTCTGTTGTTCGAGTCCGTGGCGTTCGATGATCTCGTCGACGCGCTCTTCGGAGAGATGTGCGAGGATGGCCTTCCCCAGACCCGTCGTGTGGAGATACGTACGACGACCGGCGAAGGTATCCAAGTCGACCGCATCAGCGCCCTTCGAACGCATGAGATACACGCCGACGCCCCGCTCTTCGACGAGTAGATTAGCCAGCTCATCGGTCTCGTCCGCTAACGAATCGACCTCGGGTTCGGCGACCTGATAGAGTTCCATCGACTTCCTCGTGTAGCCGCCGACTTCGAGGAACTTCAGTCCCAGTCGATACTCGTCACCGCGTTGAAGCACGTACCCGTGCTCTCTGAGCGTCGCGAGATGGTTGTGCACCGCGCTCTTTCCCATGTCGAGTTCGTCGGCTAGTTCGGTCACGCCACACGCTCCGCGGTCGCAAAGCGCCTCGATGATGCCGAGCGTCTTCCCCGTCGTCCGTACCGGGTGTTTGGCTTCCATATCGGGGGGTGCACGTTCTGCCCGATAAGAGTTCTGGATATCAGAACAGGACGTCCGAGACATCTCGGGCAGTGACGGTCGGGCGCGCTCGCTCAGAACGCGCTGTCCGAGAACCCGCCGTCGACGGTGATGACCTCCCCGGTAACGTACGACGACGCGTCGCTGGCGAGGTACACCGCAGCGCCGACTATCTCTTCGCGGTCGGCGACTCGGCTGAGTATCGCGCGCTCGTCGATCTGTTCACGCTTCTCGGTGCCTTCGGCGTACGTCTCCGCGTTCTGTGGCGTGATGACGAACCCGGGCGCGATGGCGTTGACTCGGACATCCGGTCCCAGCTCCTTCGCCGCCGCCCGGGTAAACGACTCCACGCCCCCCTTCGCCGCCGCGTACGCGGGCAAGTTCGCCATCGAGAGCCGGGCGGCCAGCGAGGAGATATTGATGATGCTTCCGCCCTCGTCGATCACCGGCGCGAACGCCTGTGTGACACGGCGAACACCGTCGAGGGCGACATCCGTCACGAAATCCCAGTCCGCATCATCAATACCGAGTACCGTCTCACGGGAAATCGCGCCCTGCGACGCGACGACGATGTCGAGGCCGCCGAACGTCTCGACGGCCGTCTCACGCACCACCTCGAGGGAGCCCGGATCGGTGACGTCGCATGTGACTCGCGCCGTCTCGGCACCCAACGCTTCGAGCGCGTCACTCGTCTCCGCGACCTTCTCTTCGCTGCGACTCGTTGCGATGACATCGGCACCCTCGCTCGCGAAACCGAGTGCGATGGCCTGTCCGATACCACTCGTCCCACCCACGACGACGGCGCGTTTGTCCGCGACACTCACCGGTGTGTGCTCGTACGTGACCATACATGTGGTGGGGAAACGCGATATATGATTATTCCGGAACGACGAATGTCGACTCACATCCCACAGAACTATATTCGATGACGAACGATCGTACAGTATGCGAGGACTGGCGAAAGTCGACCGTACAGCAGGCGCGATGGAACTCATCGAACGAGACCGGCCGACCCCGGCCGCGGACGAGGCGCTCGTTGAGGTCGAGTACGCCGGCCTTTGCGGAAGCGACGCCGGCATCTACGAGTTCGAATCGGCGTTCGAGCGCATGGAGCTCCCGAACGTGATCGGCCACGAGTATTGCGGGACCGTCGTCGACGTCGGAGACGACGTTACCGAGTTCGCTCACGGTGACCGCGTCGTAGAGCGGCCGATCCGCGGCTGTGGCGAGTGCTATCAGTGCCGCATCGGTGAGGAGAACGTCTGTCAGAATGCGGTAATTACCGGCGTGGATCACGACGGCGCGTACGAGCAGTATATCGCCGTTCCCGAGAGCGCACTCCACCCGGTCCCCGACGACGTCAAGTCGGAGCACGCTGCCGTCGTCGAGCCGACGAGCATTGCCGCCCGCGCGGTCATCGAGAACTCAGAGGTCGGCCCCGGCGACCGTGTGCTCGTCGAGGGGCCGGGACCTATCGGACAACTGACCGCGCAAGTCGCCCGCGCGCAGGGCGGGGACGTCGTCGTCTCCGGCGTCGGACAGGACACCGAGTATCGCCTTCCGCTCGCACGCGAACTCGGGTTCGAGACAGTCACCGTCGGCGAGGAGATGGCTGCAAAGCGCGACGAGGTCACCGACGGCGTCGGCTACGACGTCGTCTTCGACACGACCGGACATCCATCGGGACTGACCACTGCCGTTGACGAGGTTCGGAAGGGCGGCCAGATCGTTCTCGTTGGACAGACGGGTGAGACAACGATGCCGTACTCACCGCTCGTCCGCTCCGAAATCGACCTCCAGTGTTCGTACGCGTCGATGTACGAGGACTTCGAGCGCTCGCTGCGTATGCTTCGAAGCGGCGCGGTCGACGCGCAGACGTTCACCGACGACCGGTTCTCGCTGCTTGACGCCGACGAGGCCTTCGAAGCGTTCGTCAATGGCGAGACTGTTAAGCCCGTCTTCGACGTCTCTGAACTCTACGAATAAGGGAACCCGCCGTTCACTCTACGACAGCGACCGCGCGGATCGGTGAGCCCGACCCGTCTCCGATTTTCAGGGGGAGGGTCACCAGCAGCGAGAACGGTGGGAGCGCCCCGAGGTTCGTCAGGTTCTCGACGATGTACACTTCGTTTCCGAGTAGTTCGTAGTGCGCCGGGAAGCCCTCATCGCCCGAGACATCGATAGCGGCGGTGTCACAGCCGACGACGGCGATGTCGGCATCGGTGAGATACGCGGCGGCCTCCGCCGAGAGGCCGGGCCACTCTTCTATGTAGTAGGACCCGTCGCCGCCCGTTCCCCAGTGGCGATCCCAGCCGAACCGGAAGAGGACCCTGTCGCCTGCCTCCAACGCACCGTGTTCGGACTCCCACTCGCGGATCCGATCCGCAGGGACGGTCTCGTTTGGGCCGATATCGGTGACGTCGATGGACGCCGCGCGTCCTACGAGCCGGTCGAGCGGGATGGAGGAGATGTCGTAGTGGGCGTCACCCTCCGCGATGAAGTGGAGCGGGGCGTCCATGTGTGTGCCTGTGTGCTCGCCGAGCGTGAGGCGATAGTGGCACGCGGCGTCGCCCTTCTCGTAGGACTCGTAGAGGGTGTGTCCGTACCGTGCGTGCGTGGGGACTGTAGGAACTCCTTCCTCAAGGGTGTGCGTCAGGTCGACGAATTCCCCCCCGGAGAGAGTGCGGAGCGCCGCCGAAAGGCCGTTAGCGTCACTCATCGTCGCACTCCCTCGATGGTGCTGTGGCTCACTCGTCGTGCGATGCGTCGGGCAGAAGTTGGTGCTCGTCTCATTGATCTCAGTTGTCGCGGACGCGGTTCGTGTCGATTCGGTCCACCGAACGCGGCCGGTCTCGAACCGACCGGCCGTGTGGTGGCGTTCAGTTCTGGTCTATTATTTGACGATGTCGATCTTGTCGCGGTCCATCGACATCGCGACGGCGAAGATGACGACGAATCCGAGAATGATCTCCTGGATGAACGACTGGACGCTCAGGAGGTTCATCCCGTTCGTCAGTACGCCGATGACGAGGACGCCGAGGATGGTCCGATGAGGCCCACCGACGCCGCCCGTCAGCGCGGTACCGCCCATCACGATGGACGCGATGGACTGGAGCAGCAGCCCGCTGCCCATACCGGGCGTCGCGGACGTGATACGGGCGCTCAGTAGGACGCCGGCGAGCCCACAGAGGGTCCCGGAGAGCACGAACGCGCCGATCTTGTACCGGTCGACCTTGACGCCGGAGAAGTCGGCAACCCGTTCGTTCTCACCGAGCGCGTACGTGTAGCGCCCAAACGTCGTCTTCCACGCGATGAAGGAGACGATGATGTACGTGACGAGGCCCCAGATGACCAGGTTCGGGACCTGCGGGACGAGGTGTCCGATGGCGAGCTGCCGGATCGCCGGAGAGTTGAACGGGACCGAGTAGCCACCGGTGATTAGCAGCGCGGACCCCCCGAAGATCGAGAGGGAGCCGAGCGTGACCAGGAAGGACGGGATCTTTCCCTTGGCGAACACGACACCGTTCAGCAGTCCGACCCCCGTCCCGACGAGGACGCCGATCGGGAGCGCGAGCATTCCGAGACTGTAGTCGCTGACGAGTATCGCCATCGCGACGCCGCTCAGCGAGACGATGGACGCCACCGAGAGGTCGATGCTTTGCTGGAGGATGGGAAATGTGCCGGCGAGCGCGACGAACAGCAGGATCATGCTGTTCATCAGGACGTTCCCGACGAGATTGTCGAAGGTCAAGAAGACCTGCGACGTGGCGGTGAAAATTGCCATCAGGATGATCAGCATCAGGAACGGGCCGAGGTCGACGGCGATGTCGATCATCGATCGGTTCTCCGTGTACTCGTCATACCATTCTCGAACGGGATTCGGTTGGGATTCTTCAGACATTTTAGATCATCTTCTTGATGAGTTCCGATTCGGTGGGTTTGTCACCGGCCGGTGCGTCGACGATATCGACTACCTCTCCGTCTCGCATCACGACGATGCGGTTGCTCATCCCGATGAGCTCGGGGAGTTCGTCCGCGATGAAGACCATCGCCACGTCGTCCTCGGAGAGGTCGCGGAGGATGTCGTAGACCTCCTCTTTCGCGCCAACGTCGATGCCGCGCGTCACGTTGTCCATGACGAGCGTGGAAATATCGCCCTGGAGGTTCTTGCCCAGCACGACTTTCTGCTGGTTGCCGCCGCTGAGCTGGACGAGGGGGGTCTCGATACCGGGCGTCTTGACGTTGAGTTGATTGATGACGTCCCCGGCCATCTCGTCCTCGCTGTTGAAGTCGATGAGCCAGGGAACAGAGCCGAGTCCCGGTAGCTTATCGGCGACGATGTCCGTTCCGAGGCTGGGGAGAGAGACGTTCACGCGAAGCGACTGATAGAGGAGTGCGCCTTCCGACTGGCGTTCCTTCGGGACGTACCCGACGCCGGCGTCGAACAGCCGGGGGACGGACCCGGGTTCGACGGTCCTTCCGTCGACAGTGATCTCGCCGCCGTCGGCGTTGTCAACGCCGCTCAGGACGCGACCGAGCGCGCTCTTCCCGCTCCCCATGACGCCACAGATCCCGAGGACCTCGCCCTCGCGGACGTCGAAGGAAACCGAGTCGAAGTGGTCCTCACGACTGAGGTCGGATACGGAGAAGACGGTCTCAGAGTCGGTGACGTCGCGCTGCCGGCTGCTGCGGTAGTACTCCTCGGAGACTTCGCGACCGACCATGCTCTGCTGGAGTTTGTCCTCGGTGGCATCCTCGACGGCGAGGTGATCGACGATCTCGCCGTCGCGGAGGACGTAGATGCGGTCGCTGACCTCGAGGACTTCGTCGAGTTCGTGCGAGACGAAGACGAACGAGGCCTGATCCCGGAGATCGTCGATACGGTCGAACAGCAGGTCGCGCCCGTCCTCTTCGAGGCCGGCAGTTGGCTCGTCGAGTAAGATGATGGGATGATCGGTGTGGACGGTCTCGGTGAACGCTTTCGCGATGCTCAACATCTGTCGGTCGCTGAAGGAGTAACTCGAGACGCGTTTCGTTAGATCGAGGTCGATTCCGAGCGTGTCGAGGACCTCCGCGCCCTCGCGTTTGAGCGTGTCCGTGTCGAGGACGCCAGCGTTCGAGTAGTCCGGGAACTGTTCCAGGAACAGATTCTCGTACCCCGTCAGGTTCGGGATGACGTTGTGTTCCTGGTGGACGATGGCGACCCCATGATGGGACGCCGCCCGTGGGTCCGAGATGTCGACTTCGTTTCCGTCGACGTAGATGCTGCCGGAGTCCTGTTGATAGATACCACTGAGGATGTTCAAGAGGGTGCTCTTCCCGGCACCGTTCTCCCCGACGAGCCCGACGACTTCGCCGGTCCCGATCTCGAAGTTGACGTCGTCGAGCGCGACGACGTTCGTGAACTCCTTGCGGATGTCTGCGACCCGGAATCGGGACGCCGGGTCAGAGCCATGTGCGTCGGACTGAGCGGTCGCATCGGTCCCGGTGCTCATGGGAGACACCGCCATCGTTCGGTCGGATGTGCGTTCGAAATAGTGTACATTGGTGGGTCGGTCTGTGAGATCTACAGGTAGGGGTTCGAGCCGTTCATGTTCCGCTGGTGGTAGTCCTCCGCGACCTGATCGAAGAGGTCGGCGTTATCGTAGGCGTCAGGAACGGAGAGGCCGTTGGGCCTGTTACTGTCGTCCCACTTCAGCTGATTCCACTCGGACTTGCGGATCGGGACCAACTCGTGCTGTGGGTCCCAGTCCTCGCCGCTCTCGTGAACCGACGCGAGCTTCCAGTCGTAGGGCGAGTGGCCGTCGTTGTACGCAACGGACATGTACTTATCCGGCGTGGCGAAGGTGGTTTCGAGGTCGCTGAACTTCGACTGGTCGAGCCCGGGATTGAGGACCGTGAGGGTCCGCGTCCACATCATCCGCTCCGGGATCTCGGGACGCCACCCGTGGAGCCAGTCCCACGCCTTCGCGACGGCCCAACCGCCCTGCCAGAACGGCGGTGCGGCCTGCTCTTGCACCTGGTAGGGTTCGCCGGAGTCCGGTCCGTTGTTCTGGATGTACTCGATGTTCGAGAGAGCGCCGTCGAAGCCCGTGAACGGTAGCGCCATGTCGTTCTCGGAGAGGACGGTCGCGGCACCGAGGCCGAGCGTCCCGTTGTTGCAGTAGACGCCGTCGATATCGTCACCGTGGTTGGAGATGAACGACGACATGACCTCGCGGCCCTTCTGTCGCGTCCACCCGCCGGAATACTGCGAGCCGAGCAGGTTGATGTTGGGGTAGTCCTCTTGGGCCTGTTTCGCGCCCTCAAAGCGGTAGGAGCCGATGTGACCCTTCGGGCCGAGGATCGCGACGTAGTTGCCCTCGCCGCCCATCTCCTCGAAGAGGATCTTCGCCGGGATCGCACCCGCCTTGAACGTCTCTGGGATCTGATACTGGACGAACTCGGGACCGACTTTCGAGGGGAACAGCCACTTCCCCATCGACCAGTATTCGAAGAAGGGAACGCCGCCGTCGACTGCAGTCTCGGAGATGGACTGAACGCCGGCGTCGCTCGGTGCGGTCGCGGCGACCATGTCGGCACCGCTCGTGATAGCGCCCTGGATCTGCGAGATCTGCTTGCTCAGCTGACCGCCGTGGTCCTGCGCGCTCCCGGTCATACCGAAGTCGTTCGCGGCCTCCTTCATACCGGAAAGGAACGCTTTCCAGAGGTCGATCTTCAGGCTATCCGGGGACAGGAACGCCTGATCGATTGGCTTACTGTATCCGCCGTCGCCGCTATCAGTTGCGGAGGTCGTTCCATTCCCGTCGCCCCCTCCACTCGAACAGCCAGCGAGAGAGGAGATGGTACCTGCACCAACTACTCCACCGACACCCTTGAGGTACTGCCGCCGTCGCGGATCGGCAGCGCCTCTTCCATCATTATTCATTAGTCCATATCATGATTAACCATCGTGGTAGAAAAGGGTTCCGTTTGGGTTACTCACGCACAGCGGAAACCGCACGTAATCGGGGCTTACCCCGGGGAAACGCTTTCTACCTTTCCCCACGTTTCGAATGGCGTGATCACACCGAACGCCTTCTCGCACGTCGGCCTCCGCGCCGCCGACGTCCACGACACCGTCGCGTTCCTCGAAGAGCGCCTCGATGCGACCCTCCGGGACCGTGGAGACATTGCCCGCGATGATTGGGAACAGGACGTCCGATACGCGGCGCTCGATCTCGCCGGGACAACCGTGTTCGTCGTGCATCCCACACCGTACGAGGCCGCCGGTCTCGTCGAACCGCTCGAACCCGGTATTGCCCACTACGGCATTGAGGTCGACGACGTCGAGACCGCCCTCGACGACTGGCGCGAGAGCGGCGGCGTCCTCATGGAGCCGTTCGACCTCGGCGACACGCGGTACGCGTTCTGTCATGGACCCGACTTGACGCGAATCGAACTCGTCGAAACGCCCGACGGCCGCTGAACGAGACCGGGCGGCCGCTCAGCGCTGGGACGTTACATCGACGGGCCAACGCGCGTGATGGCGAACTCGGAGAGACCGTGGCCCTCCGCGCACGTCGCCGCGCCGTCGGCGATATTGCGAACGGCTGCGACGAGATCAGCCGGACTCGCCGCGCGCGCGTCGACGTCGATGTCGTCGGGAAGTGCCGCGTTCGTCTCCGCATCTCCCGACACCTTCAGCACGGGGACAACCGGATGGCCGGCCGGCACACCGTCAGCCGTGACGTGGATCACCAGTTGCGCGCCTGCCGCGGCGAGCCCGGTTGCGGCCTCCTCGAAGCGCGACGGCGCGTCCACGAGCGAGACGCCGTCCGCGCTCGCGCGAGCACCATACTCGACAACGTCGTCGAGAGCGTGATCGCCGAGGAACCCGGTTGCGGCCTCGGGCCCTTTCGCGACCGCGTCGGTGTGGACGCGTGTCGCGCGAGCGGGGACGTCGTCGTGGCGTCCGAGGAACGATTCGGCCGCGTCGCGAGCGCCGGCGCTCGCGCGTTTGCGCGTCGCCTCCGGGTGGGCGGCGAAGCGCTCGTTCCCGGCGACGAGAACGCGTCCGCCCGCGTCGGTGACGCGCGCAACGACGTCGGCGAGAAGCGGATGTACGTGCGCGACCGTCGAATCCGTGACGTCGCCGACGACGATCCCGATGGTGAGGTCGTCAAGTGACGTTGGCGTCGCGGTCGCCGCCGTGCGGAGCGCGTCCACCGCGGCGACGCCCGCTTCGATGCACTCGTCGGTCCCGCCAGCGTCTTGAATCGAAACCTCGCGGACCGGATATCCCGCTTTGTCAAGGGCTGCAGCGACAGCGTCGCTCTGGACCTCCTCGCAGCCGAGGCCGACGACGAGCGTCCCGGCGACGTTCGGGTTCTTTCCCATACTGACGAGCGTGCGCTCGGTCTGGTCGTTGTCCGCGCCGAGCTGCGCACACCCGTGATCGTGCGGCGTCGCGACCGCGTTCGGGGAACGCCCTGCGATTTCCTCGGCGACGAGGTGGGAGCAGATCACCGATGGGAGGACGAGTACGCGGTCGCGGACGCCGACTCGGCCGTCCGGGCGGCGATACCCCTCGAACGTCGATGTGGGGTCGACCAGCGGCTCCTCGGCGCTCATCCGTCCACCTCCTCGCGCGCCGCGAGATCACCGCGTCCCCGCGCACTCTCGCAGTTGTGCGTGTGCACCCACTCGCCCGGCTCGATGGCCTGCGTCGCGCGCCCGATCGCCTCCCCGTACTTTCGGACGACGTCGCCCCGAGCCATCGGTTCGAGCGCGATCTTGTGCCCGAACGGGACGTCCTCGGTGAGGGTAACGCAGTACGCGTCGTCGTCGACAACGTGGCCCCCGTCGAGGTCGTCGATGGCGGTCGCAACGGTGTCCGACTCCGCCATCAGTAGCGCGACGTCGTCAAGGACGACCCCTTTCATCGGCCCGACCCCGCGCTCGCCCCGGCGAGTTCCTGCGGCTGGACTTCGTTCACCGCGAACTCCTCGAGACCGCGTTTTTCGGCCTCCGTTCGCTTGCCGTCGGCGACCGCGAGCAGCTCGTCGTAGACCCGCTCGCCGACCGACTCGATGGCCTCGCCGTCGATGACCGTGCTCGCGTTCACGTCCATGTTGTTCGCCATCCGTTCCCACGTCTTCGGGTTTCCGGTGACCTTGATGACGGGTGCCACAGGATTGCCCGTTGTACTACCGCGGCCCGTGGTGAACGCGACGACCTGCGCGCCCGCCGCGACCTTCCCGACGACGCTTTCGATGTCGTAGCCGGGGGTGTCCATCGGGACGAGGCCGCCGCCCACGGGGAGCGTCTCGGCGAACTCCACGAAGCCGCGGATCGGCGACGTGCCGCCTTTCGCGATGGCACCGAGGCTCTTCTCCTCGATGGTGGTCAGTCCGCCCTCCTGATTGCCCGGCGTCGGTTGCGCACCGCGGAGGTCGACCCCCATCATGTCCGCCATCGCCTCGCGTTCCTCGACGCGATCGAGCAGGCGCTCGCGGACGTCGTCGTCCACGCACCGCTCCGCGAGGATGTGTTCGGCCCCGATGAACTCCGGCGTCTCGCTGAACGATGCGGTGCCGCCGTCCCGGACAAGCCGGTCGCACGCGTTCCCGACCGCGGGGTTCGCTGCGATACCGCTCGTGGCGTCGCTCCCACCGCATTCGGCGGCAAAGACGAGTTCACTCGCGTCTGCCTCCTCCGAGCGCGCGGCCGACGCCTCCTCGTTCAGTTCTTCGAGGGCGGTCGCGCCCGCTTCGAGGGTGGCACTGGTGCCGCCGGCGTCGCGGATCGAGAGCGTCTCCACGGTCGTCCCGGTTCGCGCGATACGGTCAGCGAGATCCTCGGCATCCGTGTCCTCGGTACCGAGTTCGACTACGAGGGCCGCGCCGACGTTCGGGTGCTGTCCGATCCCGACGAGGACGCGCTCCATCTGCGAGCGCCCCTCTGCCGACTGCGTCGTGCCCATTTGGTGGGGGGTCGCTTTCGCCCACGCGCCCGCTCCGTCAGCGATACCGCGCGCGACGCTGCTCGCCGCGACGGACGTCGGGATGACGGCTACATGGTTCCGGACACCGACGCGACCGTCATCGCGTCGATATCCCATGAACGTTGATCTCATATACCTTCGTTTTTGTGGGGCGATACCAAATGCCTTTCGCGTGTGTCGCGATCGTGTCTCGGCGAGAGCCAGTCGATCGGCCGCCATCGGATAGACAATCGAACGGGGCCGAGCGCTCGCAAATCGTGGGCTTTCGAACACGAGGTTATCCCCGTCCGAAACGCCGTGATCTGCATACTGTACACTGCCGTATCGTGGCCTACTCGACGACGTGCTCGGGCGTCTCGCCGCGGAGCCACGCCTCGATGTCCGTCGCGACGATGCGCGGGCCTTCGAGGACGGCGTCTCGGGTCGATCCCGCGACGTGCGGGGTGAGCACGACGCCATCCTGCGAGAGGAAGGGGTGATCCGCGGGGAGGGGCTCCTCGCGGAAGACGTCGAGTGCTGCACCCGCGATCTCGTCGTCGTCCAGCGCTGCGACGAGTGCATCCTCGTCAACTAGGCCACCGCGAGCAGTGTTTACGAGGAACGCAGACTGCTTCATCGACGCGAACTCCTCGACGCCGATCATCTCCTCCGTCTCCTCCGAGAGACGGACGTGGAGCGTCACCGCGTCCGCGCGGCCGAGGAGTTCCTCGAGGTCCGAGACGGGTTCAGCGTCGTGCTCGACGATAGACTCGTCGTCGACGAACGGGTCGTACGCGAGGACCTCGGGGTCGAAGCCGTGAAGCCGTCGTGCGACACCGCGACCGATGTGGCCGAAGCCGACGATTCCGACCGTCGTCGTGCGGACGTCCGGCGGGAGCAACGCGGGGTCGAAAACCTGCGACCACTCGCCGTCCGTCATGTCGCCGTGGTTGAACGGGATCTCACGGAGGCGCGAGAGGAGCATCGACACCGCGTAGTCCGCCACGGCGTTCCGGTTTCGCCCTGGCGCGTGCAGCACCGTGACGTCGCGCTCGTGGCAGGCGTCGACCGCGACGTTCTCCGTGCCGCCGCGTGCTGCGGCGACAATGTCGAGGTCCGCATCCTCGACGAGCTCGCGCGAGACCGGTGCCTTGTGGACGACGAGGATGTCGACACCGTCGAGGTGCGTCGCGATGTCGCTCGTATCGTAGGCGCTCGGGCCGACTTCCTCCATGTCCATCGTCACGTTCCGGAATTCGGCGGGCGAGGCGTCGCCCATCCAGTCCATCCGCTCAAAGACGACGTCGCGCTCATCGAGAAAGCTGGCCGCTTCGTGCATATACTCGCTCGGTTGCTGCGGGTCGCCGCACAGCAGAACAGTGGTCGTCATCTACTACGAGTCTTCCGGTGGGATAGTCTTCAACGTTTGCCATGCCGGTTCGAGCCCGTTCCGTGCCTCGGCGAACGCCCGAGCGACCCGCTCGTATCGGGCCGTCGCGTCGGGATCGGCGGCGTACTCCCGTTCGACGGTCACCGTCTCCTCGACGGCGGCGTCAACGTCCGCGTAGATGTCCGCTGCGACGCCGGCACAGATCGCGACGCCGCGAGCGCCCATCTCCGCGCCCGTAGGGACCGTGACCGGTCCGCCGAAGACGTCTGCGAACATAGCCGGCCAGATATCGCTGCGCGCTCCACCGCCGGTCACGCGCATCGCGTCGATCGTCGTGCGGAGGTCGCGCACCCCGGTCACCTGCGCGACGGCGACTCCCTCGTAGACCGCGCGGAGCATGTCCGCGCGCGTGCTGTCGAGACCGAGCCCGTAGAACCCCCCGCGGGCGTCCGGGTCGTCCGTCGTTCCGTTCAGATACGGGTGGAAGAGAACGCCGCCCGCCCCTGCCGGGACGTCACTCGCGACCCCCTCGTAGACGGTGTAGGGATCGACGCCACGTTCGACGGCCTGCTCGCGCCACTCGTCGCCGAACTCCTCGACGAACCAGTCGAGACACGCCGCGCCGGCACGCGTCCCCCGATAGCGGAGCCAGCCGTCGAGGTAGCGCCGCGGGAGGCCGCCCGACCCGTCGTCCGGTCCGCCGGTCACGACGACGCTCTGCCCCCATGTACCGAGGATAACCGCGGCCTCGCCGGGGTCGGTGACGCCCGCCCCGAGCGCGCAGGCCCCGACGTCGTGAAGACCGGCGGCGACCGGCGTCCCCGCGGGGAGGCCTGTCTCGGCTTCGGCGGCCGCCGTTACCGTCCCGCAGCGTTCGGTGCTGGGGACGGGGTCTGGGATCGCATCCGCGTGGTCCTCGATACCGAGGACGTCGAACGCGGCGTGCGCCTCGTCGGGCGTCTCTGCGCGGAACACCGACCCCTCCATCGTGTCCGTCGTCGCCGACCCCGTGAACCGGTACGCGAGCACGTCCTTGCAGAAGAGGATGGTGTCTATCCGCGCCGCCGTCTCCGGTGCCTCGCGGTCGAACCACGCGAGGAGGCTGAGCGGATCGCCCCCAAAGGGCGTCCATCCGAGGTGGTCGGCCGCCGCGGCAAGCGTGCCGTCGTCGCGCCACTCGGCCACAAGATCGGTGGCGCGGCTGTCCGTCGACTTCACGCCGACGACCGGCTCGCCGTCGGCACCGAGAGCATAGAGTCCGTGCCCGTGTCCAGCGACGCTGACGCCCGCGATGGCGTCCGGGTCGACCGCGTCGTCGGCCACGACGGCTCGGACGATGTCGACGACCGCCGCCCAGAGCTCGCCGTGGTCCTGCTCGTCCCGCCCCGGTTTCGAACCGAATCCGGGAGTTTCGCTCGATGCGCTGGCGACGACGTCGCCACCGCGGTCGAAGGCGACGGCCTTCAGGTTCGTGAGTCCGGCATCAATGCCGAGTAGCAGCGTGCGCGTCATCGGCGTCCGTGACGACTCCGACCAGCGCTCCCAGTGAGATCGGCGAGACCGCCGTACACCGCGGCGATCCGGTCCTGTACGGCCTCCGCCGCGGCCTGCGGGTGAAAGTAGGTCCGGTCGGGTGACCAGTCGGCATCCCCGAAGAAGTCGGCGCGGTCGTCCACGACGCCCTCGGGCGGTCGGACGGCGTCCGCGTGGTCGCGGTAGAAGTCCGCAAGCGTGCGCGCGAACTCGTACTGATAGCGCGTGTTCTTGTTGAACTTCCGGACGCCGGCGTCGACGAACGCGCGGACCTGCTCGTCGGTGAGTCCCGAAGAGCCGTGGACGACGAGCGGGACATCGAAGCCCGCGTCGTCGAGCGCGTCGCGGACCGCTCGTGCAACGTCGGGCCGGATGTCGAGATCTTGCCCGGACGCGACGCCGTGCTGGGTACCCACCGAGATGGCGAGGAGGTCACAGCCCGTCCGCTCGACGAACTCGACGGCCCGTTCGGGGTCGGTGTAGAACGCGTCCTCCGTGGCGGTTTCGACATCCCCCTCGACACCAGCGACGCGCCCGAGTTCCGCCTCGACGAGCATCTCCCCGTCCGCCTCGTCGAGACGCTCGACGGCCTCCCGGGTCAACTCGACGTTCTCCTCGAAGGACGTGTCCGACGCGTCGACCATCACCGAGGAGGGGACGCCCGACTCGGCGACGGCGTCGAGGAAGTCGGCCTGGTTCGGGAGATGGACGTGGTCGACGTTGCAGAAGACGCCGACGTCGACGCTGTCCGCGACGCGTTCGATGTACGCGGCGAACGCGTTGAGACCGACGGTTGCGTCGCCGTTCCCGAAGGCCGCCGCAATTTTCCGGTTCACCTGTACGACGAGATCGGAATCGGCACTGTCGGCACCCTGAAGAAGTCCGAGGAGGACGTCGACGTGTGTGACGTTACTCGCGAAGAACCCGTATCCACGCTCGCTCGCGTCCGCGTACGTGCTCGAGAGTTCGACACCGTCGTAGTATGGCATCAACTGCCAGTTATCGACGATTCGCCGTATAACTACCGCTCGCACGAACAGAAGCGGCGGTCGACGGGAACCGCCGGAACCGTCACGTCACTGGCGGGCCTCGACGTGGCTTTGGTCCGCGACGCCCGCCGGCATCTCGCCGACGACCATCATCTCGCCGACATCGCGCCGGTCGACAATTGCCTGTCGCTCCCCGCCGAAGAGGAATTCGGCACGGCCCGTTGGGACGAAATAATAATTAACGTTATGCGTCTCTCCGTGGTATTTCACCTCGTATGTTCGACGAACCAGAGGAGGTCATCGATCTCACCAACCCCATCGAGGACGACATCCCGGTCTGGCCGACGTTTCCGCCCATCGACCTGAAGCGGACGAAGCTCGCGGCTCGCGACGGCTACACCATGGAGAAGATGACGATGCGCACCCACACGGCGACGCACGTCGACTCCCCGCGTCACTTCATTCCGGAGGGGAAGACCCTCGACGAGTTCCCCGCCTCGAAGTTCGTCGGCGAAGGAGTCGTGCTCGATCTCGCGCCGATGGAGACCGCGGAGACGATCACGGTCGACCACCTCGAACCGTTCGCCGACGACATCGAGGACGGGGATGTGGTGATGCTCCACACTGGGTGGGATCAGTACTATGGGCACACCGACGAGTGGCTGTTCGAGTTCCCCCACCTCCACGGGGCGGCCTCCCAGTACCTCGCCGACGCGGGCGCGACGGCGGTCGGTGTCGACACGCCGAGCGTCGGCGGGTGGTTCGACGAGATGCCGGCACACGGCTCGAGCACCGACGTCGATCCCGCCGACTCCCACCTCCCCCTCTTGGAGAACGATGTCCTCCCCATCGAGGAGCTCCGTAACCTCGATGCGGTCCTCGACGGTGCCGACACCCGCCGCGCCTGCTTTAGCTTTCTCCCACTCAATGTCCAGAACACCAGCGGGTGTTCCGTGCGCGCCGTCGCGTATCGCTGACCGGGGGCCCGGGCGTCGACCGGCCTTCCGTCATGCCAAGGACGCGCTCGATTCGTCGCAGTCGGCCGCCATCACGAGACAGTGGTGGTCTCCTCGCCGTGAGCGACGTTCGCCACCGCAGGAAGATAAAACTAAGAACGCGGACCGCCTCGTATTCGTCATGATCGAACTCGATGTTCCGGACGCGGAGACGCTCACCAACGTCAACGACCTCGATGTCGACGAGTATCCGCGTTTCGCGTTCGTAGAGCGCCACCGAGATCCACCGCAGGTCGACGACGTCACCGCAGCCACTCGGGACGCCGTCGACGCTATCCCGGCCTTCGACGACCTCCCGGATGGATCGGAAGTCGCTGTCACTGCCGGGAGTCGCGGTATCCACGATATGCCCGAGCTCGTCGAAGCGGCCGTGGACGAACTTCGAGAGCGTGATTTCGAGCCGTTCGTCCTCCCCGCGATGGGGAGTCACGGTGGCGCTACGCCGGAGGGTCAACACGGCGTCCTTGCGGAGTACGGGATCACCGAAGAGCGTCTCGGCTGCGAGATCCGGGACTCGATGTCGGTCGAGCAGGTCGGTGCGGACGAGGACGGACGTCCAGTCTACGCCTCGACCGTCGCGACGAGCGCCGACGCCATCCTCCTCGCGAACCGCGTGAAACTTCACACGGACTACCGCGGCGCGACCGAGTCGGGCCTCGAGAAGATGGCGGTCGTCGGCCTCGGCAAACAGCGCGGGGCGGACGCGATGCACAACACCGCGATCAATGGAGGGCTCGAGTCGGCCATCCGGGAACGGGCGCGGATCCTCTTCGAAGAGACGCCCATCGTCGGGGGGATTGCGCTCCTCGATAACGCCCACGAGCGCGCGGCGCACATTGAGGGGGTCCCGGTCGACGAGATACCCGAGCGCGAACCCGAACTCCTCGAGCGCTCGACGGAACTCTTCCCGACTCTACCCGTCGAGGACCTCGATTTGCTCGTCGTCGACGAACTGGGCAAAGACATCTCGGGTGCGGGGATGGATCCGAACGTTATCGGCCGCTCGCGCTATCTCGACGAGCCAGAACCCGAATCGCCCGATATCACGCGCATCTACGTCCGCTCGGTCACACCGGCTTCCCACGGGAACGCGGTCGGTTTGGGACTCGCCGACTACGTCCACGAGGATCTGGTCGCCGACCTCAACCTCGACGATGTCTACACGAACACCGTAACGAGCGGCGAGCCGTCCCGCGCGTTCATCCCGGTCATCACGCCCACCGACGAAGCGACGCTCGTCGTCGCATACTCGATGATGGGCGTGCGCGACCCCGAAGACCTCCGTGTCGCCTACATCGAGAACACCCTCGAACCCGACGCGCTCTACGTCTCGGAGCCGGTCGCCCGCGAGCTCTCGGAACGCGAGGACACTGATGTCGGCGCGTTTCGAGCGCTCTCCTTCGACGATGAGGGGGACTTCGACTTCGGCTTCGCTACCGAGTAGTCGCGGTCGCGACCGTCGCAGTCCCTCGTAATCGGGGATTCCCGTTCGATATGTCGGAACGGCTCTATTGAATCCGCAGACAGCGTCGGGATGAGTCGTTAGAACGTTGGAAGTGAAGCGGGAGA